>NZ_JBITJV010000004.1:40377-513845 GCF_044460385.1 Streptomyces sp. NPDC050121 | reverse complement strand
TCGCACGCTCCCCCACTCTCGGCTTCGCTCGAGCGGGGGGACCCCCATGACGCCGCCGGGCCTGCCCTTCGGGCAGACGACGCTACTTTCGAAACACGCCCTAGTGTTGGCGACCGTGAACAGGAGACGGCAGAAGAAACTGACGAGGCGTCTGGTTGCAGCGGCGACGGTCGGGCAGAGGGCTCAGGTCGACCGACTGCTCCGGGCCGGCGCCGACCCGGCGGTGGCCAACGCCGACGGGACGACGCCGTTGTACGCGGCCAGCGTTCACGGCGCCGCCGACACGGCTCGTAGGCTGCTGGAGGCCGGTGCGCCGGCCGACGCCGAGAGCGCTGGACCCGGTGCCGAGGGAACACCCCTGTGCGCGGCGGCCTGTTGGGGGCACACCGAGACGGTCCGCATCCTGCTGGCCCACGGCGCCGACCCCAACCTCCGCGAGGACCACGGCACCGGATTGGCGCCCCTGGAGTGGGCGAGCGCCGGACCCCACCCGGAGACCGTTGACGTACTGCGCGTCGCGGGAGCCCACTGACGGCGTTTCCGGGGTCGCGGTCACCGGTCCGCGGGCCGGAATCAGTGCATCGGGCTCGGCCGGAGTTCGGCCTCGTCGGCGTCCTCGATCAGGCGGTCGATCAGGGCGATCAGGACGTCTCGGCACGACTCCCGTTCCCGCGCGTCGCACAACAGGACCGGGACGTGTTGCGGCAACGCCAGGGAATCCCTGATCTCGTCCGTCGCATAGGGATGCAACCCGTGGAAACCGTTTACGGCAACGACGAAGGGGATGCCCCGGCGCTCGAAGAAGTCGATCGCGGCGAAGCTGGACTCCGGCCTGCGCACGTCGATGAGGACCACCGCCCCCAGGGCGCCGATCGCCAGGTCGTTCCACATGAACCAGAACCGCTGCTGGCCCGGCGTACCGAAGAGGTACAGCACCAGGTCGGCGCCGATGGTGATCCGCCCGAAGTCGAGGGCCACGGTGGTGGACCGCTTCTCCTCGATGCCCTTCAGGTCGTCGACCTCCAGCCCCGCGACGGTCAGCGGTTCCTCCGTGCGCAGCGGCGCGATCTCACTCACCGCCCCGACCATGGTGGTCTTGCCGACGCCGAAACCGCCCGCGATGAGGATCTTCACCGCGTCGGGCGCCGCGGCCGACCCGGCGGCGGAGGTGGTGAGAGTGGTGGGAGTGGTGGGATCAGATCCGGCCAAGGCCGTCCCTCACTTTCTGCAGCAGGTCCAAGTCCCGGGCGCCGGTGACGGGACGAGGCGGACGGGCGGTGATCAGGCCCGCCTCCAGCAGGTCGCAGAGCATGATGACGACCACGCTGACCGGCAGGTCGAGGTGGGCCGCGAGCTCCGCCACGGCGACCGGCCGGGCGCACAGCCGCAGAATCCGGGCGTGTTCGGGCTGCGGGCGGGCGGCCGGCTCGGGTGGCGGGTCGACCGCGGTCACCGTCGTGATGAGCGTGAAGTCGGCGCGGCTGGGCCGGGTCCGCCCGCCGGTGAGGGTGAACGGTCTGACGAGCCGGCCCGCTTCGTCGCCTACGCTCACCTCACCCGCCGTTGGTGCGGACGGCGGGACCGACGTGGGCCCGCGGCGCCGCGCTGAGGTGCTCGCCGATCTTCTTCACCAGCATGTTCATCTGGTACGCGACCACGCCGACGTCCGCGTTCTTCCCGGCCAGCACGACGAGATGGGCGCCCGGGCCGGCCGAGGTGAGGATCAGATAGGTGTGGGCCATCTCGATGAGCGCCTGACGCACCGGGCCGCCGCGGAAGTCCATGCTGACGCCCTTGCTGAGGCTCATCAGACCGGACGCGGTCGCCGCCAGCCGCTCGGCGTCCTCCCGCAGGAAACCGGTGGACTTGCTGACCACCAGCCCGTCCTCGGAGAGCACGACGGCCTGGTTCACATCGGCGACCCGGTCCACGAGCCCGGTGAGCAGCTGGTCGAGTTGGGTGTTCGTGGCGGGGACGGAGTGTGTCATCGCGGTGTCCTTCATGAGCGGTCGGTGGGCGGTGTCGGGGTCTGGGCGGTGCCTGCGGCGACCGGCGGTCCGGGGGCGGCCTCCTCGGCGGACGTCTCCTGCAAGCCCGACAGCGGGGCGTCGAAGCCTGGGCCGGAGCTGGAGCTGGAGCCTGAGCTGGAGTTGAAGCTGGAGTTGGAGTTGGAGTTGGAGTCGGGGCCGGAGCTGGAGTCGGCTTCGGTATCGGTGTCCGTGTCGGCCTGGGCCCGCAGCGTGCCGCGCTGGAATCCGGCGAGGGAAGAGGCGGCTCGCTCCGCGGTGAAGTCGTCCGGGAAACCGTCTTCCTCGACGGACGCGGCGGCGGCCGCCGCGGAGTCCTCGCGCAGCTCGGTGACGAGGCTGGTTTGCGGCACTCGGCGGGGCAGCGGGGCGAGGCCTGCGAGGCGGGCGGTCTCCTGCGGGGCCCGGACCGTCGCCGTCGCCGCCCCGCGAGAAGGGTCCACCGAGTTCGACGTCCTGCGCCTCGAGAGCGGCGAGTGGCCCGCCGGCGACACATCGTCCTCCGGCGCCGCACCGTCCGACGGGGACGGGGACGGGGACGGGGACGGAGGCGAGTCCGGCGTCCGGTGGGGGGTGTCTTGCGCCACGAGGGACGACCGGTCCCGCTCGGGGCCGGAAGCGCTGGGCTCCCGCTCCCGACTGGACGTGGGCCGGTCCGGGGCGGCCACCGCACCGCCTGTCTCCGGCGTTTCGGAGCCGAGGGCCTCGCGGACCACGATGTCGTGCGGGACCAGGACGATGGCGGTGGTGCCGCCGTACGGCGAAGAGCGCAGGGTCACGGCGATGCCGTGCCGGGTCGCGAGCCGGGCGATCACGAACATGCCCAGCCGCAGGTCATCGGCGAGCGCCACCACGTCGAACTGCGGAGGGACCGCCAACTGCGCGTTGAACGAGGCGTAGTCCTCCTCGGACATGCCGAGTCCACGGTCCTCGACCTCGATCGCCAGGCCCTTGGCCACCAGAGCGGCCCGTACCCCGACCGGACCGGGCGCCGGCGAGTAGGAGGTCGCGTTGTCGATGAGCTCGGCAAGAAGATGGATCACGTCGGCCACGGCGGGCGGCGCGATGCACACCTCCTCCTCGGTGTGCACCTCCACCCGCCGGTACTCGGCCACCTCCCCGACGGCGCTGCGCAGGATGTCGATCAGCGCCACCGGCTCCGACCAACTGCGTCCCGGCCGACCGCCGCTGATGATGACGAGGTTCTCCTCGTAGCGGCGCAACTGGCTGGCCGTGGAGTCCAGTTCGTACAGACCGGCCAGGATGTCGGGGTCCTGGTGACGCCGTTCCAGGGCGTCGAGCTTGCTGAGCTGGAGGTTGACCAGGTTCTGGCTCTGCCGGGCGATGCCGAGGATGACCTTCTGGAAACCGCGCCGGGTGTCGGCGAGTTCGACCGCGGTGTGCACGGCGGTGCGCTGTGCCGTGTTGAACGCCTTGGCCACCTCACCGAGTTCGTCGTCGCCGTAGTCCAGCGGCGGGGTCGCCGAGTCCACGTCGACGGTCTCCCCCCGGTCCAGCCGGGTCACCACGTCCGGGAGCCGTTCGTGCGCCAGGCTCAGCGTGGCCTCCCGCAGCCCGCGCAGCCGCCTGGACAGCGAGCGGGTGATCCGCCAGGACATGCCGACGCACACCAACAGGGCGACGAGACCGCCGGCGCTCAGCGAGGCGGCCTTGATGAGCAGCCCGCGCGATTCGTCCGCGCTGTTCTGCAGCAGTGTGGTGGTCTGTCGCTGGATGAGTGCCTGGTACTGGTCGGAGACGTCGATGAGTGCGGCACGCCACTGCTTCTGCACGTCCGGCAACGCGATGTCACCGTTTTCGCCCGGTTTCGCCCGGGCCGCGAGCACCTTGTCCTCGATGACCTGCAGGGTCTGCCACTGGAAGCTCGTCAGGATCTTCTCGGTCTGCACCTTCGCGGCGCCGGTGAGCGAGGGGACGATCTGGTCCTGCACGAGCCAGCGCCGCGTGTTCACCAGCTGCGCGAACTCGGCCCAGGTCTTCTCGTCCATCCGCTTCTTCGGCCCGGCCAGGGTGAGCTGCAGATCCTCGTCGGAGACCAGTTCCGCCGCGTGCTCCAGGGCGACGAGTGGGCCGGCCTGCGAGGTGAGGTCGCCGTCGTCGACCTGGGAGAGCTCCTGGAAGGCGTGGATCTGGTCGTCGATGATCGAGGTGTACTGGTCCAGCGCCTGCGCGGCGGTGATGTCGGTGGGAGCGTCCACCTGGCCCCGGTAGTACTCCAGGCTGCTCACGGAGGCGACGACCGAGTACAACCGGTCCCTGACACGAGCGGGCGCCCGCTGGATGTCGTCCCGTCGGGCGGTCAGCTTGGCGGCCGCCGCGTCCGTCTGCTTGCGCTGTGCGTCCAGCGCGGCCCGGGAACCGGCCGGCGAGGCCAGCCACACGGCCGACAGACTGCGTTCCCGCTGCAGTGAGAGCGTCGCCTCGGTGCCCATGGCGCCGGTCGCCCGGCTCAGTTCGGTCTGCGCGCGCAGGCGCAGGCCCTCCGTGAACATCTGGGTCGTCGTCACACCCCACATGGCGGCGAGGGTGACGCTGGGCACCAGCGCCAGGAGAATCAGGGAGAGACGTATGGAGCCGAGACGGCGGCGCCGGGCACCTGTCCGTGGAGACATAGTCGTCCTAGAGCGATCAACGGGGCAGGGGGATACGAAGAGGAGACGGAGGAAACGGTGGGGAAACGCGAGAGCTGCCAGGTCAGCGGGTTCCGGCGGAGGCGAAGCGGGTGACGTCGGCGACGTTGGTCTTGGTGACGAAGGCCGGGCCCGTCAGCACAGGGGCCACACCGCCGCCGCTGACGTTGCCGTTGGTCTTGTAGAGCCAGAGCGCGTCCACGGCCAGGTATCCCTGGAGATACGGCTGTTGGTCCACCGCGAACTGCACACTGCCGTCACGGACGGCCGTGACCAGGTCCTTGTTGAGGTCGAATGTGGCGACCTTGGCCTTGCTGTCCGCCTTCTCGGCCGCCTGCACCGCGGCGAGCGCGAACTGCGCGCCGTTGGCGATGACTTCGTCGATGTCGGGGTTCTGCTGGAGACGTGTCGTCACGGCGGCGGTCACCGCGTCCATGTCCGTTCCGTCGACGTAAAGCATCTCCGTCTCGCCGGTGAACGTCTTCTTCACGCCGGCGCAGCGCGCCTCCAAGGCGATGTTGCCCCGCTCGTGGATGACGCAGAGGGTGTGTTTCGCGCCGAGGGCGTCGAGCTTGTCGCCGACGGCACGGCCCGCGACGCTCTCGTCCTGGCCGAAGTACTCCAGCAGTCCCACCGAACGCCAGGCGTTGATACCGGAGTTGAGGCCGACCACGGGTATGCCGGCCGCCTTGGCCGCGGTCACGGGGCTCTTCATGGCCTGCGGCTTGGCCAGCGTCACCGCGATGCCGTCGACGCGGTCGGCGATCGCGTCCCGCATCAGCTCGGCCTGTCCGGCGCCGTCGGAGTCGCTGGCGTAGGTCAGGTCGACGCCGTCCTTGGCGGCCGCCGCCTCTGCGCCCTTGCGTACCAGTTCCCAGAAGGCGTCGCTCTTGGCGCCGTGGGTGACCAGGGCGAGCTTGATCCGGTTGCCCGAGTGGCCCGCCGCGTCCGCGTCCGAGCCGGACGAGGTGACGCCGGAGCAGCCGGCCAGGAGAAGACAGCAGGCCGCGGCCAGGACGACGAGGCGCACGGATCTGGGGGACCCCGAAGACGGGGGAGCGGGGAGGGGAGTGTTCATGGGGGGCTGCACCTCGCTGTGCGGCAGAGCAGGAGGACCGGGCGAGCGGCGCCGGAGCGAGGGCGTGTGCCCCGGCAGAGGACTTTCGTTGGCTCGGAGCCAACCGTGTGTGACCGGTGGTAGTCAAGTGAGCAACCACATGGGGTGAGATGCCGCTGCCGCATTGTGATCTACGACGTGGACGACAGCGCTGGGGAGAGCATGTCCGCAGGTGAGTTGACTGTTCGTCAATCCTGAGTGGCCGTGGCGGGCTCAGGGTTTGCGCGCCACCGCCCCGTACATCGCGATGTCCTCGTCACGCTCCACCTCGGTGCCGATGCCGTCGGGGCGCCACCGGTGGACCTGGACGATGCCGGGGTCCACGAGGTCGAGGCCCGTGAAGAACTCCGCCGCCTCCGCGCGGGTGCGCAACCGCATCGGCATGCCACGGGCCGCGTACTCGCGGGCGACCCGGCCGACTTCCGCGGGCGCGAAGTCCGCGGTGCCGATGGACATCGCCAGATGACTGCCCGGCGGCAGCGGGTCGAGAAGACGGCGGACGATGCCGACGGCGTCGTCCTCGTCGAGCAGGAAGTGGACGATCGCGATCACCATGAGGGCGACGGGGCGGCTCGGGTCCAGTGCCGTACGGAACTCGGGCGCGCCGAGAATGCCCGCCGGATCGCGCAGGTCGGCCTCCAGGTAGGCCGTGCGGCCCTCGGGCGTGCCGCCCATCAGGTTGCGCGACAGGCCGAGAACGAGCGGGTCGTTGTCGACATACACCACCCGGGCGTCCGGGGCCGCCGCCTGGACGATCTCGTGAAGGTTGGGCGAGGTGGGGATGCCGCTGCCGATGTCGAGGAACTGGCGTATCCCCGCCTCCCGTGCGAGGTGGCGCACGGCGCGGTTCATGAAGTCGCGGTTGGCGCGCATGTGCACGGGGAGCGCGGGCCACTCCCGGACCATCGTGTCGCCGGCCTCGCGGTCCGCCGGGAAGTGGTCCTTGCCGCCGATGAGGTAGTCGTAGATGCGCGCGGAGTGTGCCGTCCCGGTGTCGATGGCGTCGTTCTCGTCGCTGTCCATGCGATCAACCTCCCACTGCCGACAACGTGGTGAGAGGCGAAGTGCCAATTCTTCACCCTCGGCGGCCCGAGAGTGGACGACCCCGACGTGGTCGACGTCGTGCGCCTCGCCGTGGGCCGCCTCGCCGACCGGGCCGAGGGTGCGGGATCCGACGCCGGCGGGGCGACCACGTCCGGCGCCGGGGTGGCGGCCGCCCGCCTCCGTGGACTCTGACTCCCCGGTCCACGCGCACGCCGCGTCCCCGGCCCGCCGCTGCCGCCGAGTCCGATCGGCGCTCGGCCCGGTATGACGCCGCCGCCGACAGCGTTCTACATCCTGCTCACCGCCGTCCTCGCCCCGTACGCCCTGGCGTCGCACACGGGTTGTAAAGTTGCGCAACGTAGCAACCATGGCTGATGGAGAGGTCGCGAGCATGCTCCGCAACGGACTGGAACCCTGGCACCTACTGATCGTGGTGCTCGTCGTCATCGTGGTGTTCGGCTCGAAGAAGCTGCCGGACACGGCGCGAGCGTTCGGCAAGTCGATGCGGATCCTCAAGAGCGAGGCCAAGGCGATGAAGGACGAGGGCGCTCCCGAGCACGCCACGGCGAACCCGTCGCAGCCCGCGACCGCCCCGGTGGAGCCCGCGGCCACGGCACGCTGACTCTCTCGCCGACTCGCCCCTTGCCGAGTCGCCTCTCGCCCCACGCCCCTGGTGGAGCCTGACGGCAGGTTTCGGGCGTCGAGGACTGGAGCGGCCGTCCACCCCAGTCCTCGCCGTCCGCGTCAGTCCTCGCCACCCTCCTCGTCCGCGTCCGCTTCGTCGTCCTCTCCCTCGAAGAAGTCGCCGATCTCGTCGACCACTTCGGCCGCCACCATCCCGCCGACGACCCCAACGGCCAGGCCGGCCGCGCCCGCGGCGACCGCCGTACCCACACCGGGGCCGGAGCCGTGTTCCGTGCGGTGGTCGGTGTGCGGCGCGGAGTGGACGTATGCCTGCGCGCCGTACGCCTCGCGGTGTTCGGTCAGTCGGCGGATCCAGCCGTCGACCTCGCTGTTCCAGTCGAGGACGGGGACGTCGTCGTGGCGCACCGTGAAGCGGCTCAGCGCGTCATGGCCGGGGGTGAGCGGGCCGCCGCGCTTGTCGGCCTCCAGCACGACCTCCAGGTCGGACGGGGTGGCGAGGAAGGTCAGCTCGATCTCGGTCACCGCGTGCGCGTACCGCGGGGCGGGGGTGAGCTCGATCTCCTGGTAGAACGGCAGCCGTTGCCCCGTGCCGCCGATGCGGCCGTACTCCAGGTCGGCGGAGCGGAAGCCGAACCCGAGCTGCCCGAGTGCTTCGAGGACCGCCTCCTGCACGGGCAGCGGACGGACGGTGAGCGGATCGAGGTCGCCCCGGTCACGGGCGCCGGCCACGGCGAGTTCGGTGCGAACCCCCAGAACGACGCCCAGCGGCTGTCCGTACAGCTCGGTGACCGGCGTCTCCCAGGGCACCATGACCGTGAACGGCACGCTGCGCTCCTCGTCCTCGCCGAGCCGAAAGCCGCCGCCGACGACATACCGCTCGAAGACGACGGCGCCCTCGCTCTCGCCCTCCTCGTGCTCCGCCTCGACGCGCGCGATCAACTCCAGGCCGATCTCCTCGATCTCCACGGCCGCACCGCCGCCCCGCAGGCGGACCTGCCCCGACAGCGCCCCGCCGGGCAGCACCGCCCCGCCGTCGAGCACCGTGTCCACCGAGGGGCCGCCTACGCCGATCGCCCCGAGCAGCCGTTTGAACACCATGCCGGTGTCGCTCCTTCATCTCGAACCCATTGCAGTGATCGTCCGCAGAACTCCCCGCGACGGCAAACAAGTTCCCAAGTCACCTGTTCGGATGACGAGCGGCGGGGGGCGCGAAAGAGAGACAGGAGAGGTGAGGAAGAGAAGAGACGAAGGAGAGGCGGGCGGGAGAGAGGGGGGCGACGAGACCGGCGGGGCCGGGAGTGGCCCGCTGTGCGCAGGTACTCCCGGCCCCGCCGGTGAAGTGCTGAAGTGGCGTACGGACGTAGGACGTGTGTCCTGTCCGGACGCGGGTCGGTCCGCGAGCGGCGCCGTGTGTCAGGCGGGCTTCCCCGCCCCGGGCAGGGGGTTGCCCTGCCGGATGGTCTCGGCCGCCCGGTCGGCCTGGGTCTCCTTGCGTTGCTTGCGGCGGCTCTGGCGCGGCTCCTGGTCGGGCACCCACCCGAAGGCCAGGCAACTGCCCACGGCGCCGAACAGCAGGCCGACGACGAAGCCGCCGATGTTGGAGGTGAGCCAGGTGCCCAGGGAGAGCATGATGGCGATGATCGAGTAGAACAGCCGCTGAGTCGGGTTGAAGAGGATCAGCAGGCCGCAGAGGATCATGAGGGTCGGCAGGAGGTAACCCGCCAGGCCCTGCATGCCGACATGCAGGATGACCGGAAGCGGTGCCTTCATGGTCACCAGGATCTCGGCGCCGCCCAGGACGAGCAGCACGCCGCCTGCGAAGGGCCGGTGGCCTCTCCACCCGCGGAAGCGGTCCCGCCACTGGGTGAAGGTCATTACTTGCAGCCCTCGCTCGAGAAGCTCATCTTCAGACCGGGAAGTTTGAAGACGGCGGCGGTGGCCGCGTAGTTGTGCTGGTACAGGTTCTTGATGACGACCGTGTCGGCCTGCTGACCGTAGACACCCGCGGGGCCCTGGATCGGGACCTTGTCGAAGGTGCTGGAGTCACGGCCGATCTCGATGTTGTTGAACTCGGCGTCGCCCGTGATCTGGTCGGAGTCGATCGCCAGGTTCTTCACGCTCACCGGGTTGGACCCGCCGCCGGCCCTGAGGACGAGCTGGATGCCGCCGAGGTCGACGCTCTGGCACATATTGGTGATCTTGCCGTTCTTCACGACCGAGGTGACGACCAGGACCTGGCCGCCGGTGTCCCCCTGGTTGGGGCTGTTCTCGATCATGTTGTCCAGTCCGCCGAACTGCGCGAACCCTTCGCCGTCGAGCCTGTCGGCGGTGACCACGAACGGCATGCCGGAGATGGCGAACTGCACGCCCAGAGCGCCCTGCGCGGTGAGGACCGCGAGCCCTGCGGCGACGAAGGTGGCGGGCACCGCCATCACGGCGGCCCGGCGCAGCCGGACCCGGCCACGTCTCTCTGCGGAACCGCTTTCGGGGTTCTCGGGTGTGTTGTCTGCGGACGACGTGACGTCCGGGGACGAGGCCATGTCTGCTCCCATGCGCTAAGTCATGCGGGTCGGGCTTCAGTGGCACGTTGCCCTGGCGCGGACAGCGGCTGCCGTGCACCCGTCCTCGCGACTCCCGGAAATCGCAAGGGCTTTCTGGTTACGCGGCAGTAGCCACCCTGGAAGTTACCGATGGTTACATCAGCGGGTCAAGGGAGATGTGGAAAAAGAGTGTTCATTATGTACCGCCTGTGGATCACTCGTTGTCCCGGCCTTCGCATTTATCTGTTGGATCATCAACTTCCGTGCTGAGCCTTGACGTTGACTGATCCTCAGGTCTACAACTCTCCCTGGCTGAGCCCGGATCCGTGGCGCCGGATCCGTAGTGCGGCGGACATCGTCCGCACTCCCGGACTCTTTTCAGCCAGTACGGGCCCTCGGTCCCGAGCTCGTCCCTTCACGGCACCGGCACGGCCGCTTCCCCCTGCGGGCCGCGACCGGTCGCCCCTTCCGCCCGGCCCGGCCGGAGCACTCGCCAGTGCCTCCGGCCGGTCACCGGCCGGCTGCCGTTGCCGGTCCGTCACGTACGGAGAAGGCGTCACGGGCCGGCAACGGCGGACGCCGACCCGCGTCCCCCCATGTTGCTCGAAAGGCAACGCGCCGGTTCACCTCGCACACCCCTACTCTCCCGAACCCCCCAACTCCCCCGAAAAAAGCCCCACTTGAGAAAGAGGCACTCGCATGCGCACCCGCTCCCGCTCCCTCCTCGCCCTCGCTGGAACTGTCGCCGCCCTCTCCCTGACGGCAGTCACCCCGGCCTCCGCGGCCGGTGCGGTGCTGACGACCGCGAACGGCGACGTCGCCGTCGGTGACGTCCTCAACGCGTCGCTGGCCAGCGGCACCGCCGCCACGCTGTACTCCAGCGCGACCGGCACCAGCGGCGTCTCCTGTGGCACGTCCGCGTTCAGCGCCACCGTCACCGACAACCCGACGGCGCCCGGTACCGCCACCGAGTCGCTGACCGCGCACTCCTTCAACAACTGCACCGCGAACGTGGTCGGCGTGCTCGGCGTCACCAGCGTCACGGTCAACAACCTGCCGTACACCGCCAGCGTGGGGTCGAACGGCACCATCACCGTGACCCCGGCGAGCGGCTCCACCATCCAGACCACGGTCGTGCTGCGCACACTGCTGGGCAGCATCAACTGCGTCTACCAGGCCGCCAGCCTGACCGGCACGACGAGCAACACCGACAACAGCATCAACTTCACCAGCCAGCAGTTCACCAAGTCGTCCGGCTCGTCGCTCTGCTTCGCCAACGGCTACTTCACCGCGAAGTACGCCCCGGTGACCGACGGATCCTCGGCCGTCACCGTCAACTGACTCATCACCGCCCCAGCGATGGAGCGGCTGCGTCCGCGCACGTAGGCGGCCGGCGCACGGACGGACAACCTGACGCCGTCCGTACGCCGGTCAGCGCCGACGCACGCGTACCACCAGGGCGGCGCCGCCGGTGAGCACCAACACCGCCGCGGCGCCGCCCGCCAGCATGGGCGCGGACGGCCCGGAGCCCGGCGCGCTGTCGGCCGCCACCGGGGTGCTCTGAGGAGTGGCCACGGCGGCCTGCGCGCCCGCGGCGTCGGGCGCCGCAGACGCCGACGGGCTGCCGGACACCGTGGTCGCCCGGCTCGGCGTCGGACTCGCGGTGGGCTTCGGCGTGGCCGCGGCGGGCGCCTCGGTCGTCGCGCCGCTCTCCGGCTTGTTCTGTGAAACCGCTTCCGAGAACACCACGTCCGAGCACGAGTAGTACGTGTCGGGCGTGCTGGTGTTCTGCCAGATGGTGTAGAGCATCTGACGTCCGCTTCGATCGGCGGGCAGCTTCGCCGTGAGGTGGTAGGCGCCGTCCGTCAGCGCCGGATCCTTGACCTCGGCGAACGGACGCTCCGGAAGATCGGACCAGGTAAGCGGTTTCGACGGGTCGTATCCAGGCTTCGTCAGATACAGCTTGAACGTGCCGGTGTGCGCGATCGTCGACGCATACGTCATCCGCAGCGTCCCGCCCGGCGCCAGCCGGGTCGACGGCCAGTCGGCGCGAGCGAGGTCCAGGCCCTTGTACGCCGCCAGACCGCCGCTGCACAACTGCCCGTCGGGGATGGTCTGTCGGTCGCGACCGTTCACGTTCGCGACCCGCAGGTTGTCCCAGGCGGCGAAGGACGTGCCGTTCGCGTCGACGGCCGCGCGGCAGGCCGCGGTCCTCGCGTCGGCGCCGCCCTCGGGGGAGCAGGCGTACACCCGGCTGACCGGATCCGTGGGGGCGCCGTGCGCCTGGGCCGGTCCGGCGGCCCACAGGCCCAGCAGGAGCGGGCTCACGGTGGCGACCGCCAGTGCTGCGGTGCGGTGTGCGGTGGTGCGGGGCATCGGGGACGTCTCCTCGGCCGGCGCGGGAACGGACTGTCCTCAGTACGGAAAACCGGCCCGGCGCGTTCAGTGCGCACACCTGCGTCCCTTGCACCGCGCAGGGGGACCGGCCGCGGATCTGCCGCCGATCGGCCGGGAAGTGAACGGTGGATCAAAACGGGCGATGTCTGACCGGTTGTGCCCGTCGAGGGTGGGTTTCCGGCCGGATCGAGGGTTTCCCCTGTATCGGCATGACTGATCCTTTGCCTATCGTTCCACCACAGCCGACCCACAGGTAACCCCGGCGGGGTCGGCGCCCGCGCCTTGGCCGGCCTTACGCGCTGCTCTTCGATGCACCCCCCGCCGCTTCGACGCCGAAGCGAATCGACCGCTGCTCCACGCTGCCCGGAGCCGGCCCCGAAAGGCACGCCCATGCGCACGTCCCCCGCCCTGAGACGGAAACTGATATCCGCCGCCGCGCTCTCCGCGGCCCTGCTCACCGCCGCCTCCACCGCCTCGGCCGTCGCCGCCCAGGAAACCGTTTCCCCGGGTTCCGCCGTTCCCGTCGCCCAGACCGAGGCCGCGCCCGGCACCCCGGCCGAGCGCCTCATCGTCGGCTACAAGTCCGGCGCCGCCGAGGCCAGGTCCAACCCGGCCGCGGAGGCCGACGCCGCCGCCAAGGGCAAGGAGACCGGCGAGGACGTCGACTTCCAGCGCCGGCTCGGCACCGGCGCCGCCCTGGTCGACCTGGGTGACGACCTCACGAAGGCGGACGTCGCCGACGTCGTCGCCCAGTACCAGGCCGACCCCCAGGTCGCCTACGTCGTCCCGGACCGGCTGAACAAGCCGAAGGCCGACCCCAACGACACCGAGTACGCCAAGCAGTGGGACCTCTTCGAGTCCACCGCCGGCATGAACGTGCCGGGTGCCTGGGCCACTTCGACCGGCACCGGCGTCACGGTCGCCGTCATCGACACCGGTTACGTCGCGCATTCCGACCTCGCCGCGAACATCGTCGGCGGTTACGACTTCATCGCCGACACCGCGGTCTCCGTCGACGGCGACGGCCGCGACAGCAACCCGGCCGACCCCGGCGACTACTACGCCGCCAACGAGTGCGGCTCCGGCATCCCGGCCGGCAACTCCTCCTGGCACGGCACCCACGTCGCCGGCACCATCGCCGCGGTCACGAACAACAACAAGGGCGTCGCGGGCATCGCGTACGGCGCGAAGATCTCGCCGGTCCGGGTCCTCGGCAAGTGCGGCGGTTACGACTCCGACATCATCGACGCCATCACCTGGGCGTCCGGCGGATCCGTTTCCGGTGTTCCCGCCAACTCCAACGTCGCCAAGGTCATCAACATGAGCCTGGGCGGCGACGGGGCGTGCACCTCGGCGACCCAGAGCGCGATCACCGCCGCCGTGAACCGCGGCACGACCGTCGTCGTCGCCGCCGGCAACGAGAACGACAACGTCGCGAACCACTCGCCGGGCAACTGCAACAACGTCATCTCGGTCGCGGCGACCAACCGCACCGGCGCCAAGGCGTCCTACTCCAACTACGGTTCCCTCGTGGACATCTCGGCGCCCGGCGGCCAGACCAGCACCGGCACCGCGAACGGCATCCTGTCCACCCTGAACTCCGGCACCAAGACGCCGTCCAGCGAGTCGTACGCCTACTACCAGGGCACCAGCATGGCCACCCCGCACATCGCGGGCCTGGTCGCGCTGATGAAGTCGGCGAACTCCTCGCTGACCCCGGCGCAGATCGAGACGGCCATCAAGAACAACGCCCGTGCCCTGCCCGGTTCCTGCTCCGGCGGCTGCGGCGCGGGCCTCGCGGACGCGGCCAGGACGGTGCAGGCGGTGAGCGGCTCCGGCGGCTCCACGGGGGGCACCACCTTCTCCAACACCACCGCGGTCGCCATCCCGGACAACGGTTCCGCGATCGAGTCCTCCATCGCCGTCAGCGGCCGCACCGGCAACGCGCCGAGCGCCCTGCAGGTCGGCGTCGACATCACCCACACCTACCGAGGCGACCTGGTGATCGACCTGGTGGCCCCCGACGGAACCGCCTACCGGCTGAAGGCGGCCAGCTCCTCCGACTCCGCGGACAACGTCAGCACCACCTACTCGGTGAACGCGTCCGGCGAAACCGCCAACGGCACCTGGAAGCTGCGCGTCCAGGACACGGCCGCGCAGGACACAGGCACCCTCAACAGCTGGAAGCTGACCTTCTGAGCGGACTCCTGAACAGTCGCCGCGTGCGATGAACGGGCGGGCCGGCCGGTGTGGATGGACACCGGCCGGCCCGCCTTACGTCTGTTTCAAGGACCGTTCGCCGGGCACGTCAGCGTTCAGTGGCACGTGTCACCACATCTCTCCAGGGCCTCACCGTTCGGCGGTTGCGTGCAGAAACCGCGCACCCCGTCTTTTTCTGTGGTCACTTCGACTATGCCCGAGGTACGTTTGTCATGGGAGGCTGCCGCTCGGCGAGCCCGTGATCCACGGGCAAGTCGGGGGATCGCAGGGGGAGTCGGCGGTCTTCGCAGGCATGGTCAGCACCCTCGTACGGTGAGCTATTGTGTACGCGGGGTAAGAAAAAACGGCATGACCCGTTCTTTACCGGCCCGGGAGAGTACCAGTCGATGGCGAGGCAGTTACGCGCCGAACAGACCCGCACGACGATCATCACGGCCGCCGCCGACCTGTTCGACCGGCATGGCTACGAGTCGACAAGCCTCAGTGACATCGTTGAGCACGCCCATGTCACCAAGGGCGCCCTCTACTTCCACTTCGCGGCGAAGGAGGACCTGGCCCACGCCATCATGGAGTTGCAGTCCCAGGCCGCACGCCGGGTCGCCGGTGAGATCGACGACCGGGGCTACTGCTCCCTCGAAGCGCTGATACGCCTGACGTTCGGGCTGACGCGGCTGTCGGTCGAGGGTCCGATCGCCCGGGCGGGCCTGCGGCTCGCCACCGGGGGAGTGGCGGTACGGCCGCCCCTGCCGCATCCCTTCGCAGAGTTGCTGGACCTGATCTCCCGGCGGCTCGGCGCCGCGGTCAAGGAGTCCGACATCCACCCGGACGTCGACGTCGACGCCGTGGCCCACTCCCTCGTCTGCTTCTTCGTGGGCACCCGAGTGGTCGGCCGCTCCCGCGAACCCGCGGGGCGACTCCCCCGCCGGATGGCCGAGATGTGGCACGTCCTCATCCGAGGCCTGGTACCCGTACCGCGCCGACCCCGCTATCTGAGCCTCGCGGCACGGCTGGAGCGGGAGATCATGGCGGCGGTGTGAGGGCAGGCAACGCACGGCGCCGGAGCGTGCGACCGGGGGCGCCGAGAGGGTTGCCCCCGGTGGGCCGGTGGCCGCGCAGTGCGTGCGGGTGCGGGTGCGCGTGCGGCCGTCGCCGGGTGGCCCCGCGATACGGTGATCGGCATGCCCGACATCCCCGCCCCGCCTGTGATCCTCGGCAACGAGCCCGGCTCGTTCCCTCACAGCGTCCTGGCCGAACGGCATCCGGCGATCATCCGGCAGGTGCGGGACGCGTTCCCCTACGGTCCTGAGGTCCACCAGGGTCTCGACGCGCTGCTGGCCAGCTGCACCAAGGGCGTGATCGAACCGCTCCCCGACGACGCGCACGACCGGGACCGGTGGCGGACCTGGGGTCTCGACGCGTACGCCGGCCGCTCCTGGTTCGATGTGCCCTGGCTGTGGTCGGAAAGCTACTTCTACCGTCAACTCCTCGGCACAGTGGGCTATTTCGGCCCCGGTACCTGGCAGGGCATCGACCCCTTCCGTCCCTTCAAGCTCGCCGAGCTCGACGCGCCCGAGACCGGCGAGGAACTCGACGTGCTCGACACCCTCGCCGGCCGCCCGGTCGAGGAGCGGTCCCGGGCTCTCCTGCACGGCTCCCTCTGGGGCAACCGCGCCGACCTCGGCTTCCGGCTGTCCGACGCCGAGGCCGAGGATCGGGAGGCCGTACCGGGACTGGTCGCCGACGACAGCGAGACACTGTGGGCCCTGCTGCCGGGAGCGGAGTCGGAGTCGGAGCCGGCGGTGAACGGGGACGCGGAGTCGAGGACGGGTCCCGGTACCCATACCCGTACCGACGCCGCTACCCCTGTCCGCACCCTGTGCCTGGTCGCCGACAACGCGGGTCGTGAGCTGATCCCCGATCTCCTCCTGGCGGCGCACCTGCTCGCCCACCGGCGCTGCGACCGGGTGGTTCTGCACGTCAAGCCGTACCCGTACTATGTCTCGGACGCCACGACGGCCGATGTCGTCGACGCGCTGCGGAAGCTGACGGGAGCGCGGGGAGCGGCCGCCGACCACGGACGGCGTCTGTGGGCGGCCATGGCGGACGGCAGTCTGGCGGTCCGCGCCCACCCGTTCTCCGCGGCCCCGCTGCCGTACGCGGACATGCCGGACGACCTGCGGGCCGAGTTCGCGACGGCCACCCTGACGATCGTGAAGGGCGACCTCAACTACCGCCGTCTGGTGGGCGACAGCCGCTGGGCCCCGACCACCCCTTTCGCCGACGTCACCGCCTATTTCCCCGGCCCGGTCGCGGCCTTGCGCACGTTGAAGTCCGAGGTGATCACAGGCCTGGACGCCGACACCGAGGCAGCCTTGGTCGCCGCCGAGGGGCAACGCTGGCGCACCGGCGGAACGCATGCGCTGATCCAGTTGCGCGAGTGAGGACACCGCGCTGCACCAGGGCATGGTCGAACTCCTGGACGCACGCGGCAGGATCGCCACCCGCAGCCTGCCCGACTTCCTGGCACAGCGCACCGGGATCGGGCAGGTGGTGCGGGGGACCCGCTGACGGGAGCGCCCGCTCTCCAACGGTTCACCACTTCCCGCCCGATTCACGCGATGGTGTGATCATGTGCCGCCCGGAGGATGGCGGTTCGGACCCCCGGGTAGGGCCCGGCCATGACGCAACCGTTCGAACTCCCGCACTTCTACATGCCGCATCCCGCGCGCCTGAACCCGCACGTCGACCAGGCGCGCGCCCACTCGACGCAGTGGGCGCGCGACATGGGCATGCTGGAGGGGTCCGGGATCTGGGAGCAGGCCGACCTGGAGGCGCACGACTACGGCCTGCTCTGCGCCTACACCCACCCCGACTGTGACGGTCCCGCGCTGTCGTTGATCACCGACTGGTATGTGTGGGTGTTCTTCTTCGACGACCACTTCCTCGACATGTTCAAGCGCACCCCCGACCGCGCCGCCGGCAAGGCCCACCTGGACCGGCTGCCGCTGTTCATGCCGCTGGATCTGTCGACGCCCGTGCCCGAGCCGCGCAACCCGGTCGAGGCGGGACTGAAGGACCTGTGGGCGCGCACCGTGCCGGCCATGTCCGAGGACTGGCGCCGCCGGTTCGCCGTGGCGACGGAGCATCTGCTCAACGAGTCGATGTGGGAGCTGTCCAACATCGACGAGGGGCGGATCGCCAACCCCGTCGAGTACATCGAGATGCGCCGCAAGGTGGGCGGTGCGCCCTGGTCGGCGGGGCTCGTGGAGTACGCGGCCGCCGAAGTGCCCGGCGCCGTCGCCGGGTCACGGCCGCTCAGGGTGCTGATGGAGACCTTCTCCGACGCCGTGCACCTGCGCAACGACCTGTTCTCCTACCAGCGCGAGGTCGAGGACGAGGGCGAGAACAGCAACGGGGTGCTCGTCCTGGAGAAGTTCTTCGGCTGCACCACCCAGGAGGCCGCCGACACCGTCAACGACATCCTCACCTCCCGCCTCCACCAGTTCGAGCACACCGCCTTCACCGAAGTGCCGGCGCTCGCCCTGGACAAGGGCCTCACGCCCGAGGAGGTCCTCGCGGTCGCCGCCTACGCCAAGGGCTTGCAGGACTGGCAGTCGGGCGGCCATGAATGGCACCTGCGCTCCAGCCGCTACATGAACAAGGGCGCCAGGTCCGAGGCGCCCTGGCAGCGGCTGACGGGCCCCGGCACCTCCGCCGCCGACGTCGGCGCGCTGCTCGCCTCGGCCGCCGCCATGGGGGCACCTCCCACGCCTTTCGGGCAGTGGGGGAGACTGCGCGCGTACGCGCACGTGCCGTTCCAGAAGGTCGGCCCGTCCCTGCTGCCCGACTTCCGCATGCCGTTCCAGGTCGAGCTCAGCCCGCATCTTCAGGCGTGCCGTCCGCGCCTGACCGCCTGGACGCACCGCATGGGCATGCTGCAGGAGGGCGTCTGGGACGAGGACAAGCTCGCCGCCTACGACCTCCCCCTGTGCTCGGCCGGCCTCGACCCGGACGCCACGCCCGAGGCCCTCGACCTCAGCGCCCAGTGGCTCGCCTGGGGCACCTACGGCGACGACTACTACCCGCTGGTCTTCGGCGGCCGCCGCGACCTGGCCGCCGCCCGAATCACCACGGCCCGGCTGTCGGCCTGCATGCCCGTCGACGGCGCGCAGACGCCCGTCGTCCCCGCAGGCGGCATGGAACGCGGCCTGATCGACCTGTGGGCGCGCACCGCGGCCGACATGACCCCCGACCAGCGGCGCACCCTGCGCGACGCGGTCGACGCCATGACCGAGAGCTGGGTGTGGGAGCTGTCCAACCAGCTCCAGAACCGCGTCCCCGACCCGGTCGACTACCTGGAGATGCGCCGCGCCACCTTCGGCTCCGACCTCACCCTGAGCCTGTGCCGCATGGGCCAGAGCCCCGCCCTCCCGCCGGAGGTCTACCGCAGCGGCGTCGTGCGCGCGCTGGAGAACGCCGCCGCGGACTACGCATGCCTCACCAACGACGTCTTCTCGTACCAGAAGGAGATCGAGTACGAGGGCGAGATGCACAACGCGATCCTCGTCGTGCAGAACTTCTTCGGCTGCGACTACCCGACCGCGCTGGGCATCGTCCACGACCTGATGACGCAGCGCATGCAGCAGTTCGAGCACATCATCGCGCACGACCTGCCCGTTCTCTGCGACGACTTCGACCTCTCGCCCGAGGCCCGCGAGGCCATCGGGGAGTACGTCGCCGACCTGCAGAACTGGCTGTCGGGGATCCTGCACTGGCACCGCGAGGTCGACCGTTACAAGTCCGCGTACCTGGCCCGCCGCACCCACGGCTTCCTGCCGGACCTCGCGCCGGCCGTGCCACCCGCCGCCCGCCTGTCGATCTCCTGACCCTGTTGCGGCCGCTGCGTGGGTCAGTCTCACTCGTTCGTGGCTCGTGGTGCGCCGTTGCGCCGGGTAGAGCACCTGCCGGAGGCGATCCATGGAACAGACAGCGTTGCGTCCCAAGCCCATGCCGGGGCAGGAGCCGGGCGGCGGCGCCGGGCAGGACGACAGGGGCCGGCGTCCGCACGCCGCGCGCCGCCGCGGCCGCCGGCTGACGACCCTGCTTCTCGGCCTGTCCGCCGGCACCGTCCTGGTCCTGTCCGGCATCGGACTCGGCACCGTGGGGGCGACCGTGATCGGCATGAGCAGACTGGCCGAACTGCAAGGGCAGGGCATGCCGGGCGCCGGGACCGCCCCGGGCCGCGGCGGCCCTCCCGCACCGTCCGGGGCGTCGGGGGCTTCCGGGGCCGCCGAGTCGGCCACCGCCTCACCGCGCCCCGCCGAGGCCACGCTGGGGCTGGAGGTCGTGGACGCCGAGAAAGCGGGCGCCAAGGTCGTCGCCGTCCACATTCCCGGCCCCGGCTACACGGCGGGCCTGGTCCGCGGCGACGTCCTGCTGACCTTCGGCAGCACCAGGATCGACTCGGCGACCGACCTCGCCCGGGCGGTCGACGAGGCCCGGCCGGGCCGGGCGGTGAAACTGACCGTGCGCCACGCAGGCGGCGGCTACCAGCAGCTGACGGCGATCCCCGGCGTCGTCACCTGAGACGGCCCGGAAGCAAACCACTGGCCCCCGCGGCCCCGGCACGCCACCCTGAACGCCATGCTGACCTCACTCCTGGCGTTCTTGGGCGCCTGCACCCTGGTCGCCGCCTCGCCCGGGCCCAGCACCGTGCTGATCGTCAAGCAGTCGCTGCGCAGCCGCCGCTCCGGCTTCCTGACCGTCCTCGGCAACGAGACCGGGGTGTTCGTCTGGGGCGTCGTCGCCGCGTTCGGCCTGAGCGCCCTGCTGACGGCCTCCCAGGTGGCGTACGGCGTGATGCGGGTCGTCGGCGCCGGCGTGCTCGTCTGGCTCGGCGCCCGGGCGCTGTGGCAGGCCCGCCGGACGGGGCAGGGCGCAGAGCGGGGCGACGGCGACTGGGAGGGCGTCGAACAGAGCGGCTGGGCCTCCTACCGGGGCGGACTGCTGCTGAACCTCGCCAACCCCAAGGCGGCCGTGTTCGCCCTGTCCTTCCTGCCGCAGTTCGTACCGAAGGACGCCCCGCATCTGCCGATGGGGGCGCCTCCCCCACGCCCTTAAGGCAGGGGGGGAGGTGGGACTCGCCGCGCTCTGGGCGCTCTACGAGGTCGGCTACTACGGCCTGTACGTGTGGTGCGTGGGCCGGCTCAAGACCGTTCTGTCCCGGGCCGGGGTGCGCCGTCGCCTGGAGCAGGTGTCCGGCGGTGTGCTGCTGCTCCTCGGCCTGCGCATGGCCCTGGACGCCTGATCCGGGCCGCCCACCCGTGCGAATCCCCCGCAACCGGCTCGCGCGACCCCCGCCGTACGGGCAGGATGCTGCCCGTGGTCACCACACCGGTGTCACCACATCCGTCACACATCAGTCGCCACGTTCTTCACCACGTTCTTCATTGGGAGGCCCGGATGACCGGCACCGCCCCCGCGCCCTTCACCGCCGACGACTACCGGGCCCGCATGGAGCGGGCCGCGCGCGAGGCCGCCGACGCCGGACTCGCCGGACTGCTCGTGGCGCCCGGACCCGATCTCGTATGGCTCACCGGCTACGCGCCCACCGCCGCCACCGAACGGCTCACCCTGCTCGTCCTGGCCGCCGGCCGGGACCCCGTCCTCGTCGTGCCGACCCTGGAGGCCCCCGACGCCGCGAAGGCGGCCGGCGCCCCGGCGCTCACCCTGCGGGACTGGACCGACGGCAAGGACCCCTACGCCCTCACCTCGGGCCTCCTCGACACGGGCGGCCGGTTCGGGATCAGCGACAACGCCTGGGCGATGCACCTGCTGGGCCTGCAGAAGACCCTGCCCGCCACCTCCTACGCCTCCCTCACCGAGGCCCTGCCCATGCTGCGCGCCGTCAAGGACGCGGCGGAGCTGGAGCTCATGGCGGCCGCGGGAGCGGCCGCAGACGCAACGTACGAGGAGATCCGGAAGGTTCCCTTCGCCGGACGCCGGGAGACGGAGGTCGGCGCCGACCTCGCCGACCTGCTGCGCCGGTTCGGGCACTCCCAGGTCGACTTCACCATCGTCGCCTCCGGGCCGAACGGCGCCAACCCGCATCACGAGGTCGGCGACCGGGTCATCGAGCGGGGCGACATGGTCGTCCTCGACTTCGGCGGCCTCAAGGACGGCTACGGCTCCGACACCTCCCGCACGGTCCACGTCGGCGAGCCCACCGACGAGGAGCGCCGCGTCCACGACGTCGTGCGCGAGGCCCAGGAGGCGGGCTTTCGCGCGGTCCGGCCCGGCGTCGCCTGCCAGGAGGTCGACCGGGCCGCCCGCGCCGTCATCGCCGACGCCGGTTACGGCGCGTACTTCATCCACCGCACCGGCCACGGCATCGGCGTCACCACCCATGAGCCGCCCTACATGATCGAGGGCGAGGAGCAGCCCCTGGTGCCCGGCATGTGCTTCTCCGTGGAGCCCGGCGTGTACCTGCCGGGCCGGTTCGGGGTACGCATCGAGGACATCGTCACCGTCACCGAGGACGGCGGCCGCCGTCTCAACGACACCACCCGTGAGCTGGTCATAGTGGACTGATCCACCCTCCAGGAGTCCCCGGCACCCACCCCGAACGGCAGCGGCGCGACCATGACCCAGGCACCGACACCCACCGCGGACACCGTCCGCCGACTGGTCCGCGCGCTCCTCGAGGAGGGCGGCGCCCGCGGCGTCGGGCCGGAGGTACGGCCCGTCGCCGAGGGCGGCGCGCACACCACCTGGTGGGTCGGCTCCCGCCATGTGCTGCGCCTCGCCGCCGACCGCGAGGCGGCCCTGCGCCGCCGCCGTGAGCTGCGGCTGCGCGACCTCGTGCGCCCGCACATTCCGGTCGCCGTGCCGACCAGCGTCGCGCACGGCGAGTGGTCACCAGGGCTCGTCTACACCCTCGACACCAGGCTGCCCGGCGGCACGGCCGAGGAGCACGACGTGTCGGCCGTCGGCGAGGCCGACCTCGCCGGACTGCTCAGGGGACTGCGCGAGGTGCCGCCCCGGCAGGCCGAGACGCTCGGCGTGCCGCGGACCGCCCCGCGCTCCCTGGAGGCGCTGCGCCGGATGGCCGTGACCGCCGTCGAACGCCTCGCCCGCGCCGACGAGTTCGACGCCGCCCGCCTCCACCAGCTCACCCCGGCCGGCGCGGCCCAGCTCGCCGCGCAGCCCGCCACCGCCGTGCTCGTCCACCACGCCCTGCGGGGCGAGCACCTCGTGGTGAGCGCCGACGGCCGGGTACGCGGCGTCCTCGACTGGACCGACGCGGTCATCGGGGACCCCGCCGAGGACATCGCCGGTCTCGCGCTCGCCGTCGGCTCCGGCGCCGCCGTCCGCGCGGCCACCCTCGCCGGGTACGGCGCCCGCCCCTGCCTGCGCGGTCTGTGGCTCGCCCGCTGCGACACCGTCGTCCACCTCGCACAGCACCTCGACGCCCACGACACGGGCCCACGCGCCGTCGAGGCGCTCACCCTCCCGCGCACGCGGCTGCGGCGCGCCTGGGAGGCGATCCTGCTGGAACGGGTCACCGAGTTCCGCGAGGACGGGGAGCGCGGCGAGGGCGGAGCGGAGGGGTGGGAGTAGCGGCGCTCACTCCTGCTCCAGGACGACGCACGCCTCCCCTGGCACATGCAACAGGCCGTCAGCACCCGGGGCGGCCACCGGCTCCCATGCGGCGAGGACACGGGCCGGGCGGGGGCCCAGGGGGATCGCGGCCGGCGCCTTGCCGAGGTTGACGGCCACCCGGACGTCGCCGCGCCGGAAGGCCAGCCAGCGCGCCTGCGCGTCATGGGCGACCTTGGTGTCGGCCAGGTCGGGATCGGTGAGGTCGGGCCGCGCGTGCCGCAGCGCGATCAGCTCGCGGTACCAGGCCAGCACGCGCGCGTGCGGCTCGCGCCGCGGCTCGGACCAGTCCAGGCACGAGCGCTCGCGCGTCGCCGGGTCCTGCGGGTCGGGCACGTCTTCCTCGGCCCAGCCGTGCGCCGCGAACTCCCGCCGCCTGCCCCGCCGTACGGCCTCGGCGAGCTCCGGGTCGGTGTGGTCGGTGAAGTACTGCCAGGGGGTCCCCGCCGCCCACTCCTCGCCCATGAACAGCATCGGCGTGAACGGGGCGGTCAGCGTCAGCGCGGCCGCGCACGCCAGCAGGCCCGGGGAGAGGGACGCCGAGAGGCGGTCGCCCTGGGCGCGGTTGCCGATCTGGTCGTGGGTCTGGGCGTACCCGAGGAGCCGGTGCGCGGGCACCCGGGAGCGGTCCAGCGGCCGGCCGTGCCGGCGGCCGCGGAAACCGGAGTACGTGCCGTCGTGGAAGTAGCCGCCGGTGAGGGTCTTGGCGAGCGCGGCGAACGGCTCGCGCGCGAAGTCGCCGTAGTAGCCCTGGGACTCGCCGGTGAGCGCGGTGTGCAGGGCGTGGTGGAAGTCGTCGTTCCACTGGGCGTGCAGGCCGACGCCGCCCTGCCGACGCGGCGTGATCAGCCGCGGGTCGTTGAGGTCGGACTCGGCGATCAGGAACAGCGGCCGGCCCGTCTCCGCCCCGAGGGCGTCCACGGCCGCGGACAGCTCCTCCAGGAAGGGGTACGCGCGCGTGTCCGCGAGCGCGTGCACCGCGTCCAGGCGCAGCCCGTCGAGCCGGTAGTCGCGCAGCCAGGCCAGCGCGCTGCCCAGCAGATAGGCGCGCACCTCGTCCGAGCCGGGCGCGTCCAGGTTGACGGCCGTGCCCCACGGCGTGTGGTGCGTGTCGGTGAAGTACGGGCCGAACTCGGGCAGATGGTTGCCGGACGGGCCCAGATGGTTGTGCACCACGTCCAGGACGACGCCCAGCCCGAGCTCGTGGGCCCGGTCGACGAACCGCTTCAGCGCCTCGGGACCGCCGTACGGCTCGTGCACCGCCCACGGCGACACCCCGTCGTACCCCCAGCCGTGCCGGCCCGGGAAGGAGCACAGCGGCATCAACTCCACGTGGGTGACCCCGAGTTCGGTGAGGTGCTCCAGGCGTTCGGCGGCCGCGTCCAGGGTGCCGGCGGGGGTGTACGTGCCCACGTGCAGCTCGTACAGGACCGCACCCGGCAGCGGCCGCCCGGACCACGGCGTACGCCACGCGTAGCGGCCGTGGTCGACGACCGCGCTCAACCCCTCGGGGCCGTCCGGCTGGCGGCGCGAGCGCGGGTCGGGGCGCACGGGGCCGTCGTCCACCGCGAAGCCGTAGCGCGTGCCGTCCGCGGCCTGCGCCTCACCGGTCCACCACCCCGCCCGCCCCGGATCGCGCTCCAACGCGCGCGTGGCGCCGTCGCACCGGAGCGTCACACGGTCGGCCTGCGGTGCCCACACCTCGAACTGCACGGACGGTCCCCTTCGTCTGCTCACCGTGATGTAGCGCCTCCATCGTCCTCCAACCGGGAGCCGTGCGCTCCGCGGACACCCTCTTTCCCGTTTTCTGGACACCCAGGGTTCACTGACCGACAATCACCAACGTGACGTCGTCTTTCGAGTTCAACACGTACCCGGCGCGGTTGTCGGACGCGGAGCGCGACCGGGCGCTGAAGGTGCTGCGTGACGGCGTCGCCCTGGGGCGTCTGTCGCACGACACGTTCATCCGGCGCATGGAGCTGGCCCTCGCCGCCCGCCGCTCGGACGAGCTCGCCGTCCTCACCGCCGACCTGCCCGCGGAGAGCCGCTTCTCCCGGGTGGTCTTCGGAGCCGTCGAGGCGGTCTCCGGCTTCACGGTCCGGCTGCGCCGGGCCTGGCAGGCCGAGCGGCTGCCCAAGCTGCTGCTGCCGCACCCGGGTACCGAGCGCGCGCTGCGTATCGGCCGCGACCCGGCGAGCGGTCTCAGGCTGACCCACGACAGCGTCTCGCGGGTGCACGCCGAACTCTCCCGCCAGGGCGGCAGGTGGGTGCTGCGCGACCTCGGTTCGACCAACGGCACGACCGTCAACGGCCGCCGCGTCATCGGCGCGGCCGTGGTCCGTGAGGGCGACCAGGTCGCCTTCGGGCGGATCGCGTTCCGTCTCTCGGTGAGCTGACCCCGCTCAAGCCCCCTCACCTGTGGGGGTGTTGACGTACCCACGGCCCATGACCCACTGTCGCACTCCAGACACGCCAGGTGAACCGACGGCACCGCCTTGTGGAGGTGTGTCCTGCCGTCCCTCCTCCGCTCCCGACCGTGGACGAACTCGCGGCCCGCGCGGCCGCGCTCACCGTCCGCAGCCCCGGGGACTTCCGGCTGCGCCGCCTCGGGGTCTCCCGCGCGGGCACGCCCCTGTGACTGCTCTGCCTCGGCCGGGGCGCCCGCCAGGCGCTCGTCGTCGCCGGACCGCACGCCAACGAGCCCGTCGGCGGCGCCACCGTGCTGCGGCTGGCCGACCGGGTCCTCGCCGACCCGCGGCTCACCGGCGGCGCCGACGCCACCTGGAACCTGCTGCTCTGCCTCGACCCCGACGGTCTGCGCCGCAACGAGGGCTGGCTGACCGGCCCCTACAGCCTCGGCCGCCACTTCCGGAACTTCTTCCGGCCCGGCTTCCTGGAGCAGCCCGAGTGGCTGCCCGACGGCGCGGCCGCCGCCACACTGCCGGAGACTCGTGCGCCGCTCCGCCTCCAGGACGAACTGAAACCTTTCTTCCGGTGCTCGCTGCACGGCATCGACATCGGCGGCGCCTTCGTGGAACTCACTCGTGACCTGCCCGGACTCGCCCAACGGGTCGCCCACGCCGCCGTCCGCCTCGGCATCCTCCGAGAACTCGGGCCCTACGACACCCTGTACTGGCCGCGCCTGGGTCCCGCCGTCTACCGGATCCCGCCGCCGCGCCCGCGCGATCTGGCCGCCGCCATCACCGAGGCCGCCGTCGAGTCGACCTGGTACCACCCGCACCGGCACGGCACGCTCACCGCGGTCGTCGAGGCCCCCATGTGGGGCGTCGCCGCCGTCGAGGACGGCTCGCCGCCCGCCGGCCGGGACGCGGTGCTGCGGGCCGTGAGCGGCGCCCTGCGCCACGACGTCCAGGCGCTGGAACGCATCCTCGCGCGCGTGCGGCCCCCACCTCGCCGGCACCCCGGACACGGCGCGGCTGCTCGCCCCGGTGGACGACCACCTCCTGGTCTGCCCCTGCCTCGCGAACGCCTGGGACCCCGACACCGCCGACCCCGGCCGCCCGCTCCCGCCGTTCAGCACCGGACATCTGACCGCGCTGCGCATCGCCGGCCGCCGGATCGCCGTGCGGACGGCGGGCCTGCTGCACCAGCTCGTCCGCGGCGCCGGACGCGACCCCTCGGGCGAGCTGCCCGAGCTGGACCGGCTCATCGACGCCTGGTGCGCCGGCCACCAGGAGGACTGCGGGGCGCGCTGGATTCCCGTCGCCCGCCAGGCGGAGTACCAGGCGCGGGTCGTGCTCGCCGCGTTCGAGCCGGCCGGGCGGCGCGCCGCCGAACCCGCCCCTGGCCGTTCGGGTGAGTCGGACTGGGGTAGCCGGCCCGCCGTGCCGATGCACCGGGAATGACGCACTTCCTCAACGATCTCCGTCCGGCGAAAGCCGTCCGGCGCGCCCTGCCGGCCGCGGCCGCCCTCCTCCTCGCCGTCGGCGCCGCCCCCGCCCTGGCGGCCTCCCGCGACGCCGCCGACTCCCTGCCGGGCAACTGGCTCGAACTCACCGTCACCCGGGGCGACTCCCGCTCCAGCGGCACCCGCGGCACCCTGCTGCTGTGCGACCCGCCCCAGGGCCACTCCCGCGCCGCCGAGGCCTGCGACGTCCTGGCCCGGGTCGGCGGGGACATGAACGCCGTCGCCGGGGACAGCAGCCGCGTCTGCACGCTCGTGTACGCCCCGGTGACCGTCCGCGCGCGGGGGCGGTGGAACGGACGCCCGGTCGACTACCGGCACACCTTCGGCAACGACTGCGAACGGGAGGCCATGACGGGAGCGGTGTTCGCCCTTGACGACGACCAGGCCCCCGAGGTCTGACCCGGACGGGGCGGTGGCTGTGGGCACCCGCGCGGGCCCGCAGCCACCCCCTGGCGCCACGCTCGCGCGCGTGCGGCCCTACGCCGCCCGCTCCCGGGCGTGCAGGGCCGCCGCGACCACCGTGCGGGACTGGTGCTCGACCTGGTGCTCCAACGGCACCCAGCGGGCCCGGAAGCGGTCGGCGAAGGCGTCGCTCCACATCTGAACGAGCTGCTCCAGGCGCGGAGCCGCACAGTCGTCGCTCTCCTGCAACACCCGCCACAGCATCGCCGCCGCCCGCAGCGGCAGCCGGCGGGCGAAGGCGTCGACGCTGCCGACGTACGCCATCGTCGTGGCCGCGGGCGGGGTGTCCGTCCAGTCCGCGGCCAGCCCCGGCACCAGCTCCAGCGCCCATCTGGCCGCTCGCAGCAGAGGCCCGTCGACGCCCTCGAGCCGCGGCAGCGCCTCCACGAGGACCCGCTCGACCTCCGTCGTGTCCCGCAGCAGCCGCCGCGCCAACCGCCGGATCGCCGCGGCCGGGGCGGGATGCGGGGCGGGGTCGTCCACCATGTCGCTCGCCCACATCGGCACCTCCACCACCGCGGTCAGACCGCCGTAGCGGTGGGCGTGGTACCAGGTGCTGTGCCGTGCGTCGTCCGGCATGCTCGGGTACGCCGCGTTCGCCCCGGCGGCCGGCATCACATGCACCCCGGGCCCCGACGCCGGCCAGCCCGCCGCGTCGGAGGCGCCCGTCTCCACCGGGATGTGCAGTTGGGCCGCGGACTTGGCGAAGGGCTCGGCGAGTCCGGGGATGTCCTTCGTCAACTGCACCCAGCTGCCGCCCAGATCGGTGCCGTGCAGGGTCACCTGGAGATAGGGCCGCACCTCGTCGATGACCCGGGTCAACGCGCGCGTCTCGGGCGGCAGCCGGTCCGGCGGCAGCACGGCGGGGGACCACTCCGGCTGTTCAGGACCGGCGGGCCGGAAGAAGCCGAGGTGGTACTCCAGCAGACTGCGCGGCGCCGGGGTCACATGCAGACTCGCCCCGTCGGGGTCCGCGCAGAGCAGAAAGTGCCAGGACGTCCCGTCCCGCAACTCCCGCTCGTACAGCACCCGTTCGGCGAGCGCCAGCAGCGTCGAACCCCCGGTCGGCTCGTTGGCGTGGGCGCCCGCCACGACGAGCACGGCCCGCCGGGCATGTCCCACGGACAACAGGTGCAGTGGCCGGCCCGCCCGGGAGACCCCCACCTGCCGCAGCACGCACATACCGGGCTGGTGGGTGGCCAACATCCCGGCAAAAGTGGTCAGTTCGGTCACCGTGGGGTAGCGCAGCTCCGGCAGGAGACTCACCCCCGTATTCGTCCGCCCGGCCTTCGCATCCGCAGTACCCCACGGTCTCTGTGAACTGTCAAGGACGCCCGGGGGGAGCCTTCGGGAGGCTCGGGGAGGCTCCGGGGGGCGCTCGGATGCGCGTACTCGTTCAGTCCGCCCGCTCCAGCAGCGCCACCGGCAGCCGCTCGAAGAGGTCCGCCACGCGCGCGTGCCCGGTGAACGCGCGGGCGGGCTCCCGCTCCTCGGCCAGGACGTCGACCCATCGCCCCGGCGGCAGCGTCAGCCGGGTCTCGCGCCAGCCGCCCGTCTCCGCCAGCCGCAGCGATAGCCGCGTCACGGCCGTGACGACCCGGCCGGAGCGCGCGAACGCCAGACAGTGCTCCGCGGCCGCTCCCTCGGCCGACAGCGGCTCGTACGTCGCCCTCTCCCCGAAGGCGTCCGGCCGCCGTCGGCGCAGCCGCAGCGCGGCCGCCGTGACCACGTCCTTGACGCCGGGATCCGCCGGAGGGAACCGCACCGGGCGCCGGTTGTCCGGGTCCACCAGCGCCCGGTACTCGCTCTCCGTGCCCTGGTAGAGGTCCGGCACCCCCGGCATCGTCAGATGCACCAGCGCCGTGCCGAGCACGTTCGCCCGGACGTACGGCTCCAGGGCGGCGCGCAGCGCGGCCACCCGCTCGCCCGGCGCCCCGCACGGCCCCGCCGCCACGAACGCGGCCACCGCCTCCTCGTACGGCGGCTCCTGCTCCGTCCAGCTCGTGTACAGCCCCGCCTCGCGCACATGCTTCAACAGCGCCTCCTGGACGCGCTCCGGGGCCGCCGGGCCGAGCCCGAAGACCGTCTGCCAGGCCGCCCACGCCAGCTGCCCGTCCGCCATGGCGTCCGCCGGACCGTCCGTCGCGCCGTCCGTCGCGTCCTCCCGCGTGCGCATGGCCTGCTCCAGGACGTCCGCCCAGCGCCGCGGGCACTCGGTGAGCACGGCGAGCGCGGCGCGCACGTCGGCGCTGCGCTTGGTGTCGTGCGTCGACACGACCGTCCCGGTGGCCGGCCAGTCGCGCTGCACGCGCGCGCAGTACGCGTGGAAGCCGGCCGGCGACACCCCCGGGGCGCCCGGGTCGCCGCCCACCTCGTTCGCCGACAGCAGCGGCACGTACCGGTAGAACGCCGTGTCCTCGACCGACTTGGCCCGCAGCGCGGACGACGTCTGCGCGAACCGCGCCCGGAACTCCGCCCCCGACGACCCCTCCCCGCCCAGCACCAGGCCCCGCACCACATCGACCGCACCCGCCTCCTGCGGCACGACGAACGCCTGCCGGGCCTCTTCGGCGGCCTCCTCGGTGACGACGGCCGCCGGGTCGCCCGAGGCGTACGGGCGGTACACCTCCAGACGGACGAGCAGCTCCTCCAGGGCCGTGCGCAGCGCCCAGGGCGCCCGGTCCCGCAGCGCGGGGTCGGCCGACGTGTCGCACATCCGGGACGCCGCCCGGGTCAGCCGCTCCGTCTCGGCCGCCAGTTCGTGGCCGAGCACCCCGTACGCCGCCCGCCGCACCGTCGCCGCCCAGTCGCCGCCCCGGTCCGTCTGCGGGGCCGCGAAGCGCCGGTAGTGGCCCAGGAGCTCCCCGGCGCCCGCGGGGTCGGTGAAGAGGCCGTCGACACGGCGCAGGGCGTCGTAGCCGGTGGTGCCGGCGACCGGCCAGGAGTTCGGCAGCCGCTCCCCGTCGGCCAGGATCTTCTCGACGACCGTCCAGCGGCCGCCGCTCGCCCCGTGCAGCCGCGCCAGGTAGCCGTCGGGGTCGGCGAGGCCGTCGGGGTGGTCGACGCGCAGCCCGTCCACCACGCCCTCGTGCAGCAGCCGCAGAATCGTGCCGTGGGTGGCCTCGAACACCTCCGGATCCTCCACCCGCACCCCGATGAGCTCCGAGATGCTGAAGAAGCGCCGGTAGTTCAGTTCGGTGCGGGCCAGCCGCCACCACGCCGGCCGGTACCACTGGGCGTCCAGCAGCCGCGGCAGCGGCAGGTCCGCGGTGCCCTCGCGCAGCGGGAAGACGTGGTCGTGGTAGCGCAGGACGTCGCCGTCCACCCGCAGGTGCGCCAGCTCCGCCCCCACCGGACCGCCCAGCACCGGCAGCAACACCTGGCCGCCCTGCGCCTCCCAGTCGATGTCGAACCAGCGCGCGTACGGCGAGTCCGGGCCCTCGCGCAGCACCGCCCACAGGGCGCGGTTGTGGCGCGGGGCCATCGCCATGTGGTTGGGCACGATGTCCACCACCAGGCCGAGCCCGTGCTCGCGTGCGGTGCGCGCCAGCTCCCGCAGCCCCGCCTCGCCGCCCAGTTCCGCACGCACGCGCGTGGGGTCGACGACGTCGTAGCCGTGCGGGGAACCGGGCACGGCCTCCAGGACGGGGGACAGATGCAGATGCGAGACGCCGAGCGAGGCCAGGTACGGCACGGCCGCCGCGGCGGCCCGGAACGGGAACGAGGGCTGCAGCTGCAGCCGGTAGGTCGCCGTGGGCGGCACGGGAACAGGGGCGGCACGTCGCTCAGGGGTCATGACCACCTACGTACCCGCCCCGCCGCGATTCCTGTCACACCCCCTCCGGGCGGGGCGGGTCACTCCTCCTCAGATCCCTCCTCAGATCCTTTCCAGATCCCTTCCAGAGCCCTTCAGAGCCCTTCAGGTCCCTTCACAGGGGCCGGGTAGGCCGTTGCAGCACCGTCATGCTGCGGTCGACCAGTGTCAGCCGGGCCCCGGCCTGCACCTTCGTGCCCGCCCCCTGCGCCACCGCCTCCGGGTTCGCCGTGTCCACGACCACCTGCCACTGCCTGCCGTGGTCGACCGGAACCACGAACTCCAGTGGTTTGGCGGAGGCGTTGAACATCAGCAGGAAGGAGTCGTCGGTGATCCGTTCGCCGCGCGCGCCCGGCTCGGAGATCGCGTTGCCGTTGAGGAACACCGACAGCGCGGACGCCTGCGCCCGGTCCCAGTCCCGCGGTGTCATCTCCGTCCCCTCGGGGGTGAACCAGGCGATGTCCGACAGCTCGTCGTGGGTGCCCTCCACGGGCCGGCCGTGGAAGAAGCGGCGCCGCCGGAAGACGGGGTGCTCCTTGCGCAGCCACACCAACGCGCGCGTGAACTCCAGCAGGTCCGTTCCGGTTCCCCCCGCTCCGCCTTCGTCGGCGTCGGGCCACTCGACCCAGGACAGCTCGCTGTCCTGGCAGTAGGCGTTGTTGTTGCCCTTCTGGGTGCGGCCGAACTCATCCCCATGGCTGATCATGGGCACGCCCTGGGACAGCATCAGCGTGGCGACGAAATTGCGCATCTGCCGGGCCCGCAGAGCCAGCACCTCCGGGTCGTCGCTCTCGCCCTCCGCGCCGCAGTTCCACGACCGGTTGTGGCTCTCGCCGTCCCGGTTGTCCTCCCCGTTGGCCTGGTTGTGCTTGGTGTCGTAGGAGACCAGGTCGTGCAGGGTGAACCCGTCGTGGCAGGTCACGAAGTTGATGGAGGCCAGCGGTCGGCGGCCGTCGTCCTGGTAGAGGTCGGAGGAGCCGGTCAGCCGGGAGGCGAACTCGCCGACCGCGCGCGGCTCGCCCCGCCACACGTCCCGCACGGTGTCGCGGTACTTGCCGTTCCACTCGGTCCACAGCGGCGGGAAGTTCCCCACCTGGTAGCCGCCCTCGCCGACGTCCCAGGGCTCCGCGATCAGCTTCACCTGGGACACCACCGGGTCCTGCTGGACCAGGTCGAAGAACGACGACAGCCGGTCCACCTCGTGGAACTGACGGGCCAGCGTCGCCGCGAGGTCGAAACGGAACCCGTCGACGTGCATCTCCAGGACCCAGTACCGCAACGAGTCCATGATCATCTGTAGGACGTGCGGGGACCGCATGAGCAGGGAGTTGCCGGTGCCCGTGGTGTCCATGTAGTAGCGGGGGTCGTCCGTCAGCCGGTAGTACGACTGGTTGTCGATCCCCCGGAAGGACAGTGTCGGGCCCAGGTGGTTGCCCTCGGCGGTGTGGTTGTAGACCACGTCGAGGATGACCTCGATGCCCGCCTCGTGCAGCGCCCGCACCGCCGACTTGAACTCCAGCACCTGCTGACCGCGGTCGCCCCAGGAGGCGTAGGCGTTGTGCGGGGCGAAGAAGCCGATCGTGTTGTAGCCCCAGTAGTTGTTCAGGCCCATGTCGACCAGCCGGTGGTCGTTGACGAACTGGTGCACCGGCATCAGCTCCAGAGCTGTCACCCCGAGCTCCGTCAGATGCTCGATGAGCGCCGGGTGCGCCAGGGCCGCGTAGGTGCCGCGCAGCTCCTCCGGCAGCCCCGGGTGGCGCATCGTCAGGCCCTTCACATGGGCCTCGTAGATCACCGTGTGGTGGTATTCGGTGCGTGGCCTGCGGTCGTCGCCCCAGTCGAAGTAGGGGTTGACCACGACCGACGTCATCGTGTGCGGCGCCGAGTCGAGGTCGTTGCGCCGCTCGGGGGCGTCGAAGTGGTAGCCGTACACCTCCTCGCCCCACCGGACCGCACCGCTGATCGCCTTCGCGTACGGGTCGAGCAGCAGCTTCGCCGAGTTGCAGCGCAGCCCGCGCGCGGGATCGTAGGGACCGTGCATCCGGAAGCCGTAGCGCTGCCCCGGCATGACGCCCGGCACGTACGCGTGCCGCACGAACGCGTCGCTCTCCCGCAGTTCCACCGCCGTCTCCGAGCCGTCGTCGTGCAGCAGACACAGCTCTACTCGGTCCGCGGCCTCCGTGAAGACCGCGAAGTTCGTGCCGGCGCCGTCGTACGTGGCACCGAGGGGATACGCCTCTCCAGGCCAGACCTGCATGGACACGACTCTTCCAGGTGTGCCGCCCCGTCGGGGGCGCCTTGGCGTCGAGTCTCCCGGAAAGTGAGGGAACCACCAGTGACTTACGTCCCTCTTACCATGCGACCAGCGCATACGACGACATCTGCAGTGGTACCTCGCAGTACCTCGTAGTACGTCGTATGCCGAACCAGTGGGGAAGACACGTACTCCCGTCAACAGGGGGAGCAGGGGGAGATTGTGCGCACGACAGTGCGCCGCCACCTGGGCAAGGTGGTGGCAGGTACGGCCATCGCGGTGGCCGCGACGGCCGTGATGGTGGGGATCACGCTGCCGGGCACGGCGGGGGCGGACGACACGTCAGGGGGCAAGGCCGGCCGGAGCACCGGGCAGGCGGCCGGGCGGCAGCAGGGCGACGCCGCGGCGGCGGTGCAGCCCGGCGTCGTCGAGGGCGCGCCGGCCGAGGGCGCGAAGGGCCAGGGCCGCGATCCGCTGACCGACGACGAGATCAAGCGCGTCGAGAAGATCGCGCTCAACCGGCAGATGCTCACCGCCGGGAAGGACGTGGACGGCGACCGCGGTCCGCAGCGCCTCGGCGTGGACCTCGCCGAGCCCGAGGCCGACGAGGTGGACGACCCCGACGCGCCCCGCCGCGCGGAGGTGTCGTTCTACGACTACGGGACCGACTCGCTCGTCACCAAGACCGTCAACCTCGACACCGGCAAGGTCGAGGCCACCGGCACCGAGCACGGCGTCCAGCCGCCGCTCAGCGCCGCCGAGCAGACCGAGGCGGCCAGGCTGCTGATCGCCGACCCGCTGGGCGCGGGCCTCAAGGCCGACTTCAAGGACGCCACCGGCAAGGAGCTCACCTCCCCGGACCAACTGCAGCTCGCCGCCATGGTGTACCGGGCGGTGCCGGGCGCCGAGCCCGCCGTCCTCGACAAGTGCGGCGAACACCGCTGCGTACGGCTGCTGCCGAAGGCCAAGAACGGTCCATGGATCGACGCCCGTTCCCTGGTCATCGACCTCAGCACCCGCAAGGTCGCCCGGCTCGCCGGCTGAACCGTCTCGCACGTCCTCCCCTCAGTCCGTTTTTCCAACTTGCCTCCCGTAGAGGGATGCAAAGGGAGTCATGTCGTCATGCGCGTTCCGTATCTGAAAAGCGACGTCCGGCCGCGGGGAATGAGCCGCGCCCGCAAGGGGGCGGTCCTCGGGGTCTCCGTGGCCGCGCTGGCCGCCGGTGTGACCGCGGGCGCCGGTCCGGCCGTCGCCCGGCCCAAGGCGGCCCCCGCGCCGGCCGCCGACTGCAGCGCCGCCTACCGCATCGAACAGAAGCTCTCCACGGGCACGACCTGGCGCATGTGCTGGCGCTTCGAGGCCAAGTCCGGTCTCGTCCTGGAGAAGGTCTCCTACCAGCCGCCCGGCGAGACCAAGCCGATCAGAGTCCTCAACAGCGCCAAGATCGCCCAGATCCATGTGCCGTACGACGACGGCAAGAACGAGTACAACGACATCACCGACTACAACTTCGGCTCGGGCCTGGTCAACCTGGCGCCCGCCGAGTGCCCCGGCGGCACCATCAAGTCGGTGAAGGTCCCCGACCCGTCCACCTCCGAGAACCCGAACGTCAAGGGCCTGTGCACCACGACCCGCGCGCGGGGCCACGCCTACCGCATGCAGGCCGACGGCAACAAGGTCTTCCAGACCCAGGGCAAGGACCTGCTGATCTACACCGTCAACAAGGTCGGCTGGTACGAGTACATCACCGAGTGGCGCTTCTCCGACGACGGCGCGATCAACATGAACGTCGGCGCCACCGGCAGCCTCTCACCCTTCGACTACGACGCCGGCGACGGCCGCGGCTGGCCCATAGGCAAGGGCGCCAAGTCCTACGCCACCAGCCACAGCCACAACGTCTTCTGGCGGCTCGACTTCGGCCTCGACGGCTCCTCGAACACCAAGGTGGAGCAGTACGACTCGGTGGTCAGGCCGCCCGCCGGCGGAGAGCAGGGCCCGACCGCCAAGACCACCCGCACGCCCGTCACCAAGGAACTCGCGGGCGACGCCAAGAACATGCGCTGGTGGCGGGTGGTCAGCGCCACCGGCAAGAACAAGGACGGCCACGCGCGCTCCTACGAGTTCGTCCCCGGCGCCACCACCAAGTACGGCGGGCGCCCCTTCACCCAGCACGACATCTACTTCACGCAGTACAACAAGTGCGAGCAGTACGCCAGCAACAACGTGCGCAGCTGCGGCAGTCCGCTGCACGGCACATCCGTCGACAAGTGGGTGAACGGGCAGACCCTCACCCACCCCGTGGCCTGGGTGAACGTGGGCTTCCACCACATCGCCCGGGACGAGGACCAGCAGCCCATGCCGGTCCACTGGCAGGGCTTCTCCCTCGTCCCCCGGGACGTCACCGCTATGAATCCGCTCACTCCGCCCGCCCTCGCGGGGGAGAACGGACAGACGAACAGCGGTAGTTGAGAAACGACCTGTCCATCCGGCTGCACCGCCCGCCGCTCCCGGAGTACCCTTCCTTGATCGTTGGGACGGGGAGTGCTCGGGGGAGCGGAAGGCGGTGCTTGGGTGGGCTCGGGAGGGCTGGAGCTGCCCCCTGGTGACGAGGGTCACGAGGGGGGCTCCGCAGACGTCCCGCCCGGCACGGTGTCCCTGGCCCGGCCGATGGAGACGAACGCCATCGGACCGGAGCTGGACTGGGACGCCGACGCCTGGCGGGAGGTGCGCACCCGCGCCCAGCGGGCCGGCCGGGCCTACATCTGGCTGAACCTCGTGGAACAGCGGCTGCGCGCGGTGGTGGCCGCCGTGCTGCGGCCCATCTATGAGCCCGTCCACGGCGACGAGTGGGTGGTCGCCGCGGCCGGACCCGCCGGACAGGAGTGGGTGCAGCGCGCGGTCGCCGTCCGCGAGGTCAGCCGCCGCAAGGGCTATCTGCTCGACCCGGCCGACGACAACGTGATCTCCTTCCTCACACTGCCGCAGCTGCGTGAGCTGATGGTGCAGCACTGGCCCTGCTTCGAGCCGTACTTCGACGACCGTCGCGACGTCGAACTCGCCCTGGACGAGCTGGAGGTGACGCGTAACGTCGTCTCCCGCAACCGGGCCCTGTCCGAGGCCGTCCTGAACCAGGCCGAACGGGCCTCCGCGCGCCTGCTGGAGATGCTCGGCACCGGCGGCGACGTCCCCTCCGCGCGTCGGCTGCCCGTCGACGCCGTCGAGGACCTCGTCGGCGACCGGTACGCGGACGTGGTCGCCGTCCACACCGACCGGGTGCGGCTGCTGCGCCAGTTTCCCGCCGAGGACATCTTCGACGGCGCCCGCCGTCTCGACGCCATCGGGATCGGCCTCAATCTGCTCGTGCAGAACTTCTCCGGCCGACGGCTGGTCCGCCTCGCGGAGGCCGGGGCCCGCGTACGGCTGCTGTTCCTCAACCCCGCCTCCAGCGCCGTCAAGCGCCGGGAGCGCGAACTCGGCATGAAGCGGGGCGAGTTGAGCCGGGCGGTGGAGATGAACATCCTGCACATGCGCCGGGTGCGCGCCCGGCTGCGCGACCCCGGCGCCTTCCAGATCCAGGTCTACGACGAGACGCCCCGCTTCACCGCCTACCTCGTCGACGGTGACGGCACCGACGGCATCGCGGTGATCCAGTCCTATCTGCGGCGCATGCGCGGCATGGAGGCGCCGGTGCTGGTGCTGCGAGGCGGCAACCGGGTGGTCAAGTCGGGCGAGGTGGATGAAAGCGGACTTTTCCCGGCCTATCGCGAGGAGTTCGAGCTGGCCTGGGCGGATTCACGACCCGTGTCCTGAATGATCCCTTTGTGCCCGCCGGGAAGCGGAACGCGGTCCTCTGATTGTCAGTGGCGCATGCGAGGGTGGAGACCACTGGGGGAAGCACCGCCAAGAAGGGGGGCCATCATGGCCTGGTACCGGGAGCTGCTGATCGGCTTCGACCTGGAGACGACCGGGACGGACCCGCGCGAGGCGCGCATCGTCACGGCAGCCGTGATCGAGGTCAGGGACGGGCAGGTCCTGGGGCACCGCGAGTGGCTGGCGGACCCGGGCGTTCAGATCCCGGCGGACGCGGTGGCGGTGCACGGGATCAGCAACGAGCGGGCGGCCGCCGAGGGCGCCCCCGCCGACCGGGTCGCGGACGCGATCGCCGAGGTCCTCGTGGGGTACTGGCGCACCGGCGTCCCGGTCGTCGCCTACAACGCCGCCTTCGATCTCACCCTCCTCTCCGCCGAACTGCGCCGCCACGGCCTGCCGTCGCTGCGCGAGCGCCTGGGCGGCGTGGATCCGGCGCCGGTCGTCGACCCGTACACCATCGACCGTTCGGTCGACCGCTACCGGCGCGGCAAGCGCAACCTCGAAGCGGTCTGCGCCGAATACGGCGTCCCGCTCGACTCCGCCCACGACGCCTCCGCCGACGCCCTCGCCGCGGCGCGACTGGCCTGCGCGATAGCCGCCCGCCACCCCAAGGTCGCGGCCCTCGGACCGGCGGAGCTGCACCGCCGCCAGATCGAGTGGTACGCCGAGTGGGCGGCGGACTTCCAGAACTTCCTGCGCCGCAAGGGAGAGACGGACGCGGTGATCGACGGAGCCTGGCCCGTACGAGAGGTCGCGGGAGAGACCGTCTGACGTTCTTGCGGGCACCTCGCTCTTTCCCCGCATTCACCCGCTCGTCGTCATCGGCCGGGGCGTCGCGCCCGTCGGCTTCACCGCCCGGGGGATGCGCCGGCGTCTCTCCTGAGCCGGACCTCGGCCCGCCATGCCCGCAGCAGCCGGATCAGAACGGATACCACCGCACCTCCTCGTCCCCGTCCCGCAGCGACGCCACCCGGCGCCGGAACTCCGCCAGCGCAGGCGCACCGGTGGGCGCGTGCTGGGCGACCCAGGCGCAGCTCGCGGTCTCACGGGCGCCCCGCAGGACCGCGCAGCCCGCCCACTCCCGCACGTCCCAGCCGTACGCCGCGGTGAAGGAGTCGTACGCCTCGGCGGGCAGGCCGTAGCGGTCGCGGGAGAGCGCCATGACCACCAGGTCGTGCTCGCGCAGATCGGCGGAGACGGTCTCCAGGTCGACCAGGACCGGACCGTCGGGGCCTATGTGCACATTGCGGGGCAGTGCGTCGCCGTGGATCGGGCCGGGCGGCAGCTGCGGGGTGAGCGCGGCGGCGGCCGCGGCGAAGCCGTCGCGGCGCTCACGCAGAAACGCCGCGTCCGCCGGGTCGATCGCGTCGCCCGCGAGCCGCAGCCAGCGTTCCACTCCCGACAGCAGGTCGCGCGGGGGCAGACCGAAGGAGGGGACGGGCAGGGCGTGCACGAGGCGCAGGAGTTCGGCCAGATCCCGTGGCTCGGCAGGCCGTACCGGGTCGGGCAGCCGCTGCCACACGGTCACCGGATGCCCCTCGACCAGCAGCGGCTTCGGCTCGGCCGCCCGGACCGCAGGCACGCCCGCCTCGGCGAGCCAGGCAGCGACGTCCAGCTCGCGCCGGGCCCGGTCGAGGAGTTCGGCGTCCCGGCCCACCTTCACCACCAGGTCACCGGCGGCGAACACCGCGTTCTCGCCCAGGGCGAGCAGCCGCGCGTTTGCCGCCGGGCCGGGCAGCGCCCCCGCCGCGGCCAGTACGTCCCGCGCCCGTGCCTCGTCCATCGCCCGCCTCCGTGTCGTTCTGCGCGTTGGCCGCCCGGCCCCACCGCACGGCGTCGGGATCCGGCCATCCGACGGCCAGTGTCGCATTCGCACAGATCGGAGCATGCGCATGGTGTCTTGACGGCGTTCAGCACCTTCACGACCATGGCGGGGCCCGTCACAGCCGCGGGAAGGGGGACGCTTCGGTGTCGTTGGCGACCGAGAAGACAGGGACGGTGCGCCGTGCGACGGGCACCGGCCCGCCGCGCACCACCGCCGGCCGCGGCGCGTGGTTCCTCGTCCTCCCCGCCCTGATCCCCATCCTGGTCCTGAGCGTCGGCCCGCTGCTGTACGGGATCCTGCTGGCGTTCACCGACGCCCAGGCGGGCCGCACCGCGCCCACCCGGTGGATCGGCGCCCTCAACTTCTCCGACCTGCTGCACGACACCCTGTTCTGGGAGTCGTTCCGGATCGGCCTGGTCTGGGCGGTCGGGGTGACCGTCCCGCAGTTCCTGCTCGCCCTCGGGCTCGCCCTGCTCCTCGACGAGGACCTGCGGCTGCGCTGGCTGGCCCGCGCCCTCGCGATCATCCCCTGGGCGATGCCCGAGGTCGTGGTCGGCGTCATGTGGCGACTCGTCTACAACCCGGACGCGGGCATCCTCAACGAGACCCTGCGCGACCTGGGTCTGGGCGACGGACGGGACTGGCTCAGCGGGCTGGCGAGCGCTCTGCCCGCGGTGATCGTCGTGGGCGTGTGGGCGGGCATGCCGCAGACGACGGTCACCCTGCTCGCCGGCCTGCAGAACACCCCGCGCGAGCTGCACGAGGCGGCCGCGGTGGACGGCGCGGGCGCCTGGCGCCGCTTCCGCACGGTCACCTGGCCCGCCCTGAGGCCCATCGCCCTCGCCGTCACCGCGCTCAACTTCATCTGGAAGTCGGGAGATTGGGCGACCATAGCAGCCTGACCAGCGGATCCCTTGATCGATATCGCTCGACTGGGAAACGAATGGGAAACGAATCAGCCGCCCACGCTCTTCAAGCGCTCCTGCAAGCCGTCCCACCGCTCCTGCAACGACTTCATGATGGCACGCTCCATCGGCACCGTCACGCTGCTGTACACGCCCTCGACGCCCGGAACCTCATGCCCCATCCGCGACTCCACCGCGAACTTGCTGTGCCCGTCCTCGTCCAGCCACGCCTTGTGCCCATGGCGCAGCAGATACAGGCGCTTGCCCTTGAACGACGGCACTGCCGGCATGGCGGCCCGCGGCTTCCTCACGCGGGGCCCCTTACGGGCCTCGGCGCCGTCGGCGATGGGCCGCCAGTACTGGTAGTCGAAGTTCACCGCCCCCAGGCTCCCGCCCTGGATCGCCGGGAAGACCCACCGGCTGTCGTGAGAGGCGAGCAGCTGCTCCAGCATGTCCGCCAGGAACGGGGGCACCACTAGCGTGCGGTACGACTCGTACTTCGGGGGGAAGAACTGCAGCTCTGATTCTTTGTACTGAACTTGGCGTTCAACACGGATGGCTGGCATCCGCTCCCCGCCTTTGCCGTACCGCTCCGCGTCCTCCTCGTAACGAACCTCTTCGGCAGGGTCGGTTCGGGGATCGGACGCGGGCCAATTCGGATAGCAGTACTCCCGCGTGAGGCCGTACAACTCCGCCGGCCGCATCCCGGTCATGGCCATCGTCCACATGAACGCGTACCCGGCCTGCCCGAAGTAGGTGCGCGCGTTGACGGCGAGCTGCTCCACGGCTTCTGGCGTGACGTCTTTCTTCCGCTCCTTGGCCTTCTTCTTGAACTTGCCGCGGCGGCGTGTCCGTTCGACGGGGGACGTCTTGATGAGGCGCGGGACGGCGTCGTCGAGGACCATGCCGAGGACCATCATGACGTTCTTGGCGCTGCCTTCCCCGACCGCGCCGTTGATGTACTTGCGGAATGCCCGGTAGGCGAGGACGTCGATGTCGGCGACGGCGGTGTTGCGCTTCTTGAAGTACGGCCGGATGTGGTTTTCGATCACGGACCGGTAGCCGCGTTCGGTGAGGTGGGAGTGGTCCATCGCTGCGAGCCAGTCGTTGAGCCAGTCCGACATGAGGGTCTTGCCGTCGCGCGTGGAGACATGCTCGCCGCGCCGGATCTCGGCCATCTGATCGAGGCCGTGGTCATAGGCTTCGTCCTCGTCTGTGAAACCGCCCTTGGATCTGAAGCGCTTACGGCCGTCGTCGTGGTACTCGCCCGTCCACCACTTCACCCGGCACGTGCCGCCGCGCCATTCCGTGTAGACGTCCAAGGAACGCCTGGCCATTCGCCCCCCACTGTTTCGTGCCGCGGTGGCTCGGCAGGCACCCCTGCCGCCGAGACTCCGCGTCGTTCGCCTGCTTCAGCCTTTCCTCCCCAGGGGACAGTTCGGGCATCGGCCGCATTCACCACCGAGCTCTTGCACCATCTCCCGCATCGATGCCTGTGCTGGCGGGCTGTCGCGGATCTGGCTTGGTACTACACAGACGATGCCCTTGTCGGTGCGGACCGCCGCTCCGTGGAACTTCGGCCCGTAGTCGACTATGAGCGCGTCGTTTTGCTGCATGGCTCCCCCTATGAGTCGCCTTCAGGGAAGCCTCCGAGGACGTGTCACGACTCTGCCACGTTTGGGACCTGTTGGGACTGGTTGGGACCGGAGGGGATACAGAGAGTTAGTAACAAAACGGTAAAGTCAAATGGTTGTACGGCAAATGACGGAACTTCAGTCAGGTGAGGCCTTCCTCGCGGAGATCGCGCGCCACGCGCTCGCTCATCTCCCGAATCTCCTCGGCCGTCGTCCCCTTCGCCGTGGCGATTAGCGCCAACCGCACAACGTTCTGAACCCGCTCGTCGACAACATCCTGCGATAGCGGCGACTTCTGCACTCCGGCCGCGGCTGCGTCTTCCATGTCGCCGACCGGTACGGGCTCGCCACCTTCGAGCACGGCGACGCAGCTACCTGGCGCCCAGCGGAGCAGGCCGTCGATCTTCACGTAGTTGCTGTCGTGGATCTTCAGGCCTTTCTCGACTCGTTGCCATGTCCCCTTTGAGGTGCCGGCGGCCTTGGCGTTTCGGTCGTTCAGTGCGAGGCCGAGCACGGCGCGACGGCGCTTGGCTACGTCAGCCAGTCGCTGGAGGGCCTCATCGGAAACAGATGGCATGCCTTCATCTTGGCAGGACTGGAGGGGACCAGCCAGGACTACGGCTCGGTTAGGCCCATTCTCGCCCTTCCGTTTGCCCAGCTCACGGGGCATCTAGGCTTACACGTTGGCAACTAGTGGCAACACGGGGCCATCTTTGGCTAGACAGCGTGGGCATCTTTGGGTAACTTCTATGCATGGCACAAACCCCAACCACCTTCGAGGTGGACGGGACGGCTATCTGCACCAAGCGCATGCAAGCGGGGATGGAAGTCCAGCAACTCGCAGACCAAGCCGGCATCACCGCCAGCTTCCTGCGAAAGCTCGAACGCGGCGACCGTCACCGCATGAGACCTGGCAAGTACCAGGGCCTCAGAGCCGCCCTGAAAGCGAACGAGACCGAACTCCTCGCCCCCCACCCGAAACCCCCTGAAAGGAAGTGAAGTGAACAGCACCCAGTCCCCGGTGGATACCCCCTCCGAGTACCTGAGCCTGCGCCAGGTCGCCGCCGAACTGAAGTGCAGCGTCCGCACGGTACGGCGCTATCTGGCCAACGGCCGGCTCGGCTACAGCCAGGAGATCAAGGGCGGCGTCATCCGCGTCAGCCGCGCCGACCTCGCCGCCTACTACCAGGCCAGCCGCCGCGGCCCGGCCGTCTCTCGCCGCCGCACGGCCGCCGCCTGACCCCCCACAAAGCGCCGAAGGGCCGCCGGACGCGACCCGACGACCCCCGACTCGGCTGATCCACCTCACTCACTCCAGAAAGCGAGGCGTTCGCCTTGAACGCATCATCTCAGACCCAGATCACCGCAGCGATCGCGCTGACGCAGATCCTGCAAGAGTTCGGCGACCTGCCGCCGCTGGCCTGGCGGATCTCGAACCGCGAGGGCCTGGCCGACCAGCTGTCCGGCGGCGGGATGTTCCAGGACCCGGGACCGGTCGTCGCCGCGTGGGCGGACGCCCTCGGCGCGAGCGTGGCCGAGTCGCCGTTCCAGCTCGACGGCCAGCCGTACATCGAGTTCGCCGCGGCGGTGGTGTGGCGGGACGTGCGGGTGCGGATCTGTCTGTCGTGCCCGACGTCGGCTCTGACGGATGCAGCGGTGGCGGCGTGAGCGCCCCGCTGGTGGTGAACACCGTGGACGGGACGTGCTGGACGCGACGCGGTTCGCTTCGTGGCGGCGAGCCGCTGTACGCGCCGGCGGATGTGTGTCGGTGCCCGGAGTTCGTGATGGCGACGCTGGCGGAGTTGGCGGAGCACGGGATCGTCGGGTCGGCGGATGTTCTGCCGATGCCGGTGGGCTCGAAGCCGCAGGCGGAGACGTTGCCGCTCAAGGTCGTGGCCGAGCTGAACAACCTGCGTATGCGACTGGCCGGTATGGCGAACCCGCCGCGTGAGGTGTTCCTCGCTCTGTATGACGGAGCCGAGCCGGAGCTGTTCACGACGGCCGAGGCTGCGCGTGAGTGCTGCGACGACCTCGCGAAGTCGGACGCGCACGAGAAGTACTGGGATTGGACCGTCAACGAGCACGGGATCCACGTTCAGTTCTGGACGCACCCGGACGACGACCGACCGCTGTCGGAGACGTCGGGATGTGTGACGCCGATCGTGGTCCAGGGCGACGACGACGTGTCGGAGTTGGAGCGGCTGCGGTCCCGGGTGGCCGAGTTGGAGGCGGAGCGCCGCAGCACGAACGAGGCGTTGGACGACGCGGTGCAGGAGCTGCGGGCGCGTCATGAGGATGTCGAGCCGGACGCCATCCCGCAGCGGATCGCTCCGCCGCAGGTGTTGGGCCCGTTGGCGGGGTGGGTTGCGGAGACGTTCTCACCGAAGCCGGCCGAGGGCGAGCACTACGCGTCGACGCATCACGAGTACCGGCTGGGTCACGACCTGCCCGAGACGGGCGGTGCGTGATGGCGACGCCGCTTAAGTCCCGCCCGCTGGCGGATTTGGAGGTCGACTCGGTGCTTGCGGTGGAGGCCGCGTGGGAGCGCCGGTCGCGCGGGCTGAAGCCGTGGACCGTGGGCGAGTTCCTGGATCAGGTCGCCGCTGTGCACGCCCGCTACAACGTGCGCCGCGAATGGCTGCGCAGGCACCCGCAGGGGGCTCCCCAGACGGTGCCGTGCGCTGAGTGTCCGGCGGAGATTCCGGCCGGGCGCACCTTCTGCTCCAGCCGCTGCCGTAACGCGGCCGACTCCCACGACGAGATGGACGGGGACCTGTGATGAACGACCACGACCACGACAACCCGGACGAGTTCGAGGCGGGCTGCCCCGCGTGCGAGCTGGACGAGGTGTCGCTCCAGGACACGGGCCGCTCGTGGGCGTACCGGCTGTACCGGCACCCGTCGATGCAGGCGACCGTCCGCCACTTCGGGGCGAACCCGCTGCCCGAGCAGCAGGATCGGCGGTCGGCGTGAGTGCCCGCGACCGGATTCACGCGATGCTGCCGATCTGTGACAGTCCGGCCGAGGCCGCGGCCCGCGAGACGGAGATGAACGCCCGCCTCGACGACTACCGCACCGAGGTGCTGGCCGAGGTGACGGCGTGGCTGATCAAGAAGGCCCGCGAGTTCCACGTCCGCAGCCGCAAGCAGGAACGGGCGCAGGGCGACACGTGCGCCAGCCTCGCCTCACAGATCGCCCGGGGTGCGGTCCGCCCGAACAACGTGGACATGCTGCCCACCGCCGGCTTCTTCGAGGTCGACCACGCCTACCAGTGGCGCGGCGACGAGTTCCGTGTCCTCGCCGTCGACCCCCATCCGATCCGCGGCGATCTGACTGCGGTCGGCTGGCTGATCGAAACCGACGGAACATGCCTGATCATCCGCATGACCGGCCCGGAGTGGGAGTCCGGCAAGTGGGTCGAGGTGACCCCGTGACCGCCGTGTCCGAACTCGTCGCCCGGCAGCAGGAGCAGGCCGCGCGTGAGGCAGCGCTCCTCGCCGCGATCCGGTCCAGCAAGCAGACCCGGTGGAAGTCAGGCCACGCCGTCGTCGCCCTCAGGGCGGCTGGCCACTACCCGATCAGTCCCGGCACCGCGTCCCGCATCCTCCAAGCCCTCACCTGGGCCGGACACCTGATCGCGCACGACGAGAAGGGCGTCCGCTACTACACCGCGACGGGGGCGGCCTCGTGAGCCGGCATCGCGTCCGTCACCTCGTCTGCGACAAGCCGCTGTGCACCGCCCGCTACATCCACGGCGACGGCACCGCCCCGGAAACCGTGCTCCGTCACCACGCGCGCGCCGCCGGATGGAAGCGCACCAAGGGCAACCGCGACTACTGCCCCGAACACAACCCGTGGCCCGGATTCGGTGCCTGGGCTCTCTCCAAGACGACGGGGGTGGCCCGGTGATGCGCGCCCTCGCCCTCGACGCCGGGTTCGTCCTGGCCGTCCTCGTCGCCGCCTGCACGGCCACTGCGGCAGTCGCCCTGCTGTTCCCGGCTGCCGCGTACTGCGACGTCATCGCCGGGATCGCGGCCGGGTGGGCGGCCATGGAGCTCCTGCCCGACCCGCCCTGCCCCTTCCCCTGCTGCCAGAAGGGCCACCAGTGACCAACCCCAAGCACGCCCAAGACACCGACAACGGTCGCTACTACAGCGACCCGGCCGGCGGCCCGGACCTCGTGTCCGTCACCAACGTCCTCAACACCAGCGTCCACAAGCACGCCCTGATCCCGTGGGCCGTCAAGCTCACCGTCGAGTGGATCCTCGACCACCGCATGGAGGTCGCTCGCCGGGCCATCACCGACCGGGCCGCGCTCGTCAAGGAGCTCAAGCAGATCCACATCGACGTCCGCGACTGCGCATCCGACCTCGGCACCCGCATCCATCGAGCCGCCGAACAGCGCCTCCTCGGAGCGCCGTTCGCGGTCGAAGCCGAGGTCGCGCCCTATCTCGCCCAGCTGGAGAAGTTCCTCGGCTTCTGGGGTGTCGACGTCGACAAGCACGTCGAGGCCGCAGAGATCACCTGCCTGCACCGGCGGTTGGGCTACGCGGGCACCGCCGACCTCATGATCTGGCTGCCCACCGGGCCCGGCCGCGTCCTCGAACTGTGGCTGATCGACTTCAAGACGTCGGCCACCCGCTCCGCAAAGGACGTCTACCCGGAGAACACCCAGCAGCTCGCCGCTCTCCGCTACTGCGAGTCGGTCCTGCTCCCGGACGACACCGAGCAGCCGATGCCGAAGATCCAGCGGGCCGGTGTCCTCAACCTGCGGGCCAAGTCCCACGCCCTCGTCGAGATGCCTGCTGGCCGCGACGCCCACAAGGCGTTCCGTGGGGCTCTCGCCAACGCGCTGTGGCACCACGCCGCCCCTTCCTCCTACCCGGCCCTCCTCGCCCCCGATCAGCCGGTTCCGGCCCGGTGGCGCAACTATCGAAAGGTGGCCTGACCGATGGGCTCCCGAATCCGCACCGCACAAAAGCAAGCCCGCGAACTGGGCCGTCTGCGCACCGGCTACAGCATCCCCAACGACGACCCGAAGAAGCGGCCCCGGCCGGTCAAGTCGAAGACGTGGGTGATCAGCAGCCACGCCGAGCATTACGTGACTGCCGCCGCCAACGCCTGGGGCGGCAAGGTCGAGCGCTGGCAGCCCCAGGGCAACGGCGCCCCCCAGTTCCGGGTGATCACCGATGCCGAGCTGATCGAGGCGATCCTTCCGCCCGGAGACCCGCTGTCCCAGGCCAACGAGATGTGGAACAAGGGCGGGTGCGTCCGCCGCTGCGACGGCGCGATCGAGCAGATCAGCCGCCACCCGTGCCTGTGCCTCGCCGAGCACGGCCCGGAATGGCACCTGCTGCGCCAGGACCTGTACACCAAGGACAAGGTGTGCGCCGCCACCTCCAGGCTGAACGTCGTCCTGCCAGACATGCCCGACGTCGGCGTATGGCGGGTGGAGACGCACTCCTGGTACGCCGCGAACGAACTCGCCGGAACCGTCGACATGGTGCTGTCCGGCACCGGCGGCAAGGGCCTCGTTCCGGTCACCTTGCGGATCGAGCCGCGCACCCGGGTGGCGGGCGGTCAGACGAAGCACTTCCCGGTGGTCGTCGTCGAGATCCGGGGCGTTACGACTCGGCAGGCGTTGACCGGGCCGCTGCCCACTGCGGTTGCGCTGGACCCGACCGGCACGCGGGCGGTCGCCGCGATCGAGGCTCCGCGCCCGGACTACCTCGCTGATGCGGCGGGCGCGTTGACGGTCGACGACGTGCAGGACGTGTACCGGGCAGCGCACGCCGCGGGCCACCTCACGGACGACCTGATCGCGGCCCTGAAGGCGCGGGCGGCCGAGGTCAAGGCGGAGGAAGAGAAGCGCTCTGACGGCGTCGGATCCGGCGAGGCCGGTCCGGACGACGAGGGCGTGTACACGGCCGAGGTCGTCGACGACGGCCCCCGCGAGCCGGCCACTTGGCCCGCGGCCGCGCGGCCCGGCAGCAAGTAGCCCATTTCGCACCGGGGCGGCCCGCACCCGTAATGCGGGCCGTCCCGGCTCACACAGGAGACCACACACATGAACCAGCCCACACCGTGGCACCTCGGCCGACTGGCCGGCTTCGATACGGAATCCACGGGCGTCGACGTTGAGAAGGACCGGATCGTCACCGCGTGCATCGTCGAGGTCGGCGGCAGCGCCCCGGCCCTCCCCGCAAACTGGCTCCTCGACCCGAAGGTCGATATCCCGGAGGCCGCGACCGCGGTCCACGGAATCAGCACCGAACGCGCCCAGGCGGAAGGCCAGGACGCCGCCGAGGGCATCGCGCAGATCGTCGCCGCTCTCACGCAGGTCGTTCTCGCGGGGACGCCGATCGTCATCATGAACGCCCCCTACGACCTCACCCTGTTGGACCGGGAGGCACGCAGGTACGGCATCAAGACGTTGACGGACACCGTCGGCCGGGACCTGCGCGTCATCGATCCCCGCGTCCTCGACAAGCGGGTCGACCCGTACCGGCGCGGCAAGCGCACGCTGACCGACCTGTGCGCCCACTACCAAGTCCCGCTGGACGGCGCGCACTCGGCGGACGCCGACGCCATCGCCGCGTGCCGGGTCGCTTGGCGGATCGCCTCCACCCACGGCGAGATCGGCAAGGCGTTCCTCGACGAGCTCCACGAACTGCAGGAGACCTGGGCTGCCGCGCAGGCGGCGTCGTTCCAGGAGTACCTGCGCCAGAAGGACCCCAACGCGGTGATCGACGGTTCGTGGCCGCTGCGCCCCGCCCAGACGGGAGACGCCCGATGAGACTCCAACTCCCGTTCGTCACCCGGCGCCGGCACGAAGCCGCGCTCGCCGCCGAGCAGGCCGAGACCCTGCGGGTGAAGAAGGTCAAGGACGGCTGGTGGCAGCGCCACGACCGTGTGGCCGAGGAACTCGCCGCGGTCAGCATCGTCAACGCCTGCCTCACCGAGGCCAACACCGAACTCCGTGAGCAGCTCGCCGAGCTCCGGGCGCAGTTGAGCGACAGTGCCGCCACCTACTGGAGTGCGGAGGCGCGGCGGGAGAAGAGGCGCGCCGACCGGCTGCAGAAGCAGTACGACGACGCGGTCGGCCTTACCGGCGCACGGCCGCAGGACTCCAGCCGTTGGCAGCCCGGCTACAAGGAGGCCGGAGCATGAACGGCACCGCGCAGGCCGGGCTCGGCTATCTCGCACTGTTCTTCGTCCTCGGAGCGCTCCTGATCCGCTACGGGGCCACGGGCGGCAAGCCCCGCCGGCACCGCGGGCCGCGTGCCCCGCGCCGGATCGAGGTCGAAGTCCCCGGCCACCACCTGATCCCCGCACTCGCTGGCCCGGGCTGGCCGCAACCCGCGTTCCGGCACTGCATCGGCTGCCAGCACACGGTCCCGGTCGTCGTCCACGACCACGCCCACCGCTGCGACGCAGGCCACACCACCATCCACGCCACCACGGGGGACCACCGATGACGCTCCATCGCAACGACGCGCCCACATGCAATGCCGAGTTCACCGGCACGGGCGGCCCCTCAAAGTGCATCCTGTCCGAAGGCCACGCCCCGGCCTCCGCCAGCTTCCTCCACAGCGACGGCCGCTACCGGTGGGGGCGCCCAAGCCCCGAGCAGGCCACAACAGTCAGGAAGACCTGGCCGTCAGCCCCCGCGCTGGTCAACTGGCGCACCCTCGCCGCCGACTGCACCGACGGCTTCGCCGGCGCGGGCGGATCCTCCTCCGGCATCCGCCAGGCCGGAGGCCACGTCCGTACCGCCCTCAACCACTGGCGTCTCGCCGTCGACGTCCACCAGGCCAACCACGAAGACACCGACCACGACTGCGCCGACATCTCCCAGGTCGACCCGCGCCGCTACCCCACCACCACCTTCGCCTGGTTCAGCCCCAGCTGCACCAACCACTCCATCGCCAAGGGCGCCCGCCGTCACCGCGACGCCACGCCGGACCTGTTCGGCGAGGTCCTGCCCGACGAGGCCGCGGAGCGCTCCCGGGCCACCATGTGGGACGTCGTCCGCTTCGCCGAGTACCACCGCTACCGGGCGATCATCGTCGAGAACGTCGTCGACGCACGCGACTGGATCCTGTGGCCCGCCTGGATCGCCGCCATGCACGCCATGAAGTACCGATCCCGGACCGTGTGCCTCAACAGCATGCACGCCCAGGCCCTCGGCGACGGGGCACCGCAATCCCGCGACCGCATGTACGTCGTGTTCTGGCTGGAAGGCGAACGCGAGCCGGACTTCGACCGCTTCACCCGCCCCTCGGCGTACTGCCCGCACTGCGACCGCACCGTGCGCGCCGTACAAGCATGGAAGAACCCGCAGCGCCGCTACGGCAAGTACAAGCAGCAGTACGTGTGGCGTTGCCCCACCGCCCGCTGCCACGCCGAGGTCTTCCCCGCGGTCCGGCCGGCCGCCGACGCCATCGACTGGACGCTCCCCGCGGTCCGGATCGGGGACCGGGCGCGGCCGCTCGCCGTGAAGACGATGACGAGGGTCTCGGACGGCTACAACACCTACGGCGTGCCGCTCCTCGTGCCGGTCGAGGGCCGCGAAGGCAAGGTGGCCCGTCCGGCTGACCAGCCCATGCGAACCTGCACGGCCCGCAACGAGACCGGCGTCGCCGTCCCGCCGTACATCGTCGAACTCCGCGGTGGCGGTTCCAGCCACCGTGCCGTGACCGAGCCGCTCGCCACGGTGTGCGCGTCCGGGAATCACCACGGCCTAGCTGTGCCGGACCTGGTCGTGCCGTACTACGGCAACGGCAACGCCCGCCCGGCCACCGACCCGCTGCCGACCGTGACCACGGTGGATCGTCACGCGCTGCTGAAGGGCGCGGTTGTCTCCTCGGTCGAAGATCTCGGCTTCCGGATGCTGGAGCCGTTCGAATACGCGGCGGCCATGGACTTCCCCGAGGACTACATCTGGCTCGGCAACAAGCGGGAGCGGGTCCGCTTGTCGGGGAACGCCGTGACGCGGTGCGCGGCCAGGGACCTGTTCGCGATGGTCTCGCAGGCCGTCCTCGGCGAGGAGGCTGCGGCGTGACCACCACCCCCATGTTCGACGTCGAGGCACCGGCCGCCCACGCGGCGGCCGAGCCCCGCGAAGCCCCCCACCACCGCAACCTCACCTGCGTCAAGATCTACCGCTGCCGTCGGCCGGACTGCCTCAAACGGTCAGCCGACTACGACCGCAACCGCAACCGGCTCGTCGCCTACGGCCGGTGGCAGCCCCTCATCGACGCCGAACCCACCCGCCAGCACATCCGCATGCTCGGCACCTACGGCATCGGATGGCAGCGCGTCTGCCGCCTCTCCGGAGCAGCCTGCGGCTGCGTCTCCCGAATCCTGTACGGCGACCACACCCGCGGCTACGTCCCAACCAAACGCGTCCGCATCTTCACCGCCGACCGGATCACCGCAGTCCGCCCGGACTTCGACAACGTCGCACCCGGCACCGGCGTCGACGCCACCGGAACCCGGCGCCGGCTTCAAGCCCTCGTCGCCAACGGCTGGCCGCAGCAGCGGCTCGGGCAGGAGCTCGGCTTCAACCACTACCGCCAGGTCTGGGAAATGATCCGCAAGGAGGCGGTCGCGGTGGCCACGGTCCGCCAGGTCCGGGACCTCTACGACGCGCTGTGGAACGTCGACCCGGCCAGCCGCGACATCGCACCCCGCTACATCGCGCAGGCCAAACGAATCGCCGGAGCCAACAGTTGGGTGCCGCCGGGGGCGTGGGACGACGACTACATCGACAGCCCGGCCGCCGTACCCGATCTCGGCGAGACGGTCAGCGCGTACGCCGCGCTCAGCGAGGACGCGCTGTGGCTGATGGGCGAGCACGGCTACACCCGTGAGCAGGCCGCGCACCGTCTCGGCATCACCTCCCGGCATCTGGAGCGGGCCCTGTCCTGGGCGCGGGCCGAGCAGGAGGTGGCTGCGTGATCGGCGTCAGTCACATGGTGCCCGACACTGCGGGCCGCGCTACCGACTGGCGGGATGCTGCCGCCTGCCGCACCGAGGACCCAGAGCTGTTCTTCCCGAAGGGCTACGACGGCTCCATCAACCTCGCCCAGGTTGAGCAGGCTAAGGCCGTCTGCCAGCGCTGCCCGTCCAGGCCCGCATGCCTCGCATTCGCGCTCGCCAGCAACATCACCGACGGCATCTTCGGCGGCTACACCCACGACGAACGCCGCAAAGGCAAACACATCCACCCCGACATCCCGGAGGAAGACCCGGCGCCGGCCACACCGCAGGAGGCGTTCATGCGGCGCAGCGACGCCGTGCGTGGCGGGCACCGCTCCTGGCGTGGCGCCCCGAAGCTGAAGTGGAAGGGCACCACTTACAACCCGCTCCACATCGCGTTCCTGATGGCCCACGGCCGTAGCCCCGTAGGGCTGATCCGCCGCTCGTGTGCCTTCTACGGCTGTCATGCGGGCGAGCACCTCACGGACGGCCCGCTCCGCGACGTGGGCGCGATGTGCGGCACACGGTCTGGCTACAACCGGCACAAGAAGCGTGGGGAGAAAGCCTGCCAGCCGTGCCGGGCTGCGAACACGCAGGCGGACAAGCGGTGGCGGGCGACGGGCACCACGAGGGCCGCGGTATGAGCGCCCCCACTCCGGAGCCGTCCGTGCCTGTGGCGCAGGCCGCCGTCGACCACAAGACCACCTGACAGCAGCCCCGGCCGCGGACATCGGCCGGGGCCCGGAACAAGGAGACCAGCATGAAGACGCGTTCCGCCAGTCGCTACGTGACGATCACCACCGACGTCGAGGTCGATATCTCCGACTACCTCACCGACGTCAGCAACGACGAACTGTCCGAGTTCGGGCTGCACCGCGACGACGCCTGCAACGGCGACCCGCACGGTGCGGTCGAGAGCCTGCACAGCGCCCTCAACGCGCTCCACCAGCAGGCACATCCGGATCAGCCGCTGTTCGTCGACACGTGCCTGCGCGAGCCGTGCCGGTCACTGCCCCTGCGCCAGTTCCCGAACCTCGGCCGCGCACAGCACTGACCATCCCTCCCGGCGCGCCGCCCCCACGGCGCGTCACCGGGTCGGGCCCCGCACTTCCCCCAACGCGGCGGCCCGACCCGGACCCCAGACCCGATCGGAGGAACCGATGCCCGCCCAACAACCCACCCTCGACGGCACCCTCCCGCAACCCGCCGGCGACTACCACAGCTGGGTCGACGAGGTCCGCGAAGCCTTCGTCGAAGCCGCGCGTACTGGCCGGCGCTTCACTTCGTACGAGATCGCCAAAGCCAACGAACTCCCCGAGCCCGCGAACCCGAAAGCCGACTGGGGCAACTTCGTGCAATCCCTCGTTCGCGACCAGGTGATCGAGCAGTGCGGCTGGGACGAGACCCAGCGCCCGGGCGGAGAGCACTCCGGCGTGAAGGTCTGGCGCGGCACCCGCGCCGCACAAGCCGGGAGGCTCGCATGACCGGCATCCCCACCCGCGGCGAAGCCCGCATCCGCCTCCGCGAGAAAGCCGCCCGCCTCTACATCGAGGGCTGCACCATCGCCTCCACCGCCCGCCAAATCGGCCGCTCCTACGGCTGCACCCGGCAACTGCTCCTCGAAGCCGGCGTGCGCCTCCGACGACCCGGCGGCCAGCGCGTGACCAGCTTCCGGAGGGCCGTCTGATGGCCCGCTCGATCGGCATGGCCGCCGACGCCACCGTCTACCGCGCCGTCATCACCAAGCATCTGCGCGACGGCACCACGGTCACCGAGTACGAGGGCCCCTACGGATCCATCGGCGCAGCCCGCGCCCGCGTCTCGTTCTGGACCAACTACATGGCCGTCCTCGACGAGGAGACCTGCGAGCCCACCGGGGAGAGCCGGGCGTCCGGCTACGTCGAACAGGGCTCCGTCGCCTGGACGCGGACCTGACCACAGCACGACGAAGGCCCCGCACACGGCGGGGCCAGGGAGGAGACGACAGTGTCAGGACTTCGGGGCGGGTGCGATCTTCGCAACCCACTCGCGGGTCATGCCGGACCAGCGGGCCATGTCCGACGGACCGACGCCTTGCGCGCGCCAGGCCACGAACAGCTCGCGCAGCGCGGTGTCGTCCCGCTCAAAGGCGGCAACGGCGCGGGCGCGCCTCTCCGTGGCGGCGCGGATCTCGGCCTCGGCTTTGCTGACCTCGGCTGTCGTCATCATCTGCTCAGGAACATGGGCGATCAGGTGCGGTCGCACCGTGTTGAAGGCGGGGCCTTCGGTGTGGATGGCCAGAGCCTCCGCCTGGAGCGCCAGCGCTCGCGTCGCGTACCACGTGACCTGCTTGTCAGCGACCTTCGGCCACCAGCCCTTGTCCCCTCGGTGCTGCTTCCAGCGAAAGGCAGGGTCGTTGGTAATGCCGACGTACAGCAGCCCTCCCCGCCTGTCGAAGAGGCGGTAGAGGGCGGTGCGCTCGTTCATGTCTGGCGTGGGCAACGGCGGTCTCCTCGGTCAGGCCGGGGAGTCGTCTCCCGGCCGGGCTTTCTTCCTGCTGGTGACGGTCGGCTCACGAAGTCGGCCGATGTCATTGGCACGGGCGATCCGACGGATCGTCTCGTAGCTGTAGCCAGTCGCGGAGGCCACCGTCTTCGGCCTGATTCCGGCACGCAGGGCGTCGACGACGGCGGTCTCGAACTGCTTGGCAGCAGCGTCTTCGGCGGCGCGCTTGGCGTCCGCCGCCTGCTTCAGGCGGGTCACGGCTTCCTCCTCGGTCATGGCGGCATGGTCCCACGCGGATGTGTCCACATCCAGTTGCCCAACCATAGCCAACATTCATGTGTGCAAGTGTATGTTGGCTATATCGGTTCGCGCCACCCGCACCACAGACCTCCCTGAACTGGGGGTCTCACACACGTGCCCCGAACTTGCCCGCAAACGAAAGGAGGACTGCGTGACCGACATCGTGCAGGCACCGAACATCGAGGAAGCCCGCGCCCGAGCCGACCGCATCCGCTCCGGCATGCGCGTCCTCGCCGAATGGCAGCAAGACGTCATCACCGCCTACGCCGCCCAAGACTGGGTTGCACTCGGCTATGAGACATGGGACGCGTACCTCGACGGCGAGTACGGCGAGCACCGTGTCCGGCTCCCTCGCGAACAACGCCGCGAGATCGTCGCCGGAATGTCCGCCGCGGGCATGTCCACCCGAGCCATCGGGGCGGCGCTCGGCACCGGAAACGCCACGGTGCATCGCGATCTTCAGTCGTCTGTTTCAGATGAAACAGACGCGCGGCCCGATGTCGTCCTGTCCCTCGACGGTCGCGAGCGGCCCGCCACCCGGCCTGCGCCCGAGGAGAACTTCTGGGACGAGCCCGGCACGGACGAAGTAGTCGACGCCGAGGTCGTCGATGAACCTACGCGCTCCGAGCCGGCCAAGCCGAAGCGGCGCCCCCTCCCCGAGGCCCTCACCGACGCCGGCCGCGACCTCGCGCGCACCGCCGAACGTCTCGTCCGCCTCACCGAAGACGACCGGTTCCCCAGGAACCGGGACATCACCCACCACCAGATGCCCGAACTCCTCGGCGCCCTGGACAACACCACCCGCCTGATCCAGGCCATGCACCTCGACCAGGCCCAGACAAGCGAAGAGGCCCGCCGCTGGTGGGCGACGAGCCTCCACAACATCTCCGACGCCCTCACCGACGTCGCCAACTCCCTCGAACAGGAGAAGTAATGAACAATCCCATCGTACCCAGCACCACCCACGACGGCCCGATCTACACCGTCGTCGACATCACCCCCGACCTCGCCAAGAAGTGGCTCGCCCAAAACACCCACAACCGCAACCTCCGCGAGCGCGTCGTCAACGGCTACGCCGCCGACATGCGTGACGGGAACTGGGTCGAGGACGGCCAGAGCATCAAGTTCGCCAAGGGCGACACCGTCCTCCTCGACAACCCGCCCATCATCGGCGGCGCACTCCTCGACGGCCAGCACCGCCTCAGCGCCGTCGCCACCGCCAACACCACCATCCGCATGCTCGTCGTCTCCAACCTGCTCGACAGCACGCAGGAGACCATGGACACCGGCGCCAAGCGCAGCCTCGGCGACGTCCTCAAACTCCGCGGCGAGGAGCACTACGTCTCCCTGGCCGCCGCCCTTCTCCGCGTCTTCGTATGGAAGCACGGAGCCCGCCGCAACCTCAGGCTTGCAGGAGAAGCGCGCCCGACACACCGCCAGCTCCTCAAGGTCCTCGAAGAGCACCCCGAACTGCGACGCTCCGCCGAGATCGCAGGCCGCGTCAGGAGCTCCGTTCGCCTCACGTCCAGCACCGCCGGCCTGTGTCACTGGCTCTTCAACCAGATCGATCGGGTCGACTGCGCCTTCTTCTTCGCCCGCCTCTGCGACGGCGCTGGCCTGATGCCCGGCGACCCCGTCTACGCCCTGCGTCGGGTGGTGGAGAACCTCGCCAAGGGGACCGGCCGCCCCGACGAGGCGTACATGACCGCGTTGGTGATCAAGGCGTGGAACCTCTACCGGGCTGGCCAGGAAGTCCAAACGCTCGCCTTCAAGTCCGGTGGAGCGACCCCTGAGGCGTACCCCGAGCCTAAGTAGCACCACCCGCGGGGCCGCTGGCGCGCGGCGGCCCCGCCTCCTTCCTGATCAGTACGGACGAGAGAAGCTCTTCATGGCCTGGTTCGCCCTCGACGACGGGTTCGACACGCACCCCAAGGTGCGCAAGGCGGGCAATGCCGCCGTCGGTCTGTTCGTGCGCCTCGGCGTGCACGCAACCAGGCACCTCACGGAGGGCCACCTCGACGGCGACATCGTCCGCAGCTACGGCACCGAACCCAACGTGCGCAAACTCATCGCCGTCGGTCTGCTCCATGCAGCCGGACACCAGTGCCCACGGTGCGAGCAGCCGGCCGACGGCGACTACGTCATCCACGACTATCTCGACTACAACAAGTCCCGCGCGCAGATCGAGAACGCCCGCGAAGCCGCCCGGAAACGGCAGCAGAAGGGCCGCGACACGGCCCGCTCGAACCGGAATCACGCGCGAATCGGCTCCGATTCGGGCTCGATTCGGAGCGGAAACGGATCCGAATCGGAGCGGAAACGGGGCCGAAAAGACCCCCTGTTTGACGACTCCACCGCAGGTCAGGACGGCCTGTCACGGCGTGACACCCATGAGGGTGCAACGGGTGTCCCCTCCCCTCCCCTCCCCTCCCATAACTACGACGTGGCTGATGTAGATGGGGGATCTACCGGTAGTAGGGCCGCTGATCTTGACGCTCTTGCGCCCGCTCCTATTGAAGTCGACGGCTTCCAGCTGACCGACTCCATGCGCCGCTGGTGCCACGCCACCTACCCGGCCCTCGACGTCGACCACGCCACCGCCCAGTTCGTATCCCACTACCGCTCCACCGGCGCCCGCCGAAAGTCGTGGCCCGACGCCTGGCAGAAGTGGATCCGCGACGACGCCCAACGCGCCGCACAACGCCGCCCGTACACGCCCTCCAACGTCATCGCCCTCCCCGGCCAGCCGCTCACCGGAACCGACGCGAAGGTCGCCGGCTGGGCTGCCATCGCTGCGCAACTCGCCGAGCAAGGAGACTCCGCGTGAACCCGACCGAAGCGGCCGAACTCCTCGGCCACGCCGCAGCCTTCGACAACCGCAACCCGTCCGCCGCTGCTGCCGTCGCCTGGGCCGCCGCCCTCGACGACGTCCCGTTGGACACGGACGCGAAGGCTGCGGTGGCGGTCTACTACCGCACCCCGCCGCAGAACCCGAACGAACGCCTGTGGATCCTCCCGCACCACATCCGCACCCTCCGCTCCAAGATCCGCAGCAAGCGGCTGGAGAACTTCCAGTACGAGCCGATCGCCGACGAGACCGACGCCGAGTTCCTGGCCCGCTACCGCGGCCAGGTCCAGGCCATCGCCTCCGGCCGCTCACCGGCACCCGTCGGCCGGCTCGCTCTCACCGGCGGCCCGGCGAAGAACGTCATGGAGGAGTTGGAAGCCCGTGGCTGGGAAGGCAACCGCACCGTCCCGGACTCCGACGAGGAGGCCGTCGCCGCGGAGTTGATCGACACGGTCCGCCGTACCGGCCCGCTCGGCGTCCAGTGCCCCGCCTGCGGAGCGGCCATAGGGCGCCCGTGCAAGACGCCCGGGGGCTCGGAGAAGCGGCCACTGGGCAAGCCCCGCCCCAAGCCGCACAGCGCCCGCCTACGGGCCGCCGAGGGCGTCGCGGAGGCCACGGAGGCGGAACGCGAAGCGCAGGCAGACCGCATCCGGCAGATGTCCGCCGCCCACCTCGCCCGCCAGCAGGCCAACGCCGAGGACATCCCGGACGCCGTGATCGTCGACGAGGAGCCGAAGCCGTGACCGACCGCCCGCGTTACACCGCGCCCATGCCCGACGAACTCCACCACCAGCTGCGTACCGGCCAACACCCCGCCCGCTCCGTGCCCTGCACCCACTGCGGGGCACGAGCCCACCAGCCGTGCACGTTGCGCAAGTCCGGCCGGCTGCTCCCGAAGCCGCACCCGCAGCGCATGACCGACTGGGCCCGCACCACCGCCTGCTGCCCGGAATGCCAGGGCGAGCCCGGAATCACCTGCCGCACCCCGGACGGCTTCCCGCTCACCACCGTCCACGCCCGCCGCTACCAGGAAGCAGAGGAAACGCTCGCATGACCACCACCCCGCCCGACCCGGCCATCGCCGCCACCGACCTGTGGGACCACCTCGTCGACTGGCAGCCCGCCACCGCCGCCGCCCTGCTGTGGAAACTGCGGGCCCTCGACAACGACTGGCCGCTGCGCGTTTTCGGCGTCGGACGTCCCGATGCCGCGCTCGCCCTGCCGTCCGGCGCCGAGGGCGACGTCTACGACGACCAGGTTCCGGAGATCGCTCCGTACGCCGACGACGGCGCATGGCAGCACTGCCCCGCCTGCGGCGAGCGCGGCGGGAACTGCCGCTACCACGATGGCTACAACACCGGACGGCACGGGTTGTACAAGCCGCTGCTGGAAGCGCTGAAGGCCGACGAGACAGTGACTGTGAAGGCGTTCCTCGCCAGCCTCGACGACGAGGCCGAAGGATGACCGCCCGTAAGTGCGCGGGCTGCGGCCGGACGCTCCGCAAGAGCCCCGGCCCCTACGGCCCCACATGCGCCAGGAAGCTCGCAGGAGCCCCCCAGGGCGCCCGCGCAGCCCCTCCGGGCCCCCGACTGCCACCCAAGCCCCCGCAAGCCCTCACGCGCCGCCCAGCGCCCCTCACGCCCGGACAGGTCGAACTCCCCCTCGCCTACCAGCCCACCCCCTGGCCCCTCTGAGAAAGGCACCCCGATGAGCATCCGCATCAACCTCCCCAACATCCGCACCGCCGACCGACTCATCGAAGCCCTCTACAACGCCGCCGGACAACGCCCCCACACCAGGCAAGCCACCGAATGGCTCGCCATCGCCGCCGAACTCGAAGCAGCCATCGACCAACTCCCACCCACCTACCCGCCCCGCGAACGCCACCTCCACGCCGTGAGCGCCTAACCCCACACCGCCGGCCACCCCAACCCGAACCGCACCGACACCGCCGCCTAACCGATCACCACCGCGCCCGCGCAACCCCACCACACGAAGGCAGACCACCATGACCCGCTTCCAGCCCACCACCCAGCACCCCGGCTTCAACCACCAGTACGACGGCGTCCTCATCGTCGAGTTCGACGACGGCGACATGGCCGCCCTCACCGCCGACCGGGGCAAAGCCGAGACCGCCGTGGCCGCCCATCTCCGCAAGCAGCACGGCATCGACGACGAGACCGAACTCCGCGACGAGCTCGCCGAACTGGTGCCGCAGTGGGTGGTCTTCGAGTGGCAGCCCGAAGATCCCGAATCCGCCTGGCTCATGAAGATCGCCGATCGGGACGCCGACCAAGCCTTGCACGTGCACTACCTGCCCGCCGCCTGACCGCCCGCCCCAAACCGCGAATGCCAACCAGATGGTTGGAAACCGGAGGAAACCCGTGAACCAGCAGCCCACACCCCTCACCGACCAGCAGATCGACGACATCGAAGCCATCGCCGCCCGCGTCGCAGATGACCCGTTCTACGTGTCCGACTGCGAGGGCAGCCTGCAGGTGTGGCGCGAGAAGGCACTCACCCACGTCCGCCGCGACGAGTCCGGCGAGATCGACATGTACTCGTTCCCGTCCACGTACAAGGTCACGGACCAGATCGTCGAACTCGACCTGAGCACCTGGGATCCGGGCGAGGACGAGATCGACGACAAGCAGCGGCAGGACATCCACGATCTTGTGGAAGCGCGCGCCGTACTGCCCGTGCTCGTCGCCGAACTCCGCAGGCTCCGCGCCCGCGTCACCGAGCTGGAGGGCCCGGCCGTCGAAGCCCGCGCCGCTCTGGCCGCGCTCTGCTACGACCTCGACGACCCCGGCACGGCCGCCCTCGGCGCGCTGTACCTGCTCTCGCAGGCGACCGTCGGCGTGGACGCCCCGCGCGACGACGCTGCCGTCGCCCTGGCGCGGCACGACGCGCAGGTTCTGCGGAAGGCCGCGGAGACGCTGGAGGCGACCGACCGCGACGACGACGCGATCAACCTCCTGTACCTGCTCGCCGACGACGTGGAGCGCCCCGAGGAGACGCACGTCGTCGCGGACGACAGCGACGACCCGGAGCACGTCGACGACTGCCCCGGCTGCGAGGCGTTCACCCTCACCGGCCACCGGGCCGCTGCTCCTGCCGTGTCTGGTGCGGCCGACAGCAGGCCGGCATGAACGGGCGCGCGGAGTACTACCGCGACGAGCAGGTGACCCTCCTCCTCGGTGACGCCCTGGACCAACTCCGCACCCTGCCCACCGGCTCCGTCGACTGCATCGTCACCAGCCCGCCCTACTACTCGCTACGCGACTACGGCACGCCGGGCCAATACGGGCAGGAGGAAACCCCAGCCGCATACGTCGCCGCCATGCGCGCCGTCTTTGCTGAAGCCCGCCGTGTCCTCGCCGACGACGGCACGCTCTGGCTGAACCTCGGTGACACGACCGTGGCGAAGAACCTGCTGGGGATTCCCTGGTGGACAGCCTTCGCCCTCCAGGACGTCGGCTGGATCCTCCGCAACGAGATCATCTGGAACAAGATCGACTGCATGCCCGAGTCGGTCCGCGACCGGCTCAGCAACCGGCACGAGCACCTGTTCCTGTTCACCAAGCACACCCGCTACGCGTTCGACCTGGACCCGATCCGTGAACCCGTGAGCGACGACACCAAACGCCGCCCCGTCCTCGACTGGGAGACCCGCAAGGGGCGCGGGGAAGCGATGCGTCAAGGCGCGGGCGGCGCGTCAGCAGCGGGCGTTCAGCGAGTGGCCGCGAACCCGCGCGGCCGCAACCCGGGCGACGTGTGGTCGATCCCGACTGGCCGCTACCCCGGCGCGCACTTCGCGGTGTTCCCGATCGACCTGCCGCTCCGCTGCATCAAGGCGGGTTGCAAGCCAGGCGGAACCGTCCTCGACCCGTTCTCCGGCACCGGCACCACCGGCGCCGCGGCCCGCCAGCTCGGCCGGAAGTACGTCGGGATCGACCTCAACCCCGCCTACCACGACCTCGCCCGCGAGCGGTTCGCGCAGGGGGTCCTCGACCTCGACCTGCCCGCATGACCGCCGCCCCGACCCCCTGACCCGTACCGGCGGCTCGCAGTCGAAGTGCGAGCCGCCGGCCCGCCCACCTTACGGAGGAACCCGTGACTGACCACCGACCGCGACCGATCGATGTTTTTCACGACGAGTGCATGGCCCGAGCTGAAGCCGAGCGGGCGCCTGCCGCCTTGCCGTCTGTTGTCGTGTCCGCCAACCGGGCCACGCTGCGCGACCGGATCGCCGACACCGTCACGCCATTCCTCGCGAACTTCTCCGACGAGGAAGCCGCAAGGATCAACGCCGCCGAAGTTGCTGACGCGCTGCTGGCCGTCCTGCCCGCCCCAGCGCCCGTGTGCATCTGCGGGCACTCGAAGCAGCAGCACTTCGAGGACGCCTGCATCACCGAGATCACCGGCTGCAACTGCGGCGACTACCTGGAGCCGCAGGACGCGGCCGAGGTGATCGACCGATGGAGGCAGGCGGCCCTTCATGCCCGCGCCACCAACCGGGCCACGCTGCTCCGGGAAGCGGCCGAGGAGGTGGCCAGCCATCCCGGTCCGATCCCGTACCGGCCGCAGCTCGACGAGGACGGTGGCTTCTGGTGGGACACCCGCGACAGGGACGCAGTCGTCGCCCTGCTGCGCCGCATGGCCGACTGCCCGGCCTGTGAGACCGGCATCGAGCACGACGTGCACTGCCCGACGCCGGAGTCCCACAACTGGGGCTGTGGCTGCCAGCCGGGCCCGAGCCGTGTGGCCGCCGAGGAACAGCCCGCCGAGACGCAGGCTGCCCGACCCGAGCCCGACAGCCCGCGCTGCGCCGCCTGCACGCATCCGAAGCGCGACCACGACGGCCGAGCCGACCACCGGGCCCGCTTCTCGCCGCTCGTTGCCGGGGAGCCGTGGTGCCACGCCTGCAAAGCGCCCTGCGACTACGCCGAGCGGCCCGCCGTCGGGGAGCAGCCCGACACCCAGACACGGGAGGCGCAGCGCTGCCCGGCCAAGCACGGCGCCCTCGGCCGGATTTGCAAACTCCCGCTGGGCCACACCGGGATGCACACCGGCAGCGGCCCGAACGGCGGTGCGGTCTGGGACGGAGACGCCCCGTGACCGCCCTGCCCGCTTGCCTCCCGGCCGGGATCGCCGCCTGCATGGTCGCGGCCGGGGTGTGCGGGGCCCGTGCGCGTGGCTGTGCGGGCGCTGGAGGGCCCGAGAGCCCCTCGTGCGGCTCTCGCGACGCCGGGGGCGCTCCTGACGCCTCAGATGGGCGTGTACGGCTTCCGGTGGTTTCAGCGCCGCCGACCGGTACGACCGCAACAGGCCCGTCCTGCTCCCGCAGTTGTTGCCAGACGGCCCCGCAGCCCGTCGGCAGGGGTTTTCCCGCACCGCGCCCGCAACGGCCCTCAGAGGCCCGCACAGAGACTCTCGACCCACAGGAGACCGCATGAAGCCCTACCGGATCTTGGTAACCGGCAGCCGCGACTGGGAAGACCAACAAGCCGTCTACGACGCCCTCGCCAACGTCGTCCGCCCGCTTCCCGCCGACCGCAAGATCGTCATCGTGCATGGCGCCTGCCCCACCGGCGCAGACCAGATGGCGCACGAGTGGGCGCGCGGCTTCGGCGCCGTGATCGAGGCCCATCCCGCGAACTGGGTGAAGCACGGCCGAAAGGCAGGCCCGATCCGTAACGCCCTCATGGTCGTCGCAGGCGCAGACATCTGCCTCGCCTTCATCAAGGACCAGTCCCGGGGCGCGTCCTACACCGCACGCCTCGCCGACTCCGCCGAAATCCCCGTCCGCCGCTTCACCGCCTGAGCCTGCCCCTCGGCCGCCCCCACCCGGGGCGGCCCCGCCTGAGCCGCACGCCCGACCCGAAAGGCACGACATGACCATCGCCATCGACTTCGACGGAGTAATCCACGCCTACACCCAAGGCTGGCAGGACGGCACCATCTACGACCCGCCGATCGCCGACGCCCTGTACGCGCTCGAACTCCTCATGCAGCGCGACAGCGTCTTCATCCACACCACCCGCAACCCGAAGCAGGTGGCCCGCTGGATCGAGCAGACCTCCCAGCACGACATCGACTGCACCACTCACCTGCCCCGCACCTGGTACGGCCGCCGCAAGCCGTTCTGGAACACGCGCGGCCTGCTCCTCGTCACCGATCGGAAACTCCCCGCGACCGTGTACGTCGACGACCGGGCGCACCGCTTCGAGTCCTGGGGGCAGACGCTGACCGCGCTCGGCGTCGAAGTCCACGGCATCGAGCAGGGATCACCAGTCGACTGGCAGGCCGTGGCGGCTGAGCGAGAGCAGCAGTTGAAGGCGGCGCTCACGCACCAGCAGCGGGTGAAGGACGCGCTCGACGTCATCCACGAGTGGCAGCGCAACGGCGAGTCGAACGACTACCTGACCCGCGTGCACAAGGCCCTGGCCCCGCCCATGTCCGGCAACTCGCAGGCCGCCCGCGCGGTCCTCGGCACCCCGGACCAGCCATGACCGGCGTCCAGCTCACCCTCGAATGGTCGGAACCCTGCAACACCCCACCACCCACCGACACCCCCACCCCCGGGGACCTCCGCCAAGCCGAAATCAACGACCTCCGCAACCAAGGCGGCAACCTCGCCGGCATCTACCGCGCCACCACCATCCACGCCCCGGAGTACCTGTGACCGCCCTCCTCGCCGCCGTGTTCGCGCTCGCCGCCGGCTGGTGCATCGGCCACCGCACCGGCCGCACACTCCGCCGCGCCTCCGCCCAAGTCGAGGCGATCATCCGCACGACCATCCCCGACCTGGCACCGATGCCCGACTGGGACCACGTCGCCGAACAGACGCGCTTCGACGAATGCTTCGGAGACATGATCAACCACTACGACGAGGACGCCGCATGATCCAGGCCGGACAGATCTACCGCAGCCTCGACCCCCGCGGCGGCCCCCGTATCCGCATCAAGTCGTATCGTCCCGGTGACGCCCGCGCCCACATCGTCGACGCCCACGACGGCAAGCGGTTCCGGCAGATCCTCGTCACCGCCCTCCACGACAGCGACAGCACCAAGACCGGAGCCCAACGGCGCACCGGCTACGTACTGGAGCAGCCGTGATCGCCCCGTCGAGCAGCCCCCGCGGCGAGCGCGCGCCAAAGCCGGGCGTCACCTGGGACACCGTCCTCACCCGCACCGAGCAGCTCGTCGACGACGACACCCCCGACCAGACCCCGCCCAACCGGGCCACCCGACGCGCCCTCAAACGCGCAGCAAGGAAGCAGCGATGACCGAGCCCACCCCATCCCGGCGCGCCGAACTCCGCGACGAGATCATCAAAGCCCTCGGCCAGATCAAGACCACCCCGCCCGTCGCGCACCGCCGAGAGCAGGCCGACCACGTCCTTGCCGTCCTGTACCGGGAATGGCCGTGGCTGCGCGCCGAAGCCGAAGAACTCGCCGAAGCCCGCCAGCACCTGGCCGCCGCCTACGCGCAACGCGACCGCCTCCGCCAGCGCATGAACACGCTCGCTGACCGCTGGGACCTCGAAGGACCGCCGCCCGGCAACCAGCCGCTGACCGAACTCCGCAACGAGATCAGCGTCGCCCCGTTCGACCCCGAAGGCGCGATGACGGTGCGGGAGTACACGGAACGCGGACGGACGCTGTGGGCGTTCCGCTGCTGGGGCACCGACACCTGCGACGGCTGGCTCGGTCTGGGGCATCACACGCAGTCGTCGGCGCTGGCAGAGCGGGAACGGCATGTGGCCGAGGCCCACGCCGGCACCAGCCCGGCAGCGACTGAAGCGACCGACACCTGAACAGCACGCGGCCCGCCAACCCATCAGGTCAGCGGGCCGGCGGGCGCCCTCCGTTGTGCGCCCACGACGCTACGCCCGCAACGTCGACACCGGAAGACCGCGGCCCCTGTGCCGCACCCACCCGCTGTCGGCGGCCGGTCTTATCATCAGAGCGCGGGCTGGTTTCCATGGCTGGACTGGTCCGTGCTGCAACATCTCGTACAGCGAGGCCCCCGGTTGTCGATCGACCGGGGGCCTCGTCGTTGTCGTGGATCATCCTGCTGTCCGCTTCAGCCTCACGCGCACGCACTAAGGCCGGGCTTCGCCCCCGGAATATTGATGAGGGCGGGAGCGACAGCGACAGTGTTGCCCCGGCAGTGTTATGTAACCCCGTGTTGGTCTTTTGAGGCCGCATCGTGGAAGTGTTCCGGCTGGAGGTGTTCCACGCTGGAAGGCCCCACGACTGACACCTTCCAGGAGATCACTCTCTCGGAACGTCATAGACCGTCAGGATCGTCACGAAATCCCCTGCGCCCGGTTGCCCTGCGGGGATCTTCGTCTTCGTGCGGATCATGTAACCGAACTCTTCAAGCTCCGCGAAGGCACGGCGGAATGCACGCCGGCTTTCCGCCCGTGCGCCCCGGTGCCTGTCGGCGGTCTCCCACAACTTCGCCGCGTTGGTCTGCCAGCCAGGCCGGTGCGCGAGGATCTGAATGAGCACCAAGCGAGCCAGAGCGCCCAACCGCTCGTCGAAGACCAGCTCGTTCGGGAGTTGCGTGAAGTTCTTCTTCGGCTTCGACCGTTCGACAATCAGCACCGGCCGCTCCCTGTCTGGCAGGGGCAGGCTTGGAACGCTATGGTCATGAGTAGTGCTTGTCCTCTCTGGCGATAGGTCGGCATGGCGGACCTGGTGGGTCCAGCGCGGCGGGGGTGGTGCCCCGCTCAAAGCGAAAACGGCCGGACGGATTGAGCCCCGTCCGGCCGTCGCCGTTTCAGATCATTCTACGTGCCAGAAGCGGCCGAAGTGGCTTGACTCGGTGGCAACTTGGACACAGCGGACGAGGTCACGGACGCCACGAATTCCGGTAGTCCTCATGGTCGCCGCCATGCACGAAAGCCAAAAGCCGCAGCTGCTGTTCGGCGATCCGACCCGTTGGTCCAGCAGTCCCGAGATAGGGCCGGATCGTCTCATCGAAGAGCGCGAGCCTGGTCTCGGCGGCCTGAACCTTGAAGCGGACATGCTCTCCTGCCCGTACTGGGTCGCCCCCCAACGTGGGCACGCCGTGAGTGATGAGTAGGACGCCAGCGCGACGCTCCCACTCGATCTCCTCCGTCAGCCGATCGGCGACGAACTGCACCAACTCATCCATCTGACGCCTTCGCCTTCCCCAGCTTCAGCTTCGCCGCCACCTCGGCCGCCTCATGCCACACCTGCGCCTGATCCTCCAGGTCCCGACGCATCTCCTCCTCGGCCTCCACCGACAGTTCCTGCGCCTTCGACTGGAGCGCGGCCACCACCTCAGCAACCACCGCCGCACGGAAGGCGTCGATCTTCTCACTCGCGCGCTCCGAGTTCGCAGGCGAATGCTCCTTGCCCTGCATCGCGAAGGCGTACAGGTCCTTACGGGCGTCAACGGTCGTGATCACGGGATCTCCTTGTCGCGGCGGGGCTAGGGCCCTCTTCTTTCGCGGCTGCTTGGCAGGCCCCCGACCGCGCTTTCGTGACCGCATGTACGGCCCCAGCAGCTCGTAGGGGAGCATCCGCGTCTTCCCGACGACTCGGTAGTCGTTGGGGCCGATCGGCCAGCCGGACAGTGGATCGCGGGCCAGCCTTCGCAAGCCCTCCGCCGTCATGCTCTCGGCGATGCCGTCTTCGACGAGCCGTTCGGCAGCCTCGGTGAAGGACAGCATCGTCCGCTGCTCCTCTCCTGGCGTGTCTTCGGGCATGGGCCCACCTTCCCAGACTTCTTGCGCTGAACGCAAGAAGTAGCTACGGTCGTACAGCACCAACAGAACGGCCCGGCGTGAGTTCGCACCTCGCGCCGGGCCAGCCATCCACCTGCCTACCAGGAGAGATGACCGTGCCCGACTTTACGTCCCAATGCCCCGCCCCGGCCATGACCCCGGCCGACATCGCCGCACACCAAGCCGCCACGTACGTCCGTACCGCGCCCCTCAACGCCCAAGCCCGCGCCGCCATGCAGCGCCTGGAGACGGCCCTCAACACCAAGGCGGGCGTCCGATGAGCGAGCACCCCAACCCAGCCGTCACCGACCAAAACGCCACCCCCGCCCAACTCCTCGCCCGCGCCGCCAACGACTACGCCACCCAACAAGCCGCCAACCGCAAGAAGGCAGAGCAAGGCGGCACCGAAGACCGCCAAGGCATCCTCCCGGGCGGCGGCAACTGATGGCCTGGAACCCCTTCCGCTCCGGCGCAGACCGCCAACTCGCCGAGAAGAAGTACACGGGCCGCGAGTCCGCCACCCAACAAGCCGCACGCACCCGACGCCAAGGCCACCGCCGCAGCCTCCTCGGCACCGCCCGCGCCGGCCAAGCCTGGGAAGACCAGGACCGCAAGCAGGAGCGGCAACGCCGCGGCCCCTACCGCCAATAACCCCCACCCCAGAACGGCCGGCCCCCGCGAAATCTCCCCCCCGCGGGGGCCGGTCCCCGTCCGCTCCCGGAGGAGCACCGTGAAGACGTCCACCGGCGACCGCCCCAAGCTCACCGACCTGCAACACCGACTCATCATCGGCGTCGGCCTCGGAGCAGCCGTCATCGCGACGATCGGCTTCGCAGGCTCCTACGCCGCCGTGCGCAAGCTCGCGGAAGCCAAGCACTTCGGCACGTTCGCCATCGTCTTCCCGATCGGCGTCGACGCGGGGATCCTCGTGCTGCTCGCCCTCGACCTGCTCCTCACGTGGCTGCGGATGCCGCTCGCGCTGCTCCGCCATATCGCCTGGCTCCTCACCGCCGCAACGATCGCGTTCAACGCGGCCGCCGCCTGGCCCGACCCCATCGGCACCGGCATGCACGCCGTAATCCCGATCCTCTTCGTCGCCGTCATCGAAGCCGCCCGCCACGCCATCGGCCGCACCGCCGACATCACCGCCGGCCGCCACATGGACTCCGTCCGCATGGTCCGATGGCTCCTCGACCCGATCTCCACCTTCCGCCTGTGGCGGCGCATGAAGCTGTGGGAGCTGCGCTCCTACGAGGCCGTGATCCAGCTGGAGCAGTCTCGGCTCGTCGAGCGGGCCCGGCTGCGCGCTCGGTACGGACGACGCTGGCGAAGCAAGGCCCCGGTCTCCGCGGTCATGGCGCTGCGGCTCACCCGGTACGGGCGGCCCCTGAGCCCGGTCTCAGGCGTCCTCGACATCGAGCACGCCCCGGCTCACTCTGAGCCCGCCCCGATCGAGGTCGCGAGTCGTGAGCCTGAGCCCGGCTCAACCCGTGAGCCCGCGCGTGAGCCGGGCTTCGAGACGACTGTTCAGACCGCGCTCGTCGTCGCCGGACCCGAGCCCATCACGCACCCGGCTCCGCTCCTCGTGCAGCCCGCTGACCAGCAGGGATCACGTGAGCCGGTCTTGAGCCCGGCTGAGCCGACCCTCGTGAGCCGCGCTGAGCCGAGCCCTGAGCCCGCGCCTGAGCCTGAGGTCGACGAGGCCGAGCGGCAGATCCTCGAACTCGCCAACCGGCTCAGGAACGGCGAGCCGCTCACCAAGACCACCGCCGCCGAAATCCTCGCCGTGAGCCCGGCCACCGCCGGCCGACGGCTCAAGGAAGCCCGCGGCCGGATCAACGAAGGGACGGGGTTCTACCCGTGAGCCGTACTCCTGGAGCCGACGAGCGGCGGATACGCCACTTCCTCAACCGGCTCGGCGCCCGCCCCCTCGGCCACCCCGCACCCCAGGGAACCCTCATGACCGACACGCCCGCCCCCCGGAAGAGCGCCCCCCGCCTCCCTGACTGGTGGCGCAGCCGCACCCCCGCACCGCCCGCCGCCGACCCGGCCTCCGAACTGGACTGGTGGGACGCCCTCTATGCCGACGACACCACCTCGGACGAAGACGCACGCCAGCCGGACAGCCGTTGGACTCCGCAACCCGACTACTGGCCCCGCCCCCACATCCCGGTCGCCCTCACCGCCACTCCCGAGCGGGCCGCCGCGGCCATCAGCCCGAAGACGCGCGCGGCCCTGTACAACGCCAGCGCAGCCGGAGCCGGTTGGGGCCTCGGCCTGTACCAGCCGTGCGCTGCAGCGCTCGCCGACTGCGGCACCAACTACAGCACCAGCGGCGCCCTCGTCCTCGGCATCGGCGGATGCCTGCTCATCGCGCACGTGTGGGACCGCCGCACCCGTCACTGGTGGCCCGGCATCGCCTGGGCCGCCCGCATCCCCCTCGCCACCACCATTCTCGCGCTCGCCCTCTGGGCACCGGCCGCCTGACCAGGAGAAACCCAGCATGCTTCAGCACCTTGCCGCAGCCCAGGAGATCAGCGTCGAGGGCGGCCGCATCCTCGGCACCGTCGGAGCCGGCGGCATCGCGACCGCGCTCACCGTGATCCTCGTCGCCGGGATCCGCGAACCCAAGGCCAGCGGCGGCGCACCGGGCGGAGGCGGAGGCGGGAAGAAGAGCCGCATCCGCAAGAAGCTCACCTCCGACCAGGCGCAGTGGACAGGCGTGGCCGCAGGCACGCTCTACATGACGGCCGGGTCGATCTGGACGGTCGGGGGGAACCTGTCCGACGCGTTCGCCACGGTGTTCACCGGCGGCGGGTTCGGGTCGGCGGGTATGGGCGCGGTGTCGCTGGGGCTTGCCGCGCTCATGTACTTTCGCGAGCTGTCCCCGGGGAAGGCCGCGTTCACGGGGATCCTTGCCGCCGGGGTGTGGGCGAAGGCCGGTGGTTTGTGGGGGTTGCCGCAGGCGTTGATCCTGACCGGCGGGCACGCGTTGGGGATCATCTGATGAAGATCGTCAAGGAGGTAGGGGAGCAGCCCCCCGCCCCCGGCCTGCACCGTCGTATGGCCGCAGAGCTGCGCCCCATCCTCGCCGTCCGCGGGGTTGGGGCCTCCCTGTTTGCGGGCTCCATCGTCCTCGTCCGCCGCTGCTGGACTCTCCTCGGCCGGCACCTCGACGGCTGGGAACGCTTTGGCGCGCTCGCGTTCGGCGGATACGTGACCGTGTACGCGGCGATCCACGCCCCGCACATCGCCCGGTTCGCGGTCCCCGGGGCCGCGATCGTCTGGTGCACCGCCGCATGGTGCGTGGCACCACTTCCCGGGCCTCCTGTGGATGAGGAGGGCGCGTCCGATGAGGAGTCGGAGGCGCTGCTCTCCCTCGACGAGTTCTCCGCCGTCGTCCGCCGCGTATCCCGGCACCGGCAGGGAGCCCACCTGGCAGACCTCCTCCAGGAGCCCGAACTGGTCGGCTGGACACAGCCCGAGCTGAAGGCGGCGGCCGTCGCTTTCGGGCTGCCCGTGGAGGAGTTCAAGCTGATCCTCGGTGGGCGGCAGCGGGTGAGGGACGGGATCCGCGTCCGGGACCTCCCGCCCGCCCCCGACACGGCGCCCCCCGCGAGCACCCCGTCAGGCACCCCCGCGGACCCCGCTCCCCAACCCCTCCCCGCCCGACCCCCAGGGACCGGGTAGAAAGGTAGGAACCGCAGGTCAGCGCATGCCCCTACTCTTCTCCTACCTACCGTCCTACCCGTCCGAGAGAGGCCCTCGATGCCCTACGAGTACCGGTGCCCTCGGTGCCGCGCGAGCAGCCCGCCGGCCACGAGACGGGCCGCCGAGGCGTACCGGCAGCAGCACCGCGACCGTGAGCACGGCGGCCTTGTCCCGGCCGGCGAGTGCATCGTTCGGGTGTCTGGCAGCACGCCGGATCCGGATAGCCGGTACGTCAGCACGCGCGCCCTGCTCGGCGGTCTGGGGCTGCTCGCCCTCGCCGAGTTCCTTGCTCGCGTCCTCGGGCGCTGACCGCGCCTGCCACACTGACACCTACGCGCCGGGACCGCCCGGCACCTCGAAGGCCCAGCCGATTCCCCCCGTCCGGCTGGGTCTTCGCCTATTCCGGGACTGGCTCGGGCCGTGGCGGGGCCGGGACAGCCCGCGCCATCCACCGGTCGCTGGCGATCTGGCAGGGCAGCATGACGGGGATCAGGCCGGCCGCGACAAGGAGTTCGAGGCCCTCGACGCATTCGTCTCGGCTGTCGGCTTGGATGCTGTACCGCTTCGCCACCCGGTCAGTGTGCCGTGACGGTGTGACAGCGGCGGCCGGTTCGGGTGGAATCGGACGCGAAACGGCCCCGCACCGGAGTTCGGGCGGGGCGTCGTCATGCGGTGGGCTACTGCCGGAGGAGGAGGGCCTCGTACTCGTCGCACTCGCCCCGCTCGGCGGTGCGCGCGTTGCAGCCTTCACTGTGCTCGTGGATCTCGAACTTCCCCTCGGCTGCGACCGCACACTCGGCGCAGCAGTAGTCGATCCCCTTCTTGACCTTGCGCATACAGTCCGGCTTGAGGCACTTCCGGAGTTCCATCGGGAGGCCTAGTGGAGTGTTCATGGTGTGGGCTCCCCTACAGCGTCGTCGGGCCAGGGCTCGTCGTCGTCCGGTGGGCAGGTGCACAGATCGGACCATTCGGCTACGCCGCATTCGCATCGGGGGCAGTCGCAGGAGCCGATGCCGTCGCCGTATCCGTGGTGCAGGTCGGGCAGACCGCACACGTCGCATCGCTCGCTCACGTGGGCTCCTCTGCGACCTCGACCCACTCTGATCCGTCCCACCGGACGGTCAGCGGCTCATCCGTGTACTTGTCGAAGCCTGTTCGGGTGTTGTTCTCTCCGTCGTCCAGGTAGGCCGTCGATCCACTCCCGGACTCAGTGCGGTATCTGACCTTCATCCGGTCGTCTCCTCGCTGCCCGCCGGGCGTTCGCGCTGCCACTCGTCCAGCTTCGGCCGGTGGGGCTGGGTCACGCCAGGACGCCTTAGATACCAGGCGACGAGGTCCTTGATGACGCGTCCTCGGTCGCTGTCCTGCGTCTTGGCGGCGGCGAGGAGGTCGGCCCAGTCGTCGTCGCTGATGCGGACTGATCGGTGCTGGGTCTTGGGCTTGTCTGGCATGGGGTTCAGCCTACCGGGTGTACGTACAACTGGATAGATGCAAGGGGTTGCGGTGTACGTACACCGCGCGCTACGGTGTACGTACACCAGGAACGAGGGGGAACCCGATGAACACCGCCGCCACCCGCACCCGCCGCAACGACCTCTACGCCGCCGCGAAGACCTGCAAGGCCCTCGGCTACCGCACCCTCTCCGGCGCGATCGTGTCCCTCGTCGAGACGGGCCGGCTCATCCTCATCACCGGCTTCCTCAACCGCATCGGCGGCTCCGACCTCCCCGACGGCAAGGTGTCCTGGCTCGGCCGGCACTGCGCGAAGGCCTACCGCGAGACGCACGGCAACAGCCCCATCCGGGTGTGGGCGCAGCACCGCACCACCGGAAAGTGGAACCACGTCTACGCCTACGGCCCCATCGACCCCGCCCTGTACGCCGGCCTCCGCACCTACAAGGGCACCCGCCACCTCCTCGCCTCCTCGTACACGGAGGCCGCCTGAACCAACTTCACGGCGCCCCAGACGACCCACATCAGCACCACCCGCAAGGAGAACCAGATGGACGCCACGGCCGACAACGACTACGCCACCTGCCCCCGCTGCAAGTGGGCGGGCAAGCTCCGCAAGAACGGCACCATGCGCAAGCACCGCGAGTCCGTCGACATGGGGCGCTTCACCATGTCGGGTGGCCTGCCGCAGCAGCCGCACGGCGACATCTGCGAGGGCTCCGGCGAGAAGCCGTGGGAGCCCGGCCTCCCGGAGGGCTACGAACTGCCGAAGCAGAACGAGCACGGCGGCTGGGAGCGCGGCGAGGCCAAGCCGAACGACGCCAAGGACGTTCCGCAGACCTCTGTCCCGGTCTTCTGCGGGGCGTGCGGCGAGACGTTCACCGCCCGCGCCGCACTCGACGCCCACCAGTTGGAGACCGGACACGAGATGGACCAGCCCGACCATCCGCTGAAGGAAGACCCCGGCCCGAGCCTCGACGACTACGCGAAGGCAAGCCGGATCATCCAGAGCCTCATCCCGGGCGTCCGCCGGTAGCACCCCGCCCGGCTCTTCGGGGCCGGGCCCCGTCACCGTCCTCTACCCCGTCGACTGCCCCGCCGTCGCCCGCGTCCAGCTGCTCGCCGACGCTCTGGCTGCCTAGCCTCAACCCGAAACGGAGACCCGCCATGGCCAAACACTTCGTGGACTGCCTCACGATGCAGTGGTACGCGCTGCCCACCACCCCGTGCACCTGCCCTCCGTGGGTAGGACTCGACCCGGACGGCTGGTACCGCCTCGACTGTTCCGACCCTGCCGATCCCCGGATCGTCGAGTACGGCGACGAGGACCGCGACGACGAGGCGCCGCTGACTCTGGACGAAGCGATCCAGGAACTCCTGGCCCTGGAGCAGGACGACCCCGCCTGAGTGCGGCCCGCACACCACCCAGACCCAACGAACGGAGCACCATCGTGGACTTCAACACCGCCCTCAACAGCGTGATCGCCGACCTCACCCCCCAGCCCTGGGACTACACCGCAGCCGACGGGGCGACCCTCACCGTCATCCCCGCCGGCCTCCGCGAGGACCCGGGTGCAGCGGAGGTGTACCTGCGGGTCACCAGGGACAAGACGCACGCCGCGCAGGCTGCGATCACCACGACGGACCTGCCCGCCCTGATCGCCGCGCTGAGCGAGCCGGTGACCGGCCCGTGGGAGCACGAGCCGCACTACCCCGACGGCACCGAGAAGGGCCGCATCGGGACGTGGCTCGGCGACATGTACGGCCTCGCCCTCAACCCTATGCAGGACGGGTTCACCCTCACGGCGATCGAGGAGACCGACGCCGGCGTCGTGGCCGCGTCGATCACCCTTCCGGAGGCGCAGCGCCTGCCGCTCGCGTCCGCCCTGCGCCGGGCGTTGGACGTCGCCCGCAGCTGGGAGGACTGACCCGCTGCCGCCCGGGCCAGTATCGGCGCGGGCGGCCCCCACCCGCCGCCATCAACGAAAGGACCCCGCGTGTACCGCATCGCCATCGTCCGCAAAGGCCAGCCCGCCGACCGCCGCACCTGCACCACCCTGGGAGAACTCCAAGAAGTCGTCCGCGAAGTCATCCGCGCAGACGGCGGCACCATCACGGACGCCGACGACACCGCACTCGCTTGGATGGCCCGCGACGCCTACACGATGGCCGCCGACGAAGGGTTCGCCGCGATCGAACTCGGCGCAGCGTCGATCACCATCCGGCCCGGCCCGGCACCCACCCCGACCTTCCCCGGCGGGGGCTTCTAACCGCACCCGCCCCGCCACCACCAACCCGCGAGAGGATCCACCCCATGCGTCTCCGCCAGGCCCACGCCATCCTCGAAGCCGTCACCGCTCTCGAAGCGTGCGGGTTGGGCTTCGAACTCCACCCCCTCCACCATGATTTCCCCGGCAACCGCCGAGATCTCACCCGGGACCGGATGAGCGGCTACACCGAGATCGACGACGTGGACGACCCGGAAGGCAGCAACCCCCGCGCCTACAACGTCGACCTCCAGCCCGGCCCGGACGACGACCACATCGAGGCCTACCTCACCCTCGGACTCGGCCCCGACCCGGAATGCCTGCTCTACAGCAAGTACAGCGTCGCCCTCGACCCCGGCGAAGACGAACGCTTCCGGGGACTCGTCGGCGCAGCCATCGCCCAGAAGATCGCCGACACCGTCCGCAAACACGAACAGGGCCTCCGCCGCGACTGACCCTGCCGTACCGCAGAGAGCCCGACCCCGAAGCCACCACGGGGACGGGCCCTCACGCATGCCCGCGTACACCCGATCCGGTCACAGCCCCGTCACAACCCCAACAACCCGCATACGCCAGGCTTACGCTCCCCGCCACCACAACCCGCACCAACAGGGGGCACAGCATGGCGAACTACAGCGACATCCAAAAAGCCGTCCGTGTCGAAAAACTCCGCATCTGGTTCGCCTGGATCTGCGGCAACTTCATCCTCCTGGCCATCGCCCTCGCCACGAAGGACATCCACATCGTCAGCGCCATCACCCAAGTGCTACTGGTGGCCGGCTTCCTCGCCCTCACCGTTGCGCTCTTCCGGATGACCGGTGCCCTCAACCGTCGTGCCGAAGCAGCACGACAGGAAGTCCTCGGCGACGACTACCCCGGCTGACCCCCACACGCGCAGAGGGCCCGCTTCGCCACCAGAAGCGGGCCCCCACGCATGCGCCGGAAGATCACCACCCGTCATCCAGGCCACAATCCCCTCATGACCGTCTACCCGGCGCGATGCCCCGCCCGCAACCTCAACGGCCGCATGTGCTCCAACCCCGCCGGCCAAGGCACCAAACACCCGGGAATCGGTACCTGCATCTGGCACCGGGGCGGCCAGCAGCACGTCGAGGAGGCATGGGCCATGGCACAGGAGATCGCAGCCGAACGCGACATCACCCCGCACGAAGCACTGCTCGGGCTCGTGCGCACAGCGTCGGCGCGGGCCGCGTGGACGGACACGGTCATCGCCAGCCGCATGCGTGAACACGTCGACAACGGCGGCGACCCCCTCAATCCACCGGACGACATCACACCGTGGCTGCGCCAGTCCCGCGAGGAACGCAAACTTGCCGCCGCCACCGCCAAACAAGCCGTCGACGCAGGCGTCATGGCCGCACTTGAACGCCGCCTCGACCTCGAAGGCGAACTGGTGGCGACTGTCCTCGGCGGAGTCCTCGACTCCCTCAACCTCGACCACGAACAGCGCATGGCCGCACTCGGCACGGCGCAGCAGCTGCTCCTCGAAGCAGGGGGAGAAGCGACGGCAGCCTGAAACCCCGGAACGATCTTCCCGAGGGCGTGTCTACCGTCCCCGCCATGAGACTGCTGCTCACCGGGGCGTCCGGGTTCGTCGGCTCCACCGTCCTCACCCACGTCCTCACTCACACCAACTGGGACGTGTCGTGTCCGGTCTCCTACCGGCACCACGGCGACGGCGAACGCATCAGCGCCGTCCTCGACACGCTGCCCGGCGTCCGCAGTCGGGTCGACGTCTTCGCCCACGACCTGGCGCTGCCGATCACACCGCTGATGGCCGAACGCATCGGCCCGGTCGACTACATCTGGAACATCGCCTCCGAGTCCCACGTCGACCGCAGCCTCACCGACCCGGTGCCGTTCGTGCGGAACAACGTCGAGCTGCAGCTGAACATGCTGGAGTACGCCCGTCTGGCGAAGCCGCGGATGTTCCTGCAGATGTCGACCGACGAGGTGTTCGGGCCTGCGGGCGCCGACTATCGGCATCACGAGTGGGACAGCATCCGCCCTTCCAACCCGTACGCGGCGTCGAAGGCGGCGCAGGAGGCGATCGCCTATTCGTACTGGCGTGGGCTGGGCGTTCCGCTGCTGGTGACGAACACGATGAACCTCCTCGCCCCGTCCCCGCAGGCGGCGGAGAAGTTCATCCCGAAGATCGCCCGCGCCATCTTCGGCGGGGAGAAGCTCACCGTCCACGCCTCCCCGGACGGCAAGTCGGGGTCGCGCTGCTGGGTCGACGCCCGCGATTTCGCCGCCGCCTGGCTGTGGCTCACCGAGCACTTCGACGGCGACGAACGCCTCACCTACTACCCGACCATGCCGACCGGCCCGCTCCGCTACAACATCGTAGGCGAGGAGGCCACCAACCTCGACGTGGCCCTGCGCATGGCGCAGGCGGCCGGCCGCAGCCTGGATTACGAGTTGGTGGACTACCACTCACAGAGGCCGGGACATGACCACCGGTACGCCCTGGACGGTTCGAAGCTCGCCGAACTCGGCTGGCCGGGTCCGCGGCCGTTGGATGAGACGCTCGGCGACATCGTGAAGTGGTACGCCGACAACCCGCAGTGGCTCGCAGCGTGAGCGGCATCTTCCAGGCGGCGGTCATCCCGACGCGGAACCGTCATGACCTGCTCGCGGACTGCATCAACTCGGTGGTAGACCAGGTCGACACGGTCATCGTCATCGACAACCAGTCGAACCCGCCCATCGACCCTGAGCCGTGGCACGGCAAAGTCGGCGTCGTCTCGCTGCCCATCGACCCTCCGAACATCAGCACCTTGTGGAACGTCGGGCTGTCCCTCGCGGATGCCCAGGCGCACCGCGCCGAGGCGCATCAGTGGGACATCGCCGTCCTCAACTCCGACGTTGTCGTACCACTCGGCTGGGTCGAGGCGCTGTCGACGGCGATGCGCTCCACGACCGCGGTCCTCGCCTACCCCGACCAGCACGGCGGCACCCGGCAGGTCCTCCACACGCAGGCCGGGCCGATCGACCTCCGCCAGCGGATCACCGGCTACGCGTACATGCTGCGCGGCGAGACCGGCCTGCGCCTCGACGAGGACCTCGCCTGGTGGTACGGCGACGACGACCTCGACTGGACGGCTCGCGAGCATGGCGGCGCGCTCCTCGTCCCCGGCATCCCTGTCGAGCATCGCTGCCCGAACGGGTCGATGTACGAGCGGCCCGAGCTGCAGGCACAGGCTGGCCGGGACCGCGAGACCTTCGCGGCGAAGTGGGGGCGCACGCCATGGTGATGGAACGCATCCCCGCCAGTTCCTGGCACGAACACCGCGGCCACGTCGCCCGCTACCAGTACGCCGCGAAGTGCGTGCGGGACGGGGAAACCGTCAACGACATCGCCTGCGGTACCGGCTACGGCGCCACCCTCTTGCTGCGCGGCCCGTACCGCGGCTACGACAGGCCCGGCATCCCCGACCCGTCTTTCCCCGGTAGCTTTCACGCGGCAGACCTCGACGACCCTTCCTGGGTGCCAGACATGGCGGACGTGACGGTGTGCTTCGAGACGCTGGAGCATGTTCAGGACCCGGCGCGCCTTGCGCAAGTGATCGCCGCGGCCACCCGACGGGCGGTCATCGTCTCGGTGCCGGTCGTGCCGACCACGCACCTGAACCCGCATCACCTGCACGACTTCACCGCAGCGGACATCCCGCCGCTGTTCCCCGCCTTCGAGGTCGTCGACGAGTGGGCGCAGCCAGAGGAGTTCTCCCACGTGTGGCTGCTGGAACGGGCGCACCGTGGCTGACGTTGCGATTATCACGGCGATCACCGACGGCTACGACGCGCTGAAGCCCGTTCTCCCGCAGGCCGGCCTCGACGTGGAGTGGATCTGCGTCACCGATGGCGAGCCCCTCCCGGACGCCGACGCTACGACCGGGTGGACGATGATCTGCCAGCCGCGCCACGGCCGCCACGGCAACCGGGAAGCGAAGCGGCCGAAGCTGCGTCCGTGGGAGTACACGGCCGCCCCGGCGAGCATCTGGGTGGACGCATCGTTCCGGGTCGTCTCCGACCGGTTCGCCGCCGAAGCCCTCGCCTACGCGGATCCGATCGCCCAGTTCGCTCACCCGTGGCGCGACTGCCTGTACGAGGAGGCCGCCCACTCCGCGCTCCTGCCGAAGTACACCGGCGAGCCGATCATCGAGCAGGGCGCCCACTATCGGGCGGCCGGACACCCGGAGCACTGGGGGCTGTGGGCGGCTGGCGTCATCGCCCGACGGCACACCCGCGAGGTGCGCGCGCTGGGGGACGTGTGGGGGCGCGAGATCAACGCGTGGTCGTTTCAGGACCAGATCTCCGAGCCGTATGCGCTGCGCGCGGTCGGGTTGCAGCCTGCGTCGTTGCCGGGCTCGCACATGGCGAACGGCTGGCTGAAGTACGAGGGAAGTGGAAGGCACTGATGAGCGAGCAGACACCGAGTGTGGGCCGGATCGTCCACTACGTCAGCCACGGGACGCCCGTTCGGGAGGACGGCACGCAGGCCTTCACGGCCAAGTGCCGCGCGGCCACCGTCACGGAGGTCAACATCGAGGAGCCGCTACAGGTCGGGCTGTGCGTCCAAAACCCGACCGGCCTCTTCTTCCACCCGCTCGCCGAGGGTGGATGCTTCCAATACGAGGCGGAGGGAGGCAGTTGTTCCCTTCCTTCCGGTGAGCGGCGCGGCGGTACGTGGCACTGGCCGGAGCGTGTGTGATGACCAGCATCGAGATTGGTGGCGGTCACCTCGTCCAAGCCGGGTGGACCAACCTCGACGCGTGGAACGGCCACGGCGAATGGCGCAGGCTCGCGCAGGACACCCCGTGGCCCACAGCCGACGACAGCGTGGACGCGATCCGGGCCGCGCACGTCATGGAGCACATCCCCGCCGGAGAGCCCCGTCTCGCCGTGATGAACGAGGCACACCGAGTCCTGCGCCCGGGCGGCGTGTTCGAGATCCGCGTGCCGAACTGCCTGTCGGGGACGTGGCACGCTTTCGCCGATCCGACGCACGTGTCGTTCTGGTGTGTCGAGAGCTTCCACTACTTCGACGGCCTGTTCGCGGCGAACGCCGACTACGGCATCCGGCCGTGGACCACCATCGAGCTGCGGGTCCAGGGCGACAACGAGATTCTCTGGAAGGGCACCCCGCGGTGAGCGCCCGTGAAGCCCTGTACTGGGCCCTGTGGGACAACTACACCCAGGCCCAGAAGAACGAGTTCATAGACGCCTTCGTGCACGAACTCGCCGAGATGCAGCGCGACGAACGCCCGCAGCACAACCCGGACTGGCAGGCCTGGGGCGACGCCGCTGACCTGATCGATCCCCTGAAGGACGCGCCGTGAAGCCGGGCGTGACCGTGGTCGTTCCGTTCCACGAGCAGCGGCGCACCAACGGCATGCTCGAACGCGCCGCCGCCTCCGTGCGGGCGCAGACCGTCCCCGTGGAGTTGGTCCTCGCCGAGGACATCCACCACATGGGCGCCGCGATCACCCGGCATCACGGGCTCGCCCTCGTCGAAACCGAGTGGACCGCTTTCCTCGACAGCGACGACGAACTGGACCCTGACCACATCGAACAACTCGTCGCCTGCGCCGAGGACACTGGCGCCGACTACGTGTACCCGTGGTTCCGCGTCCACGGAGGCACCGACCCGTTCCCCATGTTCTACGGCCGCCCGTGGGACGACGACGCCCCCCACCAGACCACCATCACCATCCTCGTCCGCACCGGCCTCGCCCAGCACATCGGATTCCACAACCCACCCGAAGACAGCACCATCGGCGGCCAGCGCGGCGGCGAAGACTGGCACTTCACATTGGGCTGCCTCGCCGCCGGAGCCCGCATCGTCCACCTGCCCCGCAGGTCCTGGACGTGGCACCATCACGGAATGAACTCCAGCGGCCATCCCACCTGGGGCGACGCCCGCACCCCCACACCCGCCCGAGCACGCCGGGGGATCCGGTGAGCCACCGCCACTACTGCCCCGACCAGGCCACCTGCGCCGACCGCGACCCGTGCTGCCTGTTCACCGAAGGCGACTGCCTCTGCGACTACGCCAACCAGTGCCGCGGTGCCAGACCGCCCGCATACGTCGTCGTCCCCGGTGTCGGTGTCGTGGAAGCTCCTCGCGGGGATCCGCTCGTTCGTCAGCCTCGCCAGCAGCCCCGCCGGAAGAAGCCCCGCGCTCAGCGCCGGAGCAGTCACGCCCGCTGAGCAGTCACAATCCGGACCATGACCACCGAGGACCGGGCCCACATCGCGCAACGCGCCGCCGCCCTCCTCGCTGCCCAGATGAAACCCCGCTGGCAGCCACAACCCCACCAGATCCCCCCCGACGGGAACTGGACAGGCTGGCTCCTCATGGCCGGCCGTGGTGCGGGCAAGTCGAAAGCCTGCGCCGAGTACGTTCGCCAGCACGTCAACGGGCCGCCATGCCTTCCCGGGCCCGTCCCGCACTGGATTGCGATCATCGCCCCGACCCTCGGGGACGGCGTCACCTCCATGTACGAAGGCCCCGGCGGCATCCGCAACGCCGACCCCGGAGCCCGGCTCGTGCAGGCCCCGGGCGGCACCGTCATCCGCTGGCCCAACGGATCGCAGGCCAAGCTGTACGGCTCGCACACCCCAGAAGACGTCGAGCGGCTTCGAGCCGGTGGCAACTCGTGCCTCGCCGTGTTGGAGGAGTTCGCGACGTGGCGGTACATGGAGCAGACCTACGACCAGCTCCGCTTCGGCCTGCGCTCCGGGCCGCGCCCGCACTGGATCGCAGCCACCACGCCGAAGCCGCGCCCGCTGCTGAAACGCATGCTGTCCGGGGACATCGCGGGCATCGTGCACACGCACGCCACGATGTACGACAACCCGCACCTCGAACAGACCGTCAAGGACGCCCTGGAGGACACCTACGCGGGAACCGACATCGGCGCGCAGGAACTCCACGGCCGCCTCATCGACGAGGTAGCCGAAGCGCTGTGGACGCGCGCCACGCTGGAAGAGACCCGGGTGCGGGCCGACGCGGTGCCGGAACTGGCGCGGATTTCGGTCGGCGTCGACCCATCGGGGGGCGCTGGGGAACAGGGCATCATCGTGGTCGGGAAGTCCGGGCTTCTGCTGCCGAACGCATTGCCGGGGCGGTCGACGGATCCCGAAGACGCACTCCTTGTGCGCGCTCATGCGCAAGAACGGCCACAGCACCACGGCTTCGTCCTGGACGACCGGTCGTGCCGTCTGTCGCCGGATCAGTGGGGGCGGCGGGCGGTGCAGGCTGCGATCGACTGGGAGGCTGATGAGATCGTGGCTGAGACGAACTACGGCGGGGCCATGTGTGTGGCCACCCTGCGCACGGCGGCCGAGGCGCTCGGCGTGGACATTCCCATCCGCACGGTGACCGCGACGCGCGGCAAGGTCGTTCGCGCGCAGCCGGTCGCCGCGCTCGGCGCGCAAGGTCGCTGGCATATGGCCGGGGTGTTCTCCGAGCTGGAGGACCAGTTGGCCACTTGGTATCCGGAGTTGGGTTGGTCGCCGGACCGGTTGGACGCGATGGTGTGGCCGGCCTGGCAGATGAAGCTGGTCGGTACGGCGGCGCGCGGTCAGGGGTCGTTGGGTGGTGATCTGGCCAGAAAGCAGATCGTTGGCGGGCGGCTACGGTGATCGGCATGGAGACATGGCTGCTGCTGCTCGTGATGTCACTGGCGACGTACCGCCTGACGCGGCTCGTCGTCGAGGACGTGTTCCCGCCGGTGCTGTGGCTGCGGGACCGGCTCGTGGGCGGCTGGCGGCCGCTCACGCGGAAGGAGTCGGAGACGAACCGGCTCCCGGTCTTGGAGGAGGGCCAGTCGGCCACGGTGGCGGGTCTCGGTGGTGTGACGGTGATCGACGGTGTGACGAATCGGTACGTGGAGCGGACGCGCTGGGTGCCGTACTGGTTGGGGGATCTGCTGTCGTGCCCGTGGTGTGCGTCGGGCTGGGTGGCGCTCGTGGTGACGGCCGGGACGTGGGCCACCGTCGGTGTGCCGGTGCCGCTGTTGGTGTGGCCTGCGGTGTGGGCGGTGGGTGCGCTGCTGGCGGCGCAGGAGTGGGCGTGACGCCGGAACACGGTCCGGCTGCGGGCTCGTAGCATCGGTGGTGCAGGCCGGGCCCTTCCGGGGTTCGGGGTGATGGGTGGTCGCAGAGGGCTGTTCGCAGTGGGCATTGCGGGCGGCCCTCACCCACGCCCGGAATGATCTTCCCCGGGCTGCTCCTACCCTCCCTCGCAGACCGCGAGCAGGGAGAACCGATGGCCTGGTACCACGCCTTCACCCGGCGCACCCCCCTGCCCACATCCACCACACCCACCGCCCCGGAACCTGCCGCGCTCACCGCCGCAGCCGCGCCCGTCACCAGCCCCCGCACCGAACTCATCCGCAACACCGACGCCTGGCAAGAAGAAGTCTGGGGCTACCACGACACCCTCGGCGAGTTCCGGTACGCCGTCGACTGGGAAGCCAAAATGCTGTCCCGCGTCCGCCTCTACGCCGCGAAGCTGGAGCCCGGCCAAGACGAACCCGCCCGCGCCGACGCCGGAACCGCCGTCGACCTCATGACCGCCATGGCCGGAGGCGTCGCCGGGCAGGCCGTCATCATGGACGGCCTCGGCACACAGCTTTCGGTACCGGGCGAGGGCTACGTCATCGTCGAGAACATCAACGGCGTCGAGCAGTGGTCGGTGCGCTCCACGGATGAAGTGCGGGTCGCCCGGGGCCGGTACGAGGTCATCGACGAGAACGCCGTCAACGGCGGCAACGCGTGGCGTCCGCTTGCACCCGACTCCCTACGCCCCCTCAGGGTGTGGCGGCCGAACAAGCGCTACCACCACATCGCCGACAGCCCCGCCCGCGCCGCACGCTCCACCATGCGCGAACTGGAACTCGTCAACCGGCACATCGTCGCCCAGTACCTGTCCCGCCTCGCGTCCGCCGGTGTGGCGATCTTCCCCGACGAGGTCACCTTCCCCACCAGGGAAGAGTTCGCCGACGCCCCGGATCCGTTCATGGCCGAGTGGATCGAGAACGCCAAGACCGCCATCAGCGAGCCAGGCACTGCTTCTGGTGTGGTGCCGATGCCGATCCGGGTTCCGGGCGAGTACGTCGACAAGATCAGGCATCTCGACTTCACCCTGAAAATCGACGAGAAGATCATCGAAAAGCGCGAGTCCGCGATCAAACGCCTCGCGACCCAGCTGAACATACCGCCCGAAGTCCTCCTCGGCATGGGCGACCTCAACCACTGGAACGCGTGGGCCGTCGACGAGACCAGCCTCAAAGTCAACATTGCCCCCGACGCCGAACTCATCGCCCAAGCCCTCACCGCCGGCTATCTCCAGCCACGGTTGCGGGCCTCCGGTGTGGAGGACTGGGCGAACTGGGTCGTCTGGTACGACATGTCGGAGCTCACCCTGCGCCCCGACCGCTCCGACGACGCCGTCCTGCTCTACGACCGGCTGGAAATCAACGGCGCGGCACTGCGTCGCGAGACCGGGTTCAGCGAAGCGGACAAGCCGAGCGACGAGGAGCTGAAGGAGCAGGGCCTGAAGGTCATCATCAAGACCTTCCCCACCGCCGCCCCCGGGGCACTCTCCAAACTCACCGGCGACCAGATCACCATCGACAGCCCCGCACAGGGTGGCGAACCAGCCGCTCCCCAGTTGCAGCCGCAGCCTCGGCCCGAGGACCGCAGCCCACCCAACCCGGACATCGCACGCCAAGCCGCAGCAGACGCCCGCGCCGAGCGCTTGGTGAGGCAGTCGCAGACCCTGCATGCCGTCCGCTTCGCGACCGGCCGGCCGCCGGAGTTGCTGCACCCGGGGCTGTGCTCGCAGCACGCGTACTCCTGTCCGTTCACGCATGCCGCGCTGAAGCTCCACAGCCTGCCCCGGCCGGGAACGTCCGGAGTGTATGAGGCCCGGTTGGATGCGTTCGGCCGGTTCACGATCGGCCAGCATTCCCCGCTGCTGGACGTCAGCGGCTTCTTCTCGACGACTCGGAGCACCAATGGGTTCGCTCACAGCAGCCGCTGACGGCTCGCACCTGTCGGGCGCGATGATCGCCCTGATGCCGACGCCGGAGGATGCGGAGCGGCTGGCGATCGAGGGCGGCGAGGCAGCAGATCAGCTGCATCTGACGCTGTACTTCCTCGGCGACGACGGCACGGCCTTCAGCGAGGAAGCCCAGCGCAGCATCGTCCAAGCGGTCACCGACGTACTGCCCCACTACGTCAGCGGACCCGTGACGGCCAAGGTCTTCGGCGCTGCGCACTGGAACGGCAACAGCGACAGCCCGAGTTGGGTGTGGTCGGTCGGAGACGACCCGGCCACCCCGCGCACCCTGGGCATGCTGCACGGGGCGATCGGCATGGCGCTGGAGGAGGGGCTCGCCGAGGGCGTCGACCATCCCGAACTGCCGGAGCAGCACACGCCCTGGGTGCCGCATATCTGTGCCGCGTACTCCGACGAGCTGGACCTCATCATCCCCATGGAGGAGCGGCTCGGCCCGGTCGTCTTCGACCGCATCCGGGTGGCGTTCGCCGGGGACCACACCGACATCCCCCTTGGCCAGCCCGTCACGGCGGGAGCCGGGGAAGCGCCGCCGCTGCGGATCGAGGTGGAGACGAACCGGGGCGGGAAGCTCGCGCTTGACGCCATCCGTTCCGTGCTCGGCCGCCACCTTCGCATCCCGCACCAAGTGACGGAACGGCTCCGTACCGAGCCAGTGACCGCGGCGGCCGACGGCCCTCGGCTGGCCGAAGCCCGGCTGCAGTACGGCGAGTACGTCATGTCCAGCGAAGCCGTCCGGGCCGCAGCAGGCAGCATCCTCCGCCGTCAGCCCACCGAGCTGGAGCTCGCCTCCCGCGTCGACTTCGCAGAGATGGACAAGGCGTGGCACAAGGCCGTCGACGCCACCGTCGAAGCCTGGGCCGACATCCAGGACGCGCAGCGCAAGCAGATCACCGCCGCCGTACAAGCCGCGGCTGAAGCCGACGACCTCGACCGGCTCGACTCCTTCACCGTGGACACGGGGGACGCCGAACGCCTGCTGATCGCCCGGATGATCGCCTACGCGCGGCAGGCAGGCGAGCAGCAGCAGGCCGAAGCCGAAGCGCAGGGCGTCACCGTGCCCGACTGGTCACTGGACGACGAGGCGATCACCGCCGCCGCGATCCGGGACCGGCTACGCCAGTTCGGCCGGTCCGCCGCCCGGATGCTCGGCGCAGGCCTGGTGCAGTCCGCGGTCCGGCAGGCGATGCGCGTGTGGGGCTCCGGTACGGCCGGCCAGGTGGCCGCGCAGGTCGACGAGCACCTCACCGGGCTGTCTGGTGCGCAGGTTGAGGAGCAGGTGGGTGCGGCGATGACGGCCGCGCAGAACGAGGGCCGTATGGCCGTCCTCGCGGTCGCGCCCCCGGCCACGTACACGGCGAGTGAGGCGCTAGATCGCAACAGCTGTAAACCCTGTCGCGACATCGACGGCACCCAGTACACCGACTTGGCCGTGGCCCGTACCGCGTACCCGACGGGCGGCTACACCGGCTGCCTCGGCGGCTCCCGCTGCCGGGGGACGCTCGTCACCGTGTGGCCGCAGGAGCAGCGGCAGAGCGCAGCCGGAATGATCTTGGCTGCGAGCGCGGCCACAATGCCGCCGAACAACCACGAAGGAGGCGGCACCGTGCCGTACAGCATCGTGCAAGACCACCCGGACTGCGGTGCCGATACGCCGTGGGCCGTCGTCCAAACCGACACCAGCGAACTCATGGGCTGCCACCCCACCGAAGCCTCGGCCGGCGAGCAGCTCGCCGCCCTCAACGCTGAGGAGACCGAGGAGCAGCCCGCGGACGACGGCGACGAGAGCATGGACTACGGCGGCCAGACCGCCCCATGGGAAGGGCCCCTCGCCGTCGAGGGCATCGTCACCGGCGACGGCCGCGAGTTCGCCCCCGGATCCCTCACCTGGGCCGAACTCCCCGTCCCTCTGCGCTGGAACATCGAGGACTCCCACGGCGGCGAGGCCCGCACCAAGGCCGTCAACGTCGGCCGCATCGACAAGGTGTGGCGCGACGGCGACAAGATCATGGGGTCGGGTGTCCTCGATCTCTCCGACGACAACGGGCGCCGCGCCCACGCCAAGATCGAAGGCAAGTTCCTGCGCGGCGTCAGCATCGACGCCGACAGCATCGGTGAAGCCGACGTCGAATTCGTGTGGCCCGAAGACGTCAACGCGGGCACCGGCGAAGGCGAAGGCGAAGACCTATTCGAGATGCTCTTCGCCCAGCCCGAAAAGGTCATCTACCACGGCGGCCGCATCCGTGCCGCAACCCTCGTCGACATCCCCGCCTTCGCCGAGGCCTACATCGCCCTCCTCGACGAAGCCGGCGCCATCGTGGCCGGCGGCCAGCCGGTCACCGAGGCCGAACTGGGCACCCTTCAGGAAGCCGAGCGCGCGGCCCAGCGGCTCGCTCCGGTTACCGCCGCGGGCGTTGAGGTGTTCCGGCCGCCCGTCGACTGGTTCTCCGACCCCAAGCTGTCGCTGCCGACGCCGATCACGGTGACCGACGACGGCCGGATCTACGGGCACGCCGCGCAGTGGGGCTCCTGCCACATCGGCCAGGACGACGTGTGCGTGCAGCCGCCGCACGAGGACGCGCACCCGTACTACCGCACCGGCGAGGTGGCGTGCGCGGACGGGTCGCGGGTCGCGGTCGGGCAGATCACCGTCGGTACTGGGCATGCGCCGCTGCACTACGGGGCGACACCGGCGGCCGAGCACTACGACAACACGGGCGCGGCTGTCGCGGATGTGGCGGTCGGCAACGATGCGCACGGCATCTGGGTCGCCGGGTGCGTGCGCCCGGGCGCGGACCCGCTGAAGGTGTACGAACTCCAGGCCGCCGGGCAGGTGTCCGGGGACTGGCGGCGGATCGGCGGCCAACTCCGGCTGGTGGGGCTGCTGGCCGTCAACGTGCCTGGCTTCCCCGTTCCGAAGATGCGGGCCCGGGTCGCGAGCGGGGAGCCGCAGGCGCTGGTTGCGGCGGGCCGGCCGACGGTTGCGTGGGGCCGTTCACAGTCCGAGTTGGAGCAGGATGCGGTGCGGATCGTGATGCGGATGCTGTCTCGTCGAGTCCACCCGGGGAGGTGAAAGGGAATGTGCAGCTGCAATAAGAGGCGTCGTCCGGCACCCCCGCCGCCGCCCCCTCCGAGCATCTGACCTTTAGGTTTAGCGGTCCGGTGAAGGTATTTGACCTTTGCCGGACCGTGTGCTATGCGCTAACCTCCGGCAAAGAGGCGCCAACTCATCGGGCGCATAACACCCTTCCGCAACGGAGGAAGCAGTGGCCGACGAACTGTTCAGCGCCCCATCCGATCTCACCCTCTCCAGCGACACCGACCTCGCCGAACTCGAAACGCGAGCCGTCGCCGAGTTCAACCGCGTCAACGAACTCGACAGCGTCGAACCCGACACCCTCGCCTACGCGATGCGCCTCACCGACGACCTCGACCGCATCCGCGGCGAACTCCGCGTCCGCGAGGTCCGCGCCGAGCAGCAGGCCGCACTCCAGCAGTCCCGCGTCGCCGAGCAGCTCTCCCAGCTCCAGGCCCGCGTCAACGGCACCCCCGCCGCACAGGCCGCCGCCGAACCGGCCCCCGCCGTCGACGTCGAGGCCATCGCCGCCGCCGCCGCCCGAGGCGTCACCGCCGGCATGGTCGCCCTCATGGGCGAGCGCCGCAACGGCCTCGACCCGCAGGCCCTCGCCCGCCGCGCCACCGCCTCGCTGTCCGAGACCGCGCAGCACGCGCCCGCGCCGCAGGTCCCGACCCAGCGGCTCGCCGTCACCGCCTCGGTGGACATCCCCGGCGTCGCCCGCGGTGAAGGCCTCACCAGCCTGGCCGCGCTCGCCGACGTGACCGCCCGCAAGGCCAAGTCCATGCCGGTCACGCAGGGCCAGCCCAGCGAGCAGCTCGTCGCCTCGGTTCGCAACGAGTTCTCCCACAGCGTCGACAACCGCACCACCCGCGGCGAGATGCGCGAACTCATCTCCTACCTCACCGGCCCCGACAAGCAGGCGGCCCTCGTCGCCGGTGGTGGCTGGTGCGCACCGTCGGAGCCCCGCTACGACTTCTTCAACATCGCCTGCGAGTCCGGCCTGATCGACCTGCCGACCTTCGGCGTCACCCGCGGCGGCATCCAGTTCCCCGTGAGCCCGTCCCTCGCCGACGCTCTCGGCGGGGGCACCGCCTTCGCCGGATTCGCACAGGGCACCTTCTCCAACACCTCCCAGCCGTGGCTGTGGACCGAGGCCGACGACATCGCCGCCGCCACCGGCTCCCCGACCAAGCCCTGCATGCGCGTTCCCTGCTCGGACATGGACGAGGAGCGCCTGGAGCTCTACGGCTACTGCCTCACCGCAGGCAACCTCACCGACGACGCGTGGCCGGAGGCGACGCAGAACACGCTGCGGCTGCTGATGTCCGCGCACGCACACATCATCAACGCCCGCCTCATCGCCCTCATGCTCGCCCGCTCCACCGCGGCGACCAGCATCACCGGCGGTGCCGCGACCGACGCCGCAGCCCCTCGCATCTACAACGCGGTCGGCCTCGCCGCGACCGACTACCGGGCCCGCTACGGCATGTGCATCGACGACGTCCTCGAAGTCGTCCTCCCGTACTGGGCCCGAGACGTCATCCAGGCCGACCTCGCCTGGAAGGCCGGCGTCGAACTCGGCGACATCCCCCTCTCCGAGGTCAACCGGTACTTCACCGCCCGCAACATCGCCGTCCAGTGGGTCAACGACTGGCAGGTCCGCGGCGCATCACAGTTCGGCAACGCCACGAAGATGCAGGCGTGGCCGACCACGGTGGACTTCCTCATCTACGCGGCCGGCACGTTCATCCACGGCAACGGCATGACGCTCGACCTGGGCGTCATCCGCGACAGCGTGCTGAACGAGACCAACGACCACACGGCCGCCTGGTCGGAGGAGGCGCACCTCATCGCCAAGGTGGGCCACGAGTCCCGCCGGTACACGGTCGGCTTCAACGTCAACGGCAGCACCAGCGCGCTGCTGACCGGCACCGTCCGCGTCTGACCCTGACCGTGACACGAACTGAGGGAGAGGGGTGAGCGCCGATGGCCGCACGCCAACTCGTCGACCTACCGACGGTGTTCACCCCCCTGCCCTACGGGCTGTGGGACACCGTCCAGCACCCGCCCACCGACGGCCCGCACTGGCAGAACGGGGTCACCTGGCCCGAGCGCTGCCCGACCGGCGACACCACGTATGACGAGTGCCTCGCCGTCACCGGGACCGGGGGCCCTGTGCCGGAGCCGCCAGCGAAGACCGCGAACGTCGAGCAGGGCTTTCGTGGCGCGCTCCCGTTCACAATCTTCGCGGAGTTCGAGTGCTCGCCTGTCGGGATCGCTGAGGCCGAGTCGGTCGCGTCGGATGCGCTGGCCCGGGTCGAACAGGCGCAGGTCGAGGCCGCGTTCTGGACCGGCGTAGCGGGCGGGCAGAACGTCGTGTTCCCGCACCTGGCAGCGGACACGGAAGTCCTGGACGGGGACGTGGTCCTGCAGACGGTCGCCTCCCCCCTCGTCACCGGCGGGCAGGATGTCGCGCAGGCCCTCGGCGCGCTGGAGCAGGCGCTCGCCGACTGCTACTCCGGGCAGGGCCTCATCCACGTGCCCAGGTCAGCACTGCCGACGCTCGCCGCCTGGAACCTGGCCTCCGTCGTCGACGGACGCCTCGTCACCCCGGCCGGGAACCTCATCGTCGCCGGGACCGGCTACACCGGGAGCGCACCCGACGGCACCCCGGCGGCCGACGGCACGGCGTGGATCTACGCCACCGGCGCGGCGTGGGGATACCGGTCAGATCCGTACGTGTCCCGGCTGCGGGACTCCCTGGACCGGACCTCCAACACGATCCGAATGCTCGCCGAGCGCACCTACCTGATCGGCTTCGAGTGCTGCCATCTGGCCGCGCACATCACTCTGGGCGTGCCCACCTGATAGGGAGACAGAACCATGGCAGCAACCTCGACGTGCGTGACTCCCATCAAGGGCACGCACATGCGGATCATCGCACTGGACGCGTGCGGGGTGCCGGTCACCGGCACGTCCGGCATGGTCGGTGTCTCGTCCGGGTTCGTTCAGGTCCAGATGGAGCCGGACTACGAAGACGGCCAGGAATTTTTCGAGCGCACCGCGTCGGGCGCACCGTGCGTGAACCAGAAAGACGACCCGACGCTGAAGCGCATGGGCCTGACGGTGCAGATGTGCGAGGTCAACGTCTCGATCATCTCCTACATCATCAGCGCCCGCGAACTCACCACCGGCACCCCGACCACCGGCACCGGCTTCGCCGTCGCCGAGGGCAACCCCACCAACCGCTTCAGCCTGGAGGTGTGGCAGGAAGTCGCCGGATCCGGAGCCTGTGACGCGTCCGGGAACCAGCGGTACATCTACCACGCCTGGCCCAACGTCGGCGCCACCCAGATCGGCAACTACACCGTCGAGAACGGTAGGAGCACGTTCGAGTTCTCCTCCGAGACCAGGGGCGCCGCGTCGACGTGGGACACCCGGGTCGGGTCGTCGTTCCTTCCGGCCGGACAGTTCGTCGACACCGATGAGCACTGGGTGTGGAACGTGACCACGACCGCGCCGCCGACCGTGGCCTGCAACCCGACCACGCTGTAAGGCGTCCAGGTGGTTGCCCAGTTCGGTCCTTGCTCCGATTGGCCCGTGACGTGGACGTGCGATCTGGACACCCTCAACCCGGCGGTGACTGGGGTGGCGGTGTCCACGGCCACCGAGGTGTTGTGGGCGCTCACGGGGATGCGGTTCGGTACCTGTGAGGTGACGCTGCGGCCGTGCCGCCGGGACTGCTGGGGTGGCGGGTTCTTCGACGACTTCGGGCCGCCCTGGTCGGGCGGCTGGTCGTACCCGCAGCCTGCCCTGATCGGCGGCCAGTGGTTCAACCTCACCTGCGGCGGCTGCAGCGGGGAGTGCTCGTGCAGCAGCGTGTCGGAGGTGCTGCTGCCCGCACCGGTCAACCGGATCGTCGAGGTGAAGGTCGACGGGACTCCGCTGGTGTCGGGCGCCTATCGGGTCGACAACAACCGGCTGTTGGTGCGCACAGACGGCGGGGACTGGCCGCGCTGCAACGACCTCGCGCTCGCGGACACCGAAGTCGGCACGTGGTCGGTGACCGCGCTGTACGGCGAGGATCTCCCGGACGGGGCCGCGCTGGCTGTTGGCCAGTTGGCGTGTGAGATCGCCAAGGCTGCGGCCGGCGGCGATTGCAAGCTGTCGGCCGGGCTGCAGCAGCTCGTCAGGCAGGGCGTGACCATCAGCTATCCGGATGTTGGGGAGTTGTTCCGGCAGGGCCGGACCGGGCTGTATCTCGTCGACATGTTCGTGGCGACGTGGAACCCGGGAGGGCTGCGGCAGCGGTCGCGCGTGTACTCCGTGGACCGGCCGACGGTACGGAGGACGGGGACGTGATCACGGGCCCGTTGAAGTGGTACACCGTCGCCTCCACCCTGGAGCAGGCGGTGTATGCCGAGCTGACCACGAAGCCGGACCGGCACTCGGTGGTGCCTGGCGCGATCGCGTGGGATGAATGCGACTGCGGGCTCCTCGCCGTGTCCGTGGCGCAGGTGTACCCCACCGAGCAGTTCCCCGTCCCGCTCGCCCAACGCGTCGGCAACGGCTGCGACGCACCCTGGGAAGTCGCCGAAATCGTCATCCAGGTCGTGCGCTGCGCACCGAACCCCGACGACCCGACGACCGCCCCGACCACGGCCGAACTCGACGCCTCCGCACAGGAAGTGCTCCGGGACGCGTACGAGATGATGCTGGCCGTGTCGGTGAAGCTGTGCGAGATGAACAAAGCGCGGGACATCTCCGACTTCATGCTGCGCCCGCTGACCGCGCAGGGCCCGTCTGGTGGCTGCGTCGGCAACGAGCTGCGCGCCTACGTCTCCCTGCCGAGGAACTGAGGCCAGCCGTGTTCACCGTCTCTACCAGCTTCAACCTCGACCGGGGCCGCATCGAGCGCATGCTCCGGCTGCCCGGCGGCATGGTCTACCGCAACATGGAACGCCGCCTGCGCCGCGTGGAAACCGAGGCTATCCGTCGCGCACCCGGCCACATGGGCTCCACCATCCGCGCGCAGATCCGCCGCGGTCCGGGCGGCGACTTCCAGGGCGTCATCAACGTCCGCCACCCGGCCGCCCTCTACGTGATCGGCGGAACGCGCCCGCACCGCATCCAGCCCCGCAGGCCCAACGGGGTGCTGCGGTTCACGGTGAACGGACAGGTCGTGTACGCGAAGTACGTCATGCATCCCGGCACGAAGCCGAATAACTTCCTGCGCGAGGCGCTCCGCGCGGCCCTCTGAACCTCCGGAATGATCATGCGCGGGGGCGACCTACCGTCCCACCCATGACCGAGCTCCTCACACACGCGAACGGCGCCGCCGCCGCGGCTGCCACGCCCGCAGCCCGGGACTTCAGCCGCCCCCGCAAACGCCTCACCTTCACCATCGACGGCGAACAGTTCGAGGCTGCACCGGTCCTGCCCGGCGACATCTACGCCGAATTCGTCACCCTCTACAACGGCACCGCCGATACCAAGACCTACCAGCAGCAGCACGACTTGCTGAAAGGCGCCCTCGAACTCGCCCTGGTCCCGGAGTCCTACGACCGGTTCGCCGCCCGGTTGAAGGACAAGGCCAACCCGATCGAGGACGACCAGATGGCCGACGTCATTCTTTGGCTTCTGGAGGCCTACGGCCTGCGCCCTACACAGCCGTCGCAGCCCTCGTCGGATGGGCCACAGAGCCCGGAATCTGGCACGAGCTCGACGGACGAGCAGCAGCCGCAGGCGTCAATCCCGGCGACCTTCCAGCCCACCGATTCCTGAACTGGATCTACGCCGAAATGGTCCAGCGCCTCAGCCCGCGCGAGAACGACAAGCCCGGAGACGCCCGCAAGCGGTTCGACGGGCAACTCGACGTGCGCGCCTGGACCGTCCCCGCATCTGAGGACAAAGAGCCGACACCGCGCGACCCGAACGCGCCCTGGTGGTGGGACAACGCTGAAGAGGCATCCCAGTCCTTCCTCGCCGCAATGGGGGTGAACCTCGCATGAGCACCCCCGCAGGCGACGGCCACATCGGCGACGCCACCATCAACGTCAACGCCAACACCACCGCCGCAGCCCTCGCCATCCGCGGCCTCACCCGCGACGCCAACGGACAACTCCGCGACCTGCGCGGCCGGTTCGTCTCCGAATCACGGCTGATCAACAACTCCCTCAATTCGGTCACCGGCGGCAGCAACCGCTTCAATGAAGCCCTCGGCAGCCTCAAGTCCGCCGCCCTCCTGCTGTCCCCCGCCCTCATCCCCATCGCCGTACAAGCCGCCCCCATCGCCGCCAGCGTCGGAGCAGCCTCGATCGCCGTGGGCGCGTTCGCTGCTGCCGCCGCCGGGCAGGTCACCGCGATCACCGACGCCGCGGACGCCGAGAAGAAATATCAGGACGCCGTCGACCAGCACGGCGCGACGTCCGCGCAGGCAGCCAAGGCGCAGAACGCGTTCGTGCGGCAGATCCAGCAGATGCCCGACGCCACGCGGCGCACCGCCGCCGCCCTGTCGTCGCTGAAGGACCAGTACCGGGGATGGTCGGACAGCCTTGCCTCCAGCACGATGCCGGTGGCGACGAAGGCTTTGCAGGCATTCGGCTCCGTGTTCCCGAAGCTGACCCCGCTGGTGCAGGGGGCGAGCGGGCAGCTGGACCGGTTCGTGACGATCGCCGCCGGCGGCATCGCCTCCCCGGGCCTGGACGCGTTGATCGGCCGCTTCTCGCAGTTCTCGACGGGCGCGCTCCAGCGCGCTAACGACGCGCTGGTCAGGTTCGTCCGAACCCTGAACACGGGGAAGATCAGCAGCGGCGCGGCCGAGTTCATGGAGTACGTCCGGGCCAACGGGCCGATCGTGCGCGAGACCCTGCAGAACGTGATGCAGGCGCTGCTGCACATAGCGCAGGCGGCGTCGGACGTCGGCCCGGGCCTGCTGACCGTGGTGAACATCCTGGCGAATCTGGTGTCCGCGCTGCCGCCGAGCGTGGTCACGTCGATGCTGCAACTCGCCCTCGCGCTGAAGGCCGTGAGGATCGCGGCGGCGGCCGCAGCCGCCGTCTCCGGCGGCATCACTGCGTTCAGTGCGGCGATCGGCGCAATGCGCGCGGCGGCCGCCGGCGCGACCGGGGTCCTGCCGAGTTTCGCGGCGGCGATCGGTGCGATGTCGCGGGCGGCGAAGGTCGCTGTTGCGGGCACCGGCCTCGGCCTGCTGATCATCGCGTTGACGCAGCTGTCCGACCGTGGCCGCCAGGCCCCGCCCGACATCGACAAGCTGACCAGTTCGCTGGCGCAGCTCGGCAAGATGGGCAAGGTCACCGGCGAGGCGGCCCGGGCGTTCGGTAACGATCTCGACGGCTTGTACGGCAAAGTCAGGTCGCTCACCGACCCGACGACCACCGACAAGGTGCAGCAGTTCCTAGTGGGCTGGACGGGCTGGGACTCTACCCCGGTCAAGGACGCCAAGGAGAACCTGAACTCCGTCGATCAGGCGCTCGCCAATCTGGTCAAGAACGGCCAGTCCGACCTTGCCGCCGCCGCTGTTCAGCGGCTGTCGGCCGAGTACGGCAAGGGCGGCCGGGACGCCGCCGACTTCACGAGCAAGCTCACCGACTACCAGTCGGCGCTGGCCGACTCGGCCTTCGAACAGCAGTTGGCCGCGCAGGCCATGGGCTTGTTCGGGGCGCAGGCGCAGGCGACGTCGGCGAAGCTAGCCGAGCAGAAGGCCAGCGCGGACGGCCTCCGGGAGGCGGTCATCGCGCTGAACGATGTCAACCGGCAGGCGTTGGATGCGCAGGCCGCGTTCGAGGCGTCCATCGACAGTGCCTCTGCTGCGGCCGGCAAGTACGGGAACGTGTGGCAGGCGACTGGCGGCCAGCTCGATCTCACCACGGAGAAGGGCAGGGGCGCGTACGCGGCTTTGTCGGATTTGTCGGCGAAGACGAATGAGGCGACGGCGGCCGGGCGGGCGGCGGATACGTCTTGGGCTCAGGTGTCGAAGACGTTCGAGACGGGCCGGCAGAAGCTGATCGGGTCCGCGCGGCAGATGGGCCTCACCGAGGCGGCGGCGAAGGCGTTGGCGAACCAGATCCTGAAGACGCCGAACAAGACGGCGTTCCTGAAGGGTGATCTTGAGGATCTGAAGAAGAAGTTGGCGGATGCCAAGACGCGGCTGGCGAATGCACCGTCGTCAAAGACCGCCCAGATCAAGGGTGAGATCGAGGATCTCAAACGGAAGATCGCGGCAGCTCAGGCGGCGATCAACAACGTGCACGGCAAGACCGTCATTCTCAGCGTCGAGGGCCGCGCGAACCAGACCGCGAAGAACCTGGCCGGGTTCGCGTCCGGCGGCCTGGTCCAGTTCGCTGCCGGCGGCCAAGTGCAGGGATTCCCCGGCGGGGGCAGGATCAGGGGCCCGGGCAGTGGTACCTCGGACTCGATCCTGGCGCGGGTGTCGAATGGCGAGTACGTCATCCCCGCCGATCGGGTGCGCCAGTACGGACAGAACATGTTCGACGCGATCAGAGCAGGCAAGCTGTCCTCCGCCCGGGCCACCCCGGCACCGACAGCGTCAGCCCTCGGGGTGGGCAACACCCGGACCGCTCCCGTGGTGAACATGACCTATGCACCCCAGATCAACCTCACCAACACCGGAGTCCTCGGCTCGAAACGCGAGCTGGAGAACTGGCTGTCAGGCGCGCTCGACGACCTGCGCCTGCAAGGCCGTCTGCCGATGGGGGCCACCCCATGACGTGGTCTCCATGCGTGACGGGAGCCGCCTATCAGATCGCCGTCGACTGGGCGGCCGACGGCGACTTCGTCGACCCCTTCGACGACACCACCGCCGACGCCCTCAGCCGAGGCATCAGCATCGCCTACGGCCGCGACCAGCAACGCCAACTCTCCCCGGGAAGGGTCGGCTCCGCCGGGTTCGCGCTGTGCAACGTCCAGCGCCTCTACTCCCCAGAGAACCAGGACAGCAGCCTGTACGGGGATCTGGAACCGGGCCGCGAGACCCGCATCCAAGCCACCTTCCAAGGAACCACCTACCCGCTGTTCTACGGGCGTCTGAACGACTTCACGGTCAACGCGGACCGCTCCGACCGGTCCGTGAACTTCACCGCCCTCGATGGCCTGTCCACTTTGCAGGGCGTGAAAATCTCCACCGCCCTCTACCAGGCCCTGCGCACCGGGGAAATCGTCGGCCTGATCCTCGACGAGGCGGGATGGCCGGCCGACCGCCGCGACATCGACACCGGCGCGAGCTTCACCCACTACTGGTGGGAGGAGGGCAGCACAGCATTCGACGCGATCCAGAAGGTCGTCAACGCTGAAGGCCCGCCGGCGATCGCGTACGTCGCACCGGACGGCGTGTTCACGTTTCGGGACCGGCATCACCGGCTGCTGCGCTCGGAATCTCTCACCGCGCAGGCGGCGTTCGCTGCGGCCCGCGTGGAGTGTGACTCGCCGCCCGTCACCGGCCTGGACTACACGGCGCCGTTCACCTACCAGCACGGGTGGCGCGACATCGTCAACGACGTGCTGCAGGACGTCGACGAACGCGTCCAGAACACCGACCTGTCCGCGGTGTGGAGCACCCAGTCGCCGTTCTCGATCCTCACCGGCCAGACCGTCGAGATCAAAGCCGTCGCGTCCGATCCGTTCCTCGACGCGGTCGCCCCCACAGCCTCCGGCAGCGATCCCGACATCGTGTACACCGGTAGCGGCGTCGTCTCCACCGCCATCTCCCGTACTTCCGGCCAGTCCACCATCATCCGCATCACATCGGTTGGCGGACCCGCGACGGTCCTGTCGATGCAGCTCCGCGCCCGCGCCGTCCCCGTCGGCCGCACCATCCAAGTCCGCGAACAGGACCCCGCATCCATCACCCTCCACGGGCTGCGGACCTACCCGCAAGACATCATCCTCGCCACCGCCAACGACGTCGAAGCCGTCGCCGAAGTCATCGTCGCCCAGTACGCGACGCGCCGGCCGCTGGTGTCGATGCGGGTCGTCGCCCAGGATCCGACGCATCTGGTGCAGATCTTCTCTCGCACCGTGTCCGATCTGATCTCGATCCGCAACGACGAGTTGGGGTTGGACGCCGGGTTCTACGTCGAGCAGATCGAGCACACCATCACCCGCATCGAGCCGTCCCGGCCGCCGATCCACGCCCTGGTCCTGGGCTGCGAGAAAGAGCGCGACGCCCCGAACAAGAACCCGTTCACGTTCGACAAGACGGGCGCCGGATTCGATGACGGGTTCTTCGACCCGATCGCCGCCGACGACCCGGACACGGTGTGGATCTGGGACACGCAGTCGGAGTTCGACACCCACGAGTTCGGAACCTAGGAGGCCCGGTGAACCTGATCACGAATGCGGCCCGCGCCTACGTCTACAACGGCATGTGGGTCGCGGACTGCCCCGCCGGATGCGGCGGCGTGGAGCAGCTGTACGAGACCAAGCGCAAGGGCGGCCCGCGGACGGTGCGGCGCACCCTGTTCCACTGCTCGTACTGCCATCACGCGACCAGCCACATCGACTGGCCGGCCGATGAGGCGGACATCTTCGCCGTCCTGGAATTGCGGCCGATCCCGCACAACCGGAACTGGTACCCGCAGGATCACCCGACAGCGGTCCGATTCGGGGTCGAGCACGGGCAGAGCGTCCAAGACCTGAGAGACGAAAACGAAGCGCACGGTGTGCCCGCGCGCGGAGAGGCAGCGTGACTCATGCCCGGGCCCTTTGAACTGGCGAACAGCCTGTTCCGAAACCACGAACCGATCACCATCACCCTCGACGGCTCCACCTACTACCTCACCGGGCTCGCCGTCAATCAGCAACTTGAGTCCACCAACCTCGAAGATGCAAAAGCCGAGACCGAAGCGTGGATGCTCGCCAACTTCACTGCGGTCCGTGTCCTCGCTCTGTGGCTTCCGCTGCCCACGGGCGCCATGAGCTACTTCGTGTACGGAGCCTGACTATGTCGTGGACAGCGCCGATGACGGCGGTCGCGAACACCGTATTCACGGCCGCACAGTTCAACACCCACGTCCGCGACAACCTGAACGAAACCGCCCCGGCGAAGGCCACCACGGCGGGCACGATCTTCGTTGCATCCGGCGCGAACTCGATCGTCGAGCGGGTCCCGTCGACCGCAGCGGTGACCACGTCCGAGTCGACGAGCGGCACCGGCTACGGCGACGTGGCGACGCCGGGCCCCGCGGTGACGGTCACCACCGGCACCAAGGCCATCGTCGCAGTCACGTCGATTGTTCAGAACTCGCTGGCATCACAGAACTCCTACGCCTCGTATGCCGTGTCGGGTGCGTCGACGATCGCGGCAACCGATGACCGGGCCGTCATCATCACGGCCGCCGCCGTCAACCAGACGCTGCGCGGAGCGGCCGTCTACATGGAAACCGCGCTCACCGCCGGGTCGAACACGTTCACGATGAAGTACCGCGTCACGGGCGGTACGGGCTCCTTCCAGAACCGCCGCATCGTCGTCATCCCCCTGTAAGGAGCATGGCCATGGCCACGGTCAAGCAGTACGCCCTCAGCCTCTGGCGGGCCCACCGGGCCGTCTGTCGAAAGCTGGGTGCAGACCTGTCATGGGGCGATCCCGCCGAGCGGATCCGCATGATCGGCTCTGACGTCATGCTGGCCGGACTGATCAAGGTGCTTACCGACAAGGGCCTGGTCACCGATCAGGAACTGAACGCGGTTTTCACCGCGATCACCAATGCGGACTTCCCGGTAGTTAGTCCCGTCATCGCGCCGGAACCGGGGCACGAGACACCGGACCCGGATCTTGGAGCATAGGGAGACAGCATGAGCACAGGACCGCAGAAGTACCCGGGCGCATCTACCGCTTACTGGTACCAGGACACTTATGGCGGCGACTTCCAAGAGGTCAACGTCATCGTCCTGCACACCACCGAAGGACGCAGCCTTCCCAACTACGACGGCGGCGCGGTCGCCCCGAACATCACCGCAATGCCGGACTTTGCCGCGAAGAGACTGCGCTGGTACCAGCACTTCGACTTCGACCGCTCCTCCCGCGCGCTCGTCAACCTCCGCGGCGGGGTAGAGACGAACACCAACAACGTCGCCCAGGTGGAGCTGGTCGGCACCTGCGACCCCGTCACCCACGCGAAGTGGACGGCGGCCGGATACGTCCACATCTACTGGCCCGAGGCACCCGACTGGGCACTGCAGGGCGTGGCCGAGTTCCTGGCGTGGGCGCACGCAAACCACGACGTGCCGCTATCAGGCCCGAAGGTGTGGAAGGCGTACCCGGCCTCCTACGGCACGTACAACGGCGTCCGCATGAACGACACGCAATGGAACGCCTTCAAGGGCGTATGCGGCCACCAGCACGTCGACGAGAACCTGCACGGCGACCCGGGCGCACTCGACTTCGCCCACATCCTCCAGCTCGCCACCGGCACCACCACACCCGCACCGCCCACGCCCTCTGAGGAGACCGATATGACCATCCAGAAGATCGACGAAGCCAACGCGTTCGACGTCGACCTCGCCGACAACGTGTGGACCACGTTGGCGTTCACCGACGCCGTCATCCACTCTGGCCCCCGCCAGCTCGTCGGCCCCACCTACGTCCAGCTCACCTTCGACCCCGCTGCGGTCGGCCTCGTCACCGGCCGGTTCATCCTCACCAACCCCGACGGCACCAGCCCGTCCGGGTACGGCGACATCGGGGAGTTCCCCGCGGGCGCGGTGCCGCAGTTCCACCACAACCACGACATCCCCGCCAGCAAGACGCTCCGCTTCCAGGTCAAGGCCCGCACCGGCGACGGCTCCACCACCAAGCTCATCCACCGCGTCGTCTCCGGCGACTTCGCCGTCTGACCACCTACACGAAACGAGAACCGTCATGAAGATCTTCGGCCGGGAGCCAGCGCTCATCATCTCCACCCTGAGTGCCGTGCTCTCCCTCGTCGTCACCTTCAACGTCGGCATAAGTGGCGAGCAGGCGGGCGCGATCGTCGCCATCACCTCCGCCGTGTTCGGCGCCATCACCGCGGCCTTGACGCGGCCCGTCGCGCCGTCCGCGTTCACCGCCGTCGTTGCCGCCGGGGCTGCGCTGCTGGCCGCCTACGGGCTGAACGTGTCGGCCGAGACGGTGGGCGCGACGAACGCGGTCGTGCTGGCGGTGCTCGCGCTGCTGACGCGCGGCCAGGTGTCCCCGAAGGGAGCCGCAGCGTGAGCAGCCCGCTGGACGGACGCATCCGCGCGATGGCCCGTGAGGAGGCTGCCGCGCTGCTCGGTGTCGCTTCGGCCACCCCGTCCGGCAGCGGCCCGGACCGGGTGGAGGAGCTGGCGAAGGAAGTGGCCGAACTCCGTGCCCTCGTCGAAAACCTCGCCACGAAGGAGCCGACGGCTCAGGCCAGTCCGGAGGAGCGGCCGGCCGCACGTCGCACCCGAAAGGCCAGCGAGTGAAGGTTGTGGTCTACCCGGCCGACCGTTGGGGGTGCGGCAGCTTCCGCATGGTCTGGCCTGGCGAGCAGTGCGCCGCGGCCGGCCACGACGTCGCCGTGGTCGGCGCTGGCGCGCGGTCGGTGCGCTTGGTCATGGAGCGGGACACGGTCCGGGACGTCCTTGTCGACGGCGTGGACGTGGTCGTGCTGCAGCGGGTCACGCACGCTTACATGGCGCAGGCCGTCAGCGTGCTCCGTGCGAAGGGTGTCGCGGTGGTTGTCGACGTCGATGACGACCTCTCCTCCATCCACCCCTCGAACCCGGCGTGGGCAATGCACCACCCTGGGAACGAGGGCAGGCGGATGGTGGGCGGGCAGGTGAACCGGCACTCGTGGCGCAACCTCGCGCGCGCGTGCCGTGACGCCACGCTGGTGACGGTGTCCACGCCGGCGCTGCTGGACGTGTACGCGCGGCACGGGCGCGGCGTGGTGCTGCCGAACTACCTGCCGGACCACTACTACGGGCTGCCGCGCACGGACTCGGATGCGATCGGCTGGCCGGGCTCGTTCCACTCGCATCCGAATGATCCGGAGGTGGTGGGCGGGGCTGTTGCGCGCCTCGTCGAGGAGGGCGCGCGGTTCGAGATGCGCGGCGACAGTACGGGCGCGGGCGCGGCGTTCGGGCTGGCGTCGGATCCGCCGGGGGGCGGGGTGCCGATCGAGCAGTGGCCGGCCGCTGTCGCCTCGCTGGGGGTGGGGATCGCGCCGCTGGCCGACACGCGCTTCAACGCAGCCAAGAGCTGGCTGAAGCCGCTGGAGATGTCGGCGTGCGGGGTGCCGTGGGTGGCGTCGCCGCGGGCCGAATATGCGCGGTTGCACGCTTTGGGCGCGGGTGTATTGGCGGACCGACCGCGGTCTTGGTATCGGGAGTTGAAGCGGCTGCGAGAGTCGGCCGCACTCAGGCAGGAGTTGTCGGAAACGGGGCGCGCAGTGGCCGAGCATCTGCGGCTACGAGACAACGCCTGGCGGTGGGCCGAGGCTTGGGCCAAGGCGTACGAGTTGCAGCAGGCTACGCCGCGGTCGCGGGTAGCGGTGTAGCGGAGATCGGCTCCTCGCGCACGTCCCGAATCCACGACACCCCGCACGCGAGGCAGAGTTCGTGCGGGTCGGCGTACACGAGGTCGGTGGACAGGCAGAGGGGGCATTTCGCGCGGGTGCGGACGCGCCGCAGCTGGTTGCGCTGGTACGTGGTCGTGCCACCCCAGTAGCCCTCAGCGCCGTGGAGCATCGCCCACGCCAGGCACTTGGTGCGCACGTCGCAGGTGCGACACCACTGCTGCGCCTCGATGACACCCTCGTCGGATTCGACGTCTGGAACAAAGTCCAAGTCGGCCGTGGCGCAGGGCGCGTTGGTCTGCCAGGCGACGTCATCGGCGGAGAAATACTCGATGTCCACGCCGCCCCCGCTCACGGGCACGGGGTGCTGTCGGCGACCGACCAGACGATGACGCCGTCGACCGCGCAGGTGCGGATCCGCCCCTGCCTTTTGAGGCGTTGCACGCACAGTTGCACGGTGGGCCGGTCGAGGCTGGTGGCTTCGGCGAGAGCGGCGCGGGATCCGGTGCCGTCGACGATGAGTTGGTAGACCTGTTCGTCGCGGGCGGCGACGTTCGGGTCGCGGGGGCGGCCGGGGCGACGCTGGGCGGTCGACTGCATGACAGGCTCGCATTCACTTGACCGGTCGGCTGAATACCAGTATGCACCTGCCGGAATATGACAACCCAACCTCATGCGAAACTCCCCACCGAAAGCCCTTGCGCAGCAAGCCCGGGAGGACCCCGATGAACATGCCCAATACGCCCGGCCCGCGCACCGCGGGTGCCTAACCTGCCCCGTGAGCGCGTCGGGAAGGTGGTGGCGTGGACGCGGCCATGGTCACGGCGATCGCAGCACTGATCGGCGGCCCCGTGACCGTGCTCGGCGCCATGTACGGAACCCGCGGCGCGAACAAGGCAGCCCGGGAGGGCTCAGCGGTGACGGGATTCAACAGCCTCACAGACCAGCTCCAAGAGGAGCTGAAGGAGAAGCGCACCGAGCTCGTGGCGGCGCGCACCGAGCTGGCCGCAGAGAAGGCAGAGAGCGCGCGCCTGCGCCTGCTGGTGCAGCAACTCGGGGGGACACCATGACCCGCACGCAAACCGTGCTGTACCGGGCGCGGCATGGACTATGGACGGTCGGCATCATCCTGTTCCTGGGCGGCGCACTGGCCGTGGTGTGGCTCCTCGTCGACCGCGCCGAACTCGCGAACCGGCTAGAAGCCGAGGCCAACCTCCGCGGGTCGGCCGTGTCGACACTGGCCGGCGATGTGCGGGCGCTGAGAGCCCAAGTGCAGGCCGAAGGGAAGACGCCGGTTGCGCCTGACCCGACGAAGGCTGTTGAGGACTTGCCGGATCGGGCTGAGGTTCCGGTGCCGATCCCGGGGCCGGCCGGGCCGGCGGGTTCGCCGGGGGCGTCGGGTGAGCCGGGTAAGGCCGGGGCGTCCGGCCAGCCGGGAACGCCTGGCGCGGATGGTGCGGTTGGGCCCACTGGTCCGGCTGGGCCTGCGGGGCCTCAGGGCGAGCCGGGCCCGGCCGGACCCCAGGGCGCACCCGGGGCTGCAGGTGTCGATGGCCAGGACGGCCGCGATGGGCCGTCATGCCCGGACGGCTACTCGCTGCAGGCGCCCTCCTACGACCCGGACGCACTGGTATGCCGGAAGGACGACGCGCCGGACCCGTCGCCAGGGAACGGGAATGGTGGCGGCGGGTTGTCGCTGGCGTTGGATCCGCAGCGCCGACAGTACGCGTGAGCGGCGTCCGGCTGCGGTCAGGTGGCCGGGTGCCGGACGATCCGCTTGAGTCCCATCTCGACGGTGTACCGGTCGTGCCCGCCCTCGGCCGCGAACTCCGTCACGGCGGTTTGTACGGCGGCCGCCGTATCGACGGTGAGGCGTCCGGCCTGGATCTCGTGCCAGGCGCGGGTCTCCAGGGCGAGTAGGGGTGCGGGGAAGTCGAAGGTCTGTGCCACGGGCGGATCCTATGCGGCGGTGGTGATCTCTTCCGCCCGTAGCTGCTGCTCGGCCGCCACCCACTCGTCCCGCAACTGCTCATACCGGGCCCGTGTCGGCCCCCACAGCCAACCACCCGTGGCCACCATCAGGGCGTGGATCTCCGCCTGCACGGCCGCAGCAGACCGCACAGGGCCAAGGCCAGAGGTGGTGGGGGGCATGGCCCCAGTTTAGTGATCGCAGGCCCCGAACACTCATCACGATCCCGCCGACTTCCTCTCCACGGCGTCGAGCACCAGATGCCACGGATACTCCTTTGGCTTCCCCTGGCCCGGCTGGTTCGGCACGAACCCGCCCTCCCCGTACAGGACGTCCACGCCCATCTCACGGAGCTCGGCGACACTCCGCTCGAACTGCCGGTGCTGGACGTAGGCCGCGTTCACGCACGGCATCGCCACGATCGGGATCCCCTTGCCGATGCCCTCGGCGACGACCCCGATCACGAAGTCGCGGGTGAGGCCCAGCGCCCACGCGTTCACCGAGTTGAAGGTGGCCGGCGCAAAGGCGATCACGTCCGCCTTCGGCCACACATCCGCCGTCCCGGGCAGCTTGTACTCCGAACGCACCGGATGCCCAGTCAGCTCCTCCAGCGCGGGCATCTGGCCGCCCAGCCACCGGGCGGCGGTCGGGGTCAGGCCGAGGCACACGTCGAAGCCACGCCGCTGCGCGTCCTCGATCACCTTCGCCACGTCGTGGACGGGCGGCGCCGCCGAGCCGAACAGGTACAGCACAGGAGAGGTCATGCCACCTATCCGATCACATGCAACCGCCCCCGCTCCGGGAGGAGTCGGGGGCGGACGCCTGACGCATGCAATTGCACGCGAGTAACGTTCCAGATGACGAGTCAGGAACGGAGACCAGTATGCCCTCACCCGACGACAACCACACCGGCACCCGCATCCGCGAACAGCGAAAGCTGGCCAGGCTCACACAACGCCAGTTGGCCGACCGGATCCCCTACTCGTACAGCCTCCTCAACCAAGTCGAGTGCGGGGCCCGCCCAGCAACGGCCGACTTCGTGGCCGCAGTCTCCCGCGCCCTACAAGTGGACGTCACCAGCCTCACAGGACAGCCCTACGTGACCGAGCTCCAACGCGACCGGCTCGCCGAACTCGTCCGCCCCATCCGCGAAGCACTCGACCTGTACGACCTCGGCGCCAACCCGGCCCTCACCTGCCGACCGCCCGCCGTCCTCGTCGCCGAAGCGGACCGGCTGTGCGGGCAGGTCCGCGCCACCCACCTCCGCAACGCCGCCCGCGCCCTGCCGGGGGCCATCGCCGAACTCACCCACACCGCTTGGGCCACGCCATCCACCCAGCTGTGGCAGGCCCTCGCCTCCACCTACCGCACCGCACACGACATCAGCGTCAAGCTCGGCTACTACGACCTGTCCGCAGTCGCCCTGGACCGCATGGCGTGGGCCGCCGAACGCGCCTCAGACCCCTGCTTGGGCGCGGTCCGCCAGTACATGCGCGCCCTCGTCTACTTCCGGGAAGGCGAGTACACGATCGGGCAGCGCCTCGTCGCCGCCGGCCACGGCATCGTCGGCCAGGCCGAAGCAACCCGCGAGGCCCTGGCTGTGACGGGGCAGCTCCACCTCGGAGGCTCCGTCATCGCCGCCCGGGCCGACGACGTGGGCGCCGTCGTGGACCACATCGGCGAAGCCCGGAAGATCGCGCGCCGGACCGGCGACGCCAGCGAGGTGCACTGGCTGTCGTTCGGGCCGGCCAACGTGGCAATGCACCGCATGTCTGCCGCTGTGGAGATGGGCCAGTACGACAACGCTCTGAAGCAGGCCCGCAAGATTCGCCTGCCCGCCTCGGTTGCAACGTCCCGGCGGGCGCACTTCCTCATCGACTGGGCGCGCACGGAGATGGAGACTGGCCACACGGAGAGGGCGCTGGAGCATCTCGTGGACGCCCGCCGCGCGGCACCGGAGCAGACCCGCTACCACCCGGGCGCGCGGGAGACGATCCGCGGCCTGGTGCATACGGCGCGGCGGACGCCGGACACGCTGAACTACATGGCGGCCTGGGTCGGCTTGTAAGCCGCGCTCACAGTGCTCACAAATCTGTGAGCGTTGTCGTTCCCGCACGCTTCTACGGTCATTGATGTGAGACGGATCACCGTGACTGTGGAGGCGTGACGATGGCACCAGAACCCGCCGTGACCTGCGGCATGCCCAAGCATGAGGCGCTCGTCCTGCTGCCCATCCCCAGCCTCGACGGCCTCGTCGAGCGACAGCTTCGCGGCTACGTGTGCGTGTGGGGCGGCGAGGAACTCGCCAACGCCACGGCCGTCAACCTCGGCCCGCGGCAGAAGAAGCGCCTCGGCAGCACGTACCGGATCTTCCCCCGCGCCTGCCCCGCCTGCGTCCGCGAGGCCGCCATACGAGCCCTCCGTGAGCATGACGGCATGTGCGAGCAGTGCACAGACGACGCCTCCCACTGCGACACCCGGCGCGCGCTGGAAGAACTCCGCGGAGCCAGTCGGTGACCGCCGCAACTGACAGCGCAGACCTGTCTACCGAATGCACCCTCGCACGGCAGCCCGCCTACAAGGACGTACACGCCATGTGCCGCCAGACCAAAGACGTGCCGCTGCCGCACTCCACCGGGATCCTGCTGGTGCGCCGCTGCCGCTGCTCCTGCCACCGACACTCGGGAGGCCCGCAGCTATGAGAAGCCCCGTAGACCGTCTGTTCCCGCTGCCCAAGCCCGAGCCTGCTCCTGCGTGCAGGATTTGCGCCGACCTGGATCGCAAGCGGGCCGCAGCGCTGGCTGAGGGCGACTTGTCGCGGGTGTCGGACTGCAACGTCGGCCTTCGCGCTCACGGCAAGCACGCGCCGATATCCCGTTAGTCTCCCCGGCCGCCGCGATCCGCACGCGGTCCCCGGGGTGGCCGCCGCCTGTGAAGGGGAGGGCGGCCAGGGGCCCGCCGTCGTGCGTTCACCCCGTGCGCCGGCGGCGGGCCCGCTTGGCAGGCGGCCTCTTGATCCCGTGGCCAGAGCTTGACCTTTCGTTACGCATTCGGTCGGGCCGTGCACAACCTGTCAGATATATGCAGCCCGCATCTTCCGTTACCGGCGGTTTACCGCTTGACTAACGGTCAAGGAAGGAGCGGCAGACTATGCCACTGTCACCCGCCCTGTCTGCGTGCCGCCAACCGAATGTTCCACCGATCCATCGGCAAGATCAGATCGGCAGTCTCCAGGGGGCGACCTTCATGGTCGAAGCGAGTGCGCACCACGCGAAACGCCACGGCGTCCACCAACAGCCCCAATGCGTGCGCCTGCTCGACCGACAACTCCACGCACCCCAGCTCGGCCGCGTAGGAAGCGTGCAGACCCCGCCGGCCCCGCCACCACGACGACACGAGCATCGCCGACCGGCCGCCCGGATCGAGACACTCCAGCGCCTCGTGATGCAGGGACACTCCCGCCGGGACCCCAAGACGGTACGCCAACTCCACCGTGGCGGGACGCGGGCGGGTGTCGGTGGTCTCGCTGGCGAAAGGCCACTCCGCGTCCGGGTCGGTGAGGGTGCGCATAGCAGGAGGATGCGCCACATAGACCGCACGCCGCTCCTCACCCTCAAGAACTCCCTGCTGCCGAAGCAGCCTGTGGGCGAGCCTCATGGTCTGCGGGTGGACGCCGTACTCGGCCGCCATTGCGCGTCGTGAGGGCAGGTCTTCGCCTGCCGCCCATTCGCCGGCTTCGATGCGGCGGCGAATGTCGGCGGCGATGCGGCGGAACCGCGCTTCTGGCAACCCGACCCCTGGCGTCGATCATGACGTGAGGTCTGAAGCTATGAAGGCGACCTGGGGTTGGATATATCCAGCACTGCTCGCCGCCTTGGCAACTGAAGAAGGAAGGTTTCGGCACCGCGGCGTTCAGGTCTCCGAGGTGCCGAATGACCCGCCCTCCGGCTCCGCACCCCTCGACGGCCGGCAGGTGGGGGTCGTGTGGCGTACCCGGCAATGCCTGTCGGGTATCCACCCGAACGAGTGAACCATTTCCCGGCATCGGGGCGAGGGGATCTCGTTGAAGATAGAAGCCGGGCCCGGTTCCCATCCATCGCCTCCGAGGGCGTCCCCAGGGAACCGGGCCCGGCGCTTTCGTCCGCCCCCTTGGGGGGACAGTCTGTCACTGGGAAACCAACGGGAAACGATCATGGCCTCGCATGGCAACGCGTGTCCACCCATGGCAACACTCACAGGCTACGCCCCAGGTGAAAGCCCTGCTAGATGAGCATTACGCCGCTCACAGCCATGCCTAAACGATCACCATGAACTTCATCTGGAACTTCAACAGTTTCGCCCTGGTCTACGTGCTGACCAACGGCGGACCCGGCGGCCGCACCCGGCTACCCATGCTCTTCGCCTACGAAGAGGCCTTCCGCTACGGCCAGTTCGGGTACGCGGCGGCGATGGGCTGTGTGATGGTCGCGGTGATCTCCGTGTTCCTGGCCCTCTTCCTGGTGGGCCGCATCAAGGGAGGCGACGACCGTTGAGGACCCGCCCCGCGGCCCGCGCCGGCCAGTACACGGCCCTGCTCGCGTACCTCGTCTTCCTCGCCTTCCCCTTCCTGTGGCTCCTGTCCGTCGCGTTCAAGCCGCCCCGCGAACTGGGCAGCCTGCACCCCACCTGGATCCCGAAGCACCCCACCCTCGCCAACTTCCGCCAGGCCTTCGACGAACAGCCCCTGGTGCACGCCGCGGTCAACTCCCTGCTCGCGGCGACCGGCGCCGCCGTGATCGCCGTCGCGCTCGCCACGCCGATGGCGTACGTCATGGCCCGGCAGCGCACCCGGCTCGCGCGGGCCGCCTCCGGGTGGGTCGTGGTCAGCCAGGCCTTCCCGTTCGTGCTGGTGATCATCCCGCTGTTCCAGGTGCTGAAGCACCTGCGGCTGATCGACTCGGTGCCGGGGCTGGTGATGGTGTACGTGGTGTGGGCCCTGCCGTTCGCACTGTGGATGCTCGTCGGCTACGTCCGGGCCGTCCCCGTCGAACTGGAGGAGGCGGCGGCGATCGACGGCGCCGGGCGGCTGCGGACGCTCGTCTCCGTGACGGCGCCGCTCCTCGCGCCGGGCATCGTCGCGACGGCGCTGTTCGCCTTCATCACCGCGTGGAACGAGTTCTTCTTCGCGCTGGTGCTGCTGAAAACGCCTGAGAAACAGACGCTGCCGGTCGTCCTGACCCACTTCCTCGGAGCGGAGGGCGTGGCCGACCTGGGGCCGTTGGCCGCCGCCGCGTTCCTCGCCACCCTTCCCTCGCTGGCCGTCTTCGCGCTCATCCAGCGGCGGATCACGGGCGGCATGCTCGCCGGGGCGGTGAAGAGCTGATGCGGACGAGAGCGTTGGCCCTCGCGGTACTGCTGCTCCTCGCGGGCTGCTCGTCGAGCGGCGGCGCGGACGACCAGGGTCCCATCACCCTCCGCTTCCAGTCCCTGGCCTGGCAGGAGGAGTCCGTCACGGCCAACAGGGAACTGGTGAAGGAGTGGAACGCCACCCACGCCGACGTCAAGGTCGAGTATGTGCAGGGGAGTTGGGACAGCGTCCACGACCAGCTCCTCACCTCCTTCGAGGGCGGCGAGGCCCCCGACATCATCCACGACGCTTCCGACGACTTGGCGGACTTCGCCTACGGCGGCTACCTCGCCGAGCTGACCGACCTGCTCCCGAACCGCCTCAAGTCCGATATTCCACAGCGCAGTTGGCAGACGACGACCTTCGGCGACGGCGTCTACGGAGTGCCCTTCCTCCAGGAGCCGCGCGTCCTCGTCGCCAACGCGACCTGGCTGAAGCGGTCCGGCGAGCGGATCCCGACCCCCGAACACCCATGGAGCTGGGCGGAGTTCCGGCAGATCACCAAGAGACTGGCCGGTTCCGGCACGTACGGCGTGGCCTGGCCGCTGAAGGAACCCGTCTCCGCCACCCTCAACCTCTCCCTGTCGGCGGGCGGGCAACTGTTCCACCGGGGCGCGGACGGCCGGGTCACCGTCCGCTTCGAGGCCGCGGACGAGGTCGTCCCACGCACCGTCCACGATCAGGTCGCCGCCGACCGCAGCGCCTCGCCCACCACACTGGGCAGCGGCGGCTCGGACACCCTGCCCGGCTTCTTCGGCGGCAGGTACGCGATGGTCCCGCTCGGCTTCTCCTACCGCCAGCAGATCGTGCAGCAGGCGCCGAAGGGCTTCGACTGGCAGGTGCTGCCCGCCCCGGCGGGCGCCGACGGGCTTGCCCAGGGCGTCAGCCCGCAGACTCTGTCCGTCGCCGAGGGCAGCCCGCACAAGAAGGAGGCCGTCGCCTTCCTCGACTTCCTGCTGCGGCCGAAGAACATGGTGCGCCTCGCGCTGGGCGACTGGATGCTGCCGACCGGCACTCAGGCGCTCGCCGACCGCGCCCTGCACACGACGAAGGACGACTGGGCGACCGGCACCGCACTCGCGCGGTACCTGCGCCCGGCGCCCGCCCAGTCCGTGCGCGGGTACCCCGAGTGGAAGGACAAGGTCGCGACCCCCGCTTTCCAGGAGTACTACAGCGGGGCCATCGACCTCGGTGAACTGCGCACCCGTCTGGAAGAGGACGGAAACCTCGTCCTGGCCCGTTACCAGCGCTGACTGGCGGTGTCAGCGCTGGGCGGCGGCCGGTTCAGGGGACGGACGGACCGGTGATGAATCGTCCCTGCTCGTCGTACGGCCAGACGTTGGGGACACAGCCGTTCATGCCCTTGATCTGCTGCATCATCGCCGGGGCCGGTCGGCCGGGACCGGGGCAGCCGACGTGGTTGTGATGGAGGAAGTGGCCGACCTCGTGATTGATGATCAGCGCGCGGTAGGCGGTGACGTCCTTGGCGTAGACGGGGGTGGCCAGCAGCCAGCGTTTGAGGTTCACCATGACGTTGTCGTCGACGTTGCAGTTGACCTCGCCGCCGGTGTCCAGCCCGTACTGACCGCAGATCTTGTCCACGGTGCCGGGCGTAGCGACCCGTACGACGAAGTCGACGGCACCGACGGAGACCCGCCGGAACGCCGATCGACCGTCCGCCGTCCAGCCGCGCCGGTCGGCCAGGATCAGCTCCACCTGCCGGGCCACGTCCGTGGCGGACAGCTTGATGCCGTCCTCGACGTCCACCCGGTAGCGCAGGGCGGTGCCCTTGCCGACCTTGGCACTCGAACCGGACGCGGTCGTGAACGTGCCCGGTCCCGAGGCCGGGATGCCGTCCTCGGACGTGCCCGCGGACCTACCGCCGGAACCGTCGGACGAACCCGCCGACGAACCCGCCAAAGGGCCGCCGGATGTGCGGGGCGAGGCCGTTGAGCTCGGCGTCGCCGTCCGCGGGGGCGCCGAACTGGATCCCGCCGCCCCGCCGGACTCGCCGGACGTGGTCGATCGGCCCTCGGCCGACGTGCCGCCCGCCCCCGCGGAGGTCCATCCCACGGCCGCGAAACCGGCCGCGCCCAGGAGGGCCAGCATGGCGAGCCCTGCCCACAGCGGTCTTCTCCGCCCGCGCCCGGCGGAGTGCGCGGGGCCGCTCCCACGACGACGGGCGGAGGAGGAATCTGCTCGGTGCACGCTCATGGTTGTTCAGATTGTGATCGCAATGTGATCGGACCTGGCTCAAGCGATAACGAAAAGGTAACGAGCCGACCGGCATGGGTTTATGTGATCATCCGGTAACAGTGGCCCGGAGAGTCCGACGGTCTATCGATACTGTGCTCATGCCACGAGTACTGCTGATCGAGGACGACCGCGCCGTGCGGGACGGCGTCGGCCTCGCGCTGCGCCGTCAGGGCCACGAGGTCGCCGCCGCCGAGACCGGGGAGGACGGCCTGAACCGGCTGCGCTCCTTCCGGCCGGACGTCGTGGTGCTGGACCTGATGCTGCCCGGCATGACCGGCCTGGACGTGTGCCGGCGGATGCGCGACCTGGACCAGACGCTGCCGATCATCATGGCGACCGCACGGGGCGACGACGAGGACATCGTTGTCGGTCTGGAGGCGGGGGCCGACGACTATGTGGTCAAGCCCGTGCAGGCCCAGGTGCTCCAGGCCCGTATCCGCGCCGTTCTGCGCCGGGCGGGCGGCGGCGCACCCGCCGAGGCCGGCATCCCGAAGATCGACACCTACGGCGACCTCGCCATCGACCGTGCCGGACTGTCGGTCACCTGGCAGGGGACGCCGGTCGCGCTCGCCCCCTCCGAACTGCGGCTGTTGCTGACCCTGTCCGCCTCGCCCGGCCAGGTGTTCAGCAGGCAGCAACTCCTGGAAGCCGTCTGGCAACACAGCTACCACGGGGACGCGCGGCTGGTGGACGCCTGCGTGAAGCGACTGCGCGGCAAGCTGGGCGAACCCCCGCGCGAGCCCCGGCACATCCAGACCGTACGCGGTTTCGGCTACCGGTTCGCCGCCCGGTGAGAGCTCTGGGAACACGTTTCCGCACCCACCGACTGCGCGGCCTGCGGGTGCGGTTGGTGGTGGCGTTCGCGCTCGTGGCCGCCGTCAGCGCCACCACCACCGGCGCGCTCACCTTCAGGGAGGCGCGCACCCGGGTGCTCCAGCAGAGCCAGGACACCGTGATCAAACTGCTGCGCACCCAGGTGACCCGGCTCGCCCCCGACCTCGCCTTCCCGCCCGACAAGGCCGAACTGCGTCGGTTCGCCGCCGACGTGGCCGGCGCCGAGCAGTCGGGCTCCTGGCGGGTGCTGGTCGCCTACCGCGGCCTTCAGGCCACCTCCGTGCCCGACGACCCGTTCGAGGAGCTGACGCCCGCCGTGCGGGAGGCCGTGAACTCCAGCTCGGCCACCGTCTTCCAGCGCGTCAACCGCGCGGACCACACGGCGCTCCTCGTCGGCATGTCGGTCGCCTTCGCCCACGCCGACCCCTCGGGCGCAGCGCCCCTGTCCGGCGTGAAGGTGTTCCTGACGGTGCCGCAGACCACCGAAAAGGCCTACGTCGACGCCCTGGTCACCGCCGTGGAGCGGGCCGCCGTCCCCGCGCTGGTCCTCGCCGTCCTGCTCGCGCTGCTCGCCGCCCGCGGGGTGCTGCGGCCGGTGCGCGCGCTGCGGCACGCCACCCGCAGCATCGCCGAGGGCCGGCTGGACACCCGGCTCGCCGTCGACGGCTCCGACGAACTCGCCGAGCTGTCGTACACGTTCAACGAGACGGCCGCCGCCCTGGAGGAGTCGGTGGCCGAACTGCGCGGCATGGAGGCCCGGGCCCGTCGTTTCGCCGCCGACGTCTCGCACGAGCTGCGCACTCCGCTGGCCGCCATGTCGGCCGTCACCGACGTCCTCGACGAGGACGCCGTCCGCCTCGACCCGGACACCGCCACCGCGGTCCGGCTGATCAGCGAGGAGACCGTGAAACTGGCCCGACTTGTCGACGACCTGATGGAGATCTCCCGCTTCGACGCGGGCGCGGCGGTCCTGCACCTGGACGAGATCGACCTCGCCGAATCCCTCCGGCGCACCCTCGCCTCCCGCGGCTGGACCGACACGGTGGACGCCGTGCTGCCGGCGCCGGACGCGCTGCGCGGACGCGTCGACCCGCGCCGCCTCGACGTCGTCGTCGCCAACCTGGTCGGCAACGCCCTGCGGCACGGCGCCCGACCGGTCCGGCTGCGCCTGTCCGAGGACGAGGCGCCCGGGGGCGAGCGGCGGGCGGTCATCGAGGTGGCGGACAGCGGCCCCGGCATCCCCGACAGCGTGCTGCCGTACGTCTTCGAACGCTTCTACAAGTCGGACGCCGCGCGCTCCCGGACCGAGGGCAGCGGCCTGGGACTGGCGATCACCGAGGAGAACGTCCGGATGCACGGCGGCACCGTCCGGGCGGCGAACCGGCCGGAGGGCGGTGCCGTCTTCATCGTGGAACTCCCGCTGCGGCGGGACGAGTCGACCGAGGAGACGCGACCGTGAGAGCCGTACGCCGAGCCGTGTCCCGAGCCGTGCTCCTGTGCGTCCCGGGCCTGTGCACGCTGGTGTCCTGCGGCATTCCCTCGACCGGCGTGGTGGAGGCGGGCGGACCCGCCCACGGCATCGTGCCGACGGTACGGGTCTACCTCGTCGCCGACGGCGCCCTGGTCGCCGTCCCTCGCAAGGTCGCCGGACAGGTCGACGTCGAGTCGGCCGTGGAGGCGCTCCTTTCGGGACCGACGGACCGGGAACGAGCGAAGAGGCTGACCACGCTGCTGCCACAGATGTACTCCTGGTCGGGCTTCCTGAATGCTGCCCCTGCCACCGAGCAGCCCGGGGTACCCACCATGGATCCGTCCGTGGCCCCCGCCACCGAGGGCGCGGCGTCGGCCTCCGTGCGGGTGACCACGCGGGAGGACAAGGTGGCGATCCAACTGACCTCCATCACCGGTGAGTTGACCGAGCTCGCCGCGGCACAGCTGATCTGCACGGCCGTCGACGCCCGCCGCACCGTCGGCCCCGAGATCAAGACGGTGACCGTGACCGTGACGACCGCGGCCGGCCACAGCGTCGAGGGATCCGGCGCGGGTTGCCCCGGCCTGTGAACCGCACCCCTTGCCCCGACCTCTCGACCGGGCAGGTCGCGGACCCGCTCAATTGAATTGCACGAGACGTATCGTCTCGCCTACGGTCGTCGACATGACCAGTCGCCCCGCCCATATCGCCATGTTCTCCATCGCCGCCCACGGTCACGTCGCGGACGTGCTGCAGGGGCTCGGGGTGGCCCGGCACATCGCCACCTCGGACGCGACGGCCGAGGCCCTGCGGGAGGCCGCCCTCGCACTCGTCGACGACCCGGAGGTCGCCGTCCGGCTGCGACGGATCCGGGCGGAGACGGCGAACGAGGGCGGCACCCGAAGGGCGGCGGACCTCATCGAGGCCCAACTCCCCTGCTGAGAACGGAGAACGGAGAACGGAGAACGGAGAATGAGGGCCCGTTGACTACCCCGGTAAGTCAACGGGCCCTCGGTTCCAGGCGGTTCAGGACGGTTGAGGGAGGTCGGGGAGCGCCCGCAGGCCTCGGACCGTCAGACCCTCAGCGGCTCGCCCTCGTCGTCCCGGGTCACCGGCGCGACCGCCTCCGGCGACTCGTCGTGCGTGAGGTCGGGCAGCCGGTGCAGCCACTTCGGCAGGTACCAGTTGCGCTCGCCGAGCAGTGCCATCACGGCCGGGAGCAGCACACCCCGGATGATCGTCGCGTCGATCAGGACCGCGGCCGCCAGGCCCACGCCCATCTGCTTCATGGACTGCATGGACAGCGTCCCGAAGATCGCGAACACGGCCACCATGATGACGGCGGCACTGGTCACCACACCCGCCGTGGTGACGACACCGTGCTCGATGGCCTCGTTCGTCGTACGGCCCCGCATCCGCGCCTCGCGGATCCGCGAGACGACGAACACGTGGTAGTCCATCGACAGGCCGAACAGGATCACGAAGAGGAAGAGCGGCAGCCAGGTGATGATGGCGCCGACGCCCTCCGCGCCCACCAGCGACGCGCCCCAGCCGTGCTGGAAGACGGCCACGAGGATGCCGTACGCCGCGCCCACCGACAGCAGGTTGAGCGCGATCGAGGTGACCGCGATCGTCAGCGACCTGAACGACAGCAGCATCAGCAGGAAGGCGAAGACCACGACGAACGCGAAGACGGGGGCGACGGCTCCGCCCAACTGGTCGTTGAAGTCCTGCGAACCGGCCACCTGTCCGGTGATCGGCGCCTGCAGGCCGTCGACCTTGCCGAGCGTCGCGGGCCGCACCTCGTCGCGCAACTTGTCCAGGCTGGCACCCGCCTTGTCCAGATCGGAGCCGCCGACCAGCGGAACGTACACGTAGGCGACGTTCTGCGCGTCGTGCAGCTTGATCTCGACGGGGCCCAGGGAGGCGCCCGAGCTGACCGCCTGCTCCTTGAACTGTTCCAGCGCGGTCTTCACCTCGGCGGCGTTGATGTCGGCCGCCTTGACGATCACTTCGGCGGGCTCGGAACCGCCCGGGAAGGCGTCGTTGACCCGGTTGTAGGTCTGCACGATGGGCAGCGAGTCGCCGAACTCCTGGTCCAGCGTCAGGTTCTGCGTCTTCATGCCCACCGCCGGAGCGGCGATCGCGAGCAACGCACCGGCCGCGACGACCAGCGAGACGGCCGGCTTGGCGAGGACGACCTTGAGGACGGCGCTCCAGAACCGGCTGCCCTCCGCGGCCCGCCGGACACCCGCCTTCTTGCGGCGCTTGTCCGGGTGCAGAAACGGAATGCGCCCCTTCTCCACCCGCTCGCCGAGCAGCGACAGCAACGCCGGGAGAACGGTCACCGAACCGACCATGGCGACGGCGACCACCATCAAAGAGGCCAGACCCATCGCCTGGAACGTGGCGAGCCCGGTGAACATCATGCCCGCCATCGCCACGCACACCGTGACACCGGAGACGATCACAGCCCGGCCGCTGGTCGCCGCGGCGATCCTGAGAGCGGTTTCCGGATCACGTCCCGCGGCCCGCTCCTCGCGCTCCCGGCGCAGGTAGAACAGGCAGTAGTCGACGCCCACGGCCAGACCGACCAGCAGCATCACGGAGCTCGCCTGGTCGTCCATCGGCTGGATGTGGCTGACGATGCTCATCAGACCCATCGTCGCCATGATCGCGGTCATCGCGAGCGCCACCGGCAGCAGCGCCGCTACCAGCGCGCCGAAGGCGATCAGCAGGATGCCCAGCGCCACCGGCACGGCGGAGAACTCGGCCTGCTGGAAGTCGTCGCCGAACGCGTCGTTGAAGGTCTTCATCATGCTGGCGCCGCCGATCTCCTCGATCCGCAGCGAGGAGTGCTCCTTCCCGACACCCCCGACGGCCTTGAGTACCGGCTCGACCCGGTCGCCCGCGGTGTCGGAGTCGCCCCGCATGTCGAACTGGACGAGCGCACTGCGGCCGTCCTTGGAGATCGTGTGCGAGTCGTACGGCGAGGTCACGTCGGTGACCGCGCCCGTCCCGTCGACGGCCTTGACGACCGCGGCGACGGCCGTCTTGAACTCGGCGTCCGTGGCCTTGACGGAACCGTCCTTCGACTGGATGAGGACGGTCTCACTGGCGGGCTCGTCGATCCCGGCGTCCTCGATGATCCGGGCGGCCGTGCGGGTCTCGCCCGACAACTGGTCACTGTCCTTGACCTCGACCGTGCCCGCGGCCGAGCCGATCCCCATGGCCAGGACGACGAACAGTACCCAGATCCCGACGGCGGCCCATCGGTGCCGGGCGCTCCAGCCGCCGGCCCGCGCGGCGATGCCCCGCACCCGTGTGTCTCCGTTCCCCATGACGGGCCTGCCCCCTTGTGCTGCGGTGACAGCCCCCTGCCGTCACCTTTTGATTCGAAGGTATGGGCTGGATAAGGCCTTCTCGTCGTGCTGCCCGGTGACCTGCCGGTCCTCCGAGTCCTCCCGTCGGACCCCGCAGTCTCACCGCTGGGGAGGACAGTGGCCCCTTACATCTATCCGGAGTTCTCGGGGCTGTTGATCAGGGTCCCGGCCGACGGCGGAGGCGCCCACCCCCACGGCGCACGACGGCCGTTTATCGTGTGCGGATGACGACGAGGTACGCGGCGCTGCTGCGCGGGATCAACGTGGGCGGCAGCAAGAAGGTGCCGATGGCCGAACTGCGCGCCGTGCTGGAGGGACTCGACCTCAGCGATGTGCGCACGTACCTCCAGAGCGGCCAGGCCGTCTTCTCCTCCGCCCACGGAGACGAGGAAAGCCTCGCCGCCGAGATCAGGGTCGCGATCGAGAAGCACTTCGGCTTCGGCGTCGACGTCGTCGTGCGCGACCACGCGTTTCTGAAAGCGGTTGTCGACGCCTGTCCGTTCCCGGCCGCCGAACTGGAGGCCAAGCAGCTTCACGTCACCTACTTCTCCGCCCCCGTCGACGAGGAGCGCTACGCCGGCGTCGACCGCGACGCCCATCTCCCCGAGGAGTTCCGCCTCGGCGACCGCGTCCTGTACCTGTACGCCCCCGACGGTCTCGGCCGCTCCAAGCTCGCCGAGCAACTGTCCAAGCCCCGCCTCACCAAGGGGCTCATCGCCACGACCCGGAACTGGAACACCGTCGTCAAGCTGGTGGAGATGACGGAGGCGTGACCCCGTGCAGGCCGTGAAACGGGGCCGCCGAGGGGATCTCGCGGGGCTCGGTGAGCCGCGGACCGGCGTGGAGACGGCGGATCTCCCCGGGGATGCGGGCGGCCCGCTACGGCGTTCACCAGGACCAGGTCGTCCGTCCTCGGCGAGCGCGTCGTAGCCCTGCAGACCCGACGTCCAGCGGGTCGAACGGCACGTCGTGGAAGTCGGCGGACACCTGCGGGTCGGCCTGCGGCCAACTTCCCTCCAGCAGGCGGTACTTGGTGGCTCAGTGGTCGTCGTGGAAGCCCTCGACGAGGCATGTCCCGAACCCGCCCCGGATACGGGCCGCGGTGTCCCGGGTCGCCCGCAGCAGCGCGCACGGCAGCAGCGAGTGGTCCCGGCACGAACCGACGAACTGCTCGTCGTGCACCCGCCGTTGGGAGAGCCAGCGTCCTTGTGAGCCCGCAGGATCCCGCCGGTCGTATGCGCCGTTGACGGCCGGGACGCCTCGCGCGCATCCGAGGCGCCCCGACAGGCCGGACCGTCGATGGCGGAACTGGGGCGCGTATCGGGTGGTGGTCAAGAGACGGCCTGGGTGAGGTCTTTGATCCAGATCGTCGAGGCGCGCAGGTGGAGGCCGGCGAGGTGGCTTTTCGGGGTCGTGTCGTACCAAGTGGCGATGCTCACCAGGCCTTGAGGTCACTTCCCGGTCGCCTGATTCGAGGCCGTCGATCTCGGTCGGTCCTGGGCCGTGCCCCCGACCGGCCCCACCGTGGTCGGCGCCGGAAACCTCGGCCGGCTGAGCGGCGGTACGAGCGTCGCCGCGCTCACGGCCGACCGTCCGCTGCCCGATCCGCCCGCTGCCGCCGGCCCCCGGCTGGGGCTGAACCGGACAGCCGGGCCCGCTGGAGGCGTTCCTCACACGCGGATGGTGATCTTGCCGCGGGCCTGACCGTCCCTCAGATACCGGATGGCCTCGGGGACGTCGGCCAGCGGGTACGTCCGGTGGACGACGGGTTTCACGGTGCCGGCCTCGACCAGGTCCGCGAGGAGCCGAAGATCGTCGTGCTTCTGTGTGGAGACGAGCCCCAGGAGCCGTTGGCCGACGAACGGCGACAGCATCAGTGCCCGCAGTGTGCGGCCGATGCCGCCGGTCCACTTGCCGCCTCCCTCGCCGCCGACGATGACGAGGGTTCCGCGTGGGGTGAGGGCGCGGCGGAGCCGGTGCAGCGGCCGGTTTCCGGCGATGTCGAGGACGAGGTCGTAGCGGCGGGTGCCGTCCGTCGGGTCCTCGCGGGTGTAGTCGATGACCTCGTCCGCGCCGAGAGAGCGGACCATGTCCGTACCGGCCGTGCTGCAGACGCCGGTGACGTGCGCGCCGAAGGCCTTGGCGAGCTGGACGGCGAAGCCGCCCACCCCGCCGGACGCGCCGATGACCAGGACGCGCTGCTCGGCCCGCACGCGTCCGGCGTCCCGCAGGGCCTGCAGGGCGGCACATCCGGACACGGGTATCGCAGCCACCGCCGCGAAGTCCAGGCCGGACGGCTTCGGCGCGAGCCGGTCCTGCTTGGCGCACGCGTACTCGGCGAATGCCCCGTCGCAGGTGCCGTACACCTCGTCGCCGGGCCGGAAGCGGCTTACCCCCGGGCCGACGGCCTCGACGACACCCGCCACGTCCATGCCCCGCACGCGGGGCTTCGACCCGCGCAGGCCGTAGGGCGTGGCGCGGATCAGGTACGGCAGCCCGGCCGTGACGTGCCACACGCCCGGATCGACTGCGGAGGCGTGGACGCGCAGCAGCACCTCGCCGCTGCCGGGCGGCGCCGGCTTGGCGACCTCCTCGAGGCGCAGGACCTCGGGCGGTCCGTAACTGTCGTGAACGATGGCTTTCATGGGGCCTTTCCCTCGGATTCGGGGTACTGGAAGACGTTTTCGAGCGGAACGGCGAACACCCGGGCGATCTGGAAGGCCATCTCCAGCGAGGGCGAGTATCGGCCCTGCTCGATGGCGATGACGGTCTGGCGGGTCACGCCGATGCGGCGGGCGAGCTCGGCCTGGGTCATCTCACCGTGGGCGAACCGCAGGGCCCGGATCGCGTTGGTGACCCTGGTCGGCCTCACCACGGGTGGAGGCCGAACCGGTAGGCGACGATCTTCGCCCCGGATGCGAGCAGTGCGGACAGGACGAACGCCAGGTAGATCGCGTTGGCGATCCAGAACTGGTCGACGCGGGCCATCGCCAGGACGAGCCCGGCTACGCCGCCGATGACCAGGAACGACTGGCCGATGTACGAGCCGAAGCGGTGGATCTCCCCGTCGCGCTGGTCCTTGAGGTTCGCACCCTCGGGCGACACGATCGACGCGATGACGTTCAGTGCGATCGACGCGGCGATTGCGGCGCCGACCGTCCACAACAGCGCTGCCGCATAAGGCGCGTGAGCGAGGGGCGCATGTCCGCCCCGCCCGAGGACGACCGCCAGGTACACCGCGTACGACGTGATCGTGACCAGGGCCAGGATCCAGGCCCGTTTCTCTTCGAATGCCACTACCGGCTCCCCTGGTGAATAGAACCTGACACCAAGGAGTGTCAAGTAGACGCGACACGATGTCAAGATTTCTATACATCGATGTGGTGGCTACCGAATGCCTCGCAGCAGTTCGAGGGCGTGATCTGGCGGTTCGAGACCGGCGGGCAGCGGCGGGAGATGCCGCAGGAGTTCGGCGCCTACTCGTCCCGCGGCAACCGCGCTCACCTGCGCAGACGCGGCATCAAGGCAGTGATCCCGGAGCTCAAGGCCTGGCGAGGCGTCGCCACCCCGTACGACACGACTTCGGAAAGCCACCTCGCCGGCCTCTACCTACGCGCCTCGGATGATCCGGATCGAAGACCTCACCCAGGCCGTCTCTTGACCACCACCCGATACGCGCCCTAGCTCCGCGGGACGTCCTTGACGAACACGATGCCGTCGCTGTCCGCCAGGTGGGCCGGGTCAAGCGGGGCGTAGCCGAACCAGGGGGAGACGCGGGGCGCGGGCCGCGTGTCGCCGAGGGCGGCGGCCAGCCGCGGGGCGTCGATGACGCAGCGGTCCTCCGGGAGCGCGTACAGGAGTCCTTCGACGGTGTCCGGCGGCGGCGTGTCCACTCCCCGGTGCCGGATCGTGCCGAGGGCCGTGGCCACGAAGGCGTACTCCTCACCGAGCTGGGCGCTCGCCAGCGCACCGGCGCTCCACCACTCCACCAGCGGCTGGTCCCACATGCGCATCGTGCTCTTCCCCCGCTGGAGATGGGAGTTGTGGGCGTGCACGAGTGCCGGGCCCCGAGCGGCGACGGCGAGGAGGTTGTGGGCCATCATCTGGTCCCGCACGCCCACCAGCCGGGTCATGCGAGCCGGTGAGGTGTCGGCCATCCAGTGGTGGTAGCGCAGCAGGCCGGTCGCGGTGCGCCCGTACAGGCGCGCCCGGTCCCAGTCGTCCCGCGAGGTCGCTGTGATCAGGTGCGGTGTCTGCGTGTCGAGCAGCGCCTCCAGATCGTCGGCGAGCAGCCGCAGTTGACCGGCCTCGGTCGACTGCCCCACGGACTGGGACGGGTCCGTCATCGCGGCGGGATCGGTCCACCGGTCGTCGGCGCCGAGCAGGCGGTCGAGCGTTTCCTCGGTGCAGGGGAGCAGGCCCGCGTCCACCTGGGCCGAGAGGTAGCTGTGGAGTGCGGTGAGGGCCCGCCGGGGGCTCGCGGCGCCGGTGATCTCCAGCGGGCCGTCGAAACCGGCGAAGCGCAGCCGCTCGGACGCGGGCCGGCCGTCGTTGTGGGCGCGCATCCAGCGCACGAGCTCGCGGTTGGCCGCGGAGGTGCCCAACCCCAGGTCGGGGTGGCTGAATCCGTGCTCCATGGCCTCGTCGAGAGTGCCCGTGCCCGAGGTGACGTAGTCGTCCACGACCAGGCCCGCCATGCAGTCGCTCTCGATCGCGATCGTCCGGTAGCCCTCCTGCTCGACGAGCTGCCGGAAGAGCTCGTTGCGCAGGTCGAGCAGAGCGTCCTCGCCGTGGGTGGGCTCGCCCAGGGCCAACAGCCGCGGCCGGGCCGGGAGCAGCCTCATGACGGCGGCAGCCTCGACGGCATGGGCGGTGCCCTTGATGTCAGCATCCATGCCTTAAACGGTATCGTTGAACCTTCGATTGAAACTTTCCCGCGATACCGGCAGGACCATGGGACGAAACCTTCAAACCAATGGGCGACTCAGGCCGGTTGATCTGGCCCGCGGGCACGGTCTGTCCACGCAGGCGATCAGGAACTACGAGGAGGCCGGCATCCTTCCGGCCGCCGCTCGCACCCCCCACGGCTACCGCACCTATACCTCCGTGCACGCGGGGGCCCTGCGCGCGTTTCTTGCCCTGGTGCCCGGCCACGGCCACCGGACGGCGACGTCGATCATGCGGGCCGTGAACCAGGGCGCGGTCGACGAGGCGTTCCGTCTCATCGACGAGAGCCACGCCCAACTCCTCGACGACCGGCGGACCCTCCAGGCCGTGGCGAGCGCCCTCCGCGACCTGGAGCCCACCACGACGCCCGAGCCCGGCGCGGGGTCCGAGCCGGCCGCGGTGTCCGGGCCGGGCGCCACGTTCATCGGGCCGCTGGCAGGAAAGCTCGGGATCCGGCCCGCGACGCTGCGCAAATGGGAGCGCGCCGGGCTGGTGCGCCCGGGCCGCGACCCGCGGACCGGGTACCGCGTCTACGACGAGGCCGACGCACGGGACGCCCGGCTGGCCCACCAGCTCAGGCGGGGCGGCTACCTGCTGGAGCAGATCGCCCCGCTGATCGACCAGGTGCGGGCGGCCGGCGGGCTGGAGCCGCTTCAGGCCGCACTGCGCGACTGGCACGGCCGGCTGTCCGCCCGCGGGCGGACGATGCTGACCGGCGCCGCAGAGCTGGAGGCGTACCTCCGAGAGCGCGGATGAGACGTCGGCCGCCGGTGCCCCACAGCCGGTTGTTCGCCGCCTCCCGCACGGTGCCCACCGGCCGGGCCGGCCGGGTGACGCCGGGCAGCAGCACCCGGCGCCCACTCAGCTCTTCGCGTACGTCGGCGAAGTCCCGCAGAGCAGAACCGCTTCAACTCCGCCCGCGACGGCGCCCCGTGAAACGACCCGTACCGCGCCGCCTGCCCGTCCGTCGGAAACCCGACCGCCGGACCACGGCGCTGCGAAGATCGACGACATCGACCCGCGAAGGCTCCGCCGTACGGTCACCCCAGGTCGAATCGCCGTTCGGGGGCTACGAGGGCTTAGCGCACGATCTGACAGGGACCGTTCCTCAACCCCCGTGCACACGACTGTGCGAGGCTCGTCCCATGCGCTACATCATCATCGGGGCAGGGGCGGTCGGGGGCACGGTCGGCGGACGGCTGGCCGAGGCCGGGCAGGAGGTCGTGCTGGTCGCGCGCGGCGCGCACGGGGCGGCGCTCACGGAAGGCGGACTGCGGCTCAGGGTGCCGGAGGGCGAACTGACGTACCGGCTGCCCGTCGTCGACGGACCGGGCGCACTCGGCCCGCTGCGCGCCGACGACGTCCTCGTCCTCGCCGTCAAGACCCAGGACGACGAGGCGGCACTCCAGGCGTGGGGCCCGGCCCCGGTCGAGGGCGGCGGCACGGCAGCAGAGCGGCTGCCGTTGGTCTGCGCGCAGAACGGGGTGGAGAGCCCGCGCCTGGCCCTGCGCCGTTTCCGGTACGTCTACGGCGTCTGCGTCTGGCTGCCCGCCACCCACGTCGAACCCGGCGTGGTCTTGGCCGCCGGCACCCCGCTCACCGGCATCCTCCATCTCGGCCGGTACCCGCACGGCACCGACGACACGGTCCACCGGATCGCCGACGACCTGGAGAAGGCGCGCTTCGAGGCACCGGTCGTGCCGGACGTCTCCCGCTGGCAGTACGCGAAGCTGCTGTCCAACCTGGGCAACGCCCTGGAAGCGGTGAGCGGCCCGGTCGGCGACCCCGAGGCCGAGGCGCTGCTCGCGCGGGTGCGGGCCGAGGGCGAGGCCGTGCTGCACGCCGCCGGGATCGCGTATGCGAGCGCCGAGGAACAGCGGGCGGCACGCGGCGGCAAGGTCACCCTCGTCCCGCTCGACGGCGTCCCACGCGGCGGCGGTTCCTCCTGGCAGTCCCTCAGCCGCGGCGCGGGCAGCATCGAGGCCGACTACCTCAACGGAGAGATCGCGCTCCTCGGCCGCCTCAACGGCGTGCCGACCCCGCTGAACGAGTTGCTGCAACGGCTTGCGAACGAGTTCGCACGGGAGCGGCGGGCACCCGGGTCGCTGCCGGTGGGGGAGCTGCTCCGACTGGCCGACGAGGCTGTCGCGTTTGTTCGAGAAGGGTGACCAGGCGTCTTCCTGGCGTGGCGTGCATGAAGTACGACCAGAGGCACCAGTGCGTGTCCGAGCGTGCCGCCGACGGCGTCGCGCGATGCTCAAGTGGGCCACTGAAACGATCGATTCCGTGTGGCGGGGAGGCCGCCGACCCCGTCAGCGAGCGGTCAGGACGACCCCGCTCACGCTCGGGTGCCTCAGATAGTCCAGGACGCTGTGCGGCCACCAGCGCGCGACGCTGATGTCCGCAAGCTGCTCCACCTCCAAGAAGACGCGGGCGAGTTCACCCTTCGGTACGGCGACGAAGTCCCCGACATCGGCCACGTCGACCCAACGCCGCACGTTGTCGGGCTTCGCGCCGAAACCGTTCACCGGCGCGGGATCGAGCCGTTGGAACACAGCGTGCGGGAGGGCTAGGGGCGAGCCGAGCGTGAGGAGCAGAGGTACGTCGAGTTCGTCGCCGAGGCCGTGCAAGGCCTCGTACGCGACGACGCTTCCCAGCGAGTGGGCGATGACGACGTCCGGGCGGTGGCGCAAAAGGGCCGCCCGGACGCGATCGAGCACGACCTCGCGCCCGCCGTTGAAGTAGCGAGTGACCTCGGGAAAGAACAGCTTCACCGTCTTCTCGACCACCGCGGGGTTCTCTCCGCTGCGCCGGGCGACCTCCCCGCAGATCCAGCGCAGCCAGCCGGTGGCCCGCCCTTGGACCCCGTCCGGGGCGACGCCCCAGGCGAGCGCCCACTGCTCGACGAGCGCGGTCTCGGCCTCGTCCAGGTCGTCGACCTCGCCTTCGCCCTGCCGCTGGCTTCGGAGCAGGTCGGCGTAGTAGGCGGTGTCCAGGTCGAGGGCGGGGACGATGGCGCCAAGGGCTTCCAGCCAGTCGGTGCGCAGGCGTTTGGCGCCGAGGGCCGGGGTGGTGTCGACGGCTTTGTAGTTGCGGACGCCGTGGACGCCCAGGACTCGGGTCATGCGGGGGATTCCTCCGAGGTGTCGGTGGGGCAGTCGTAGACCGCGAGGGCGCCGTCGATGGCGACGAGCAGCCGGTCCGGGCCGGCGAAGTCGATGACGTCGGGTGAGTCGGGCAGCGGGATGCGGTGGGTGGGGCGCAGGGTCTCGATTTCCCACACCTTGACGGCAAAGGTCTTCGAGCCGGCCTCCTCGGAGCTCAGCGCGAAGCATCGGCTGTCCGGGGAGAACGCCATGGCGAGAACGGACCCGCTGCCGATGTGGAGGACGTCGTTCGTCGGTGGCGTCGAGCCGAGGCGAACGACGTGGAACCGGTTGCCGCGCACCACGGCGACGATGGTGCGGCTGTCGGGGGAGAAGCGCAGATCCGCACTGGGACTGCTGGGGCCGAGATACACGGTTTCCAGTCGACGGCCCGTGACGGCGTCGTGCAGAATCAGGAGGTCGTCCTGGTCGACTGCTGCCACGAGACGGCCGTCCGGTGAGGTCACGGCATCGACGGAATGGAAGCGGGTCAGCTGGGGCACGTCTGTGCGCTGAGTGAACCGATTCCACAGCCGCAGTCGGCCGTCCGAGTGACTGCTCACCAGGAGCGCGGGTTGGGCGGGATGAAAGACGGCTCCGAAAATGTGGCCGTTGCCGCCGAGATTCCCGACCTCTTCCTTCGCCGCCAGGTCGATGACACGCACCGTCCTCCACTCGGTGACGGCGAGCAGAGACCCGTCACCGGAGAAGGAGAGGTTCTCGCCGGATGAGGTCTCACCGAGCGGAATTCGATCCGTCCGCTGGAACGTCCCGCACGACCACAGGGTGACGGCGTCGCTGTGCAGCAGCGCCAGCAGGCGGCCGTCGGAGGAGAAGGCGACGGCCTGTGTTTCCGCAGTCGTGAGCGAAACCGGTTCCCAGGTCTCCGTGTGCCACAGGGTCGTGCCTTCTCCACCGCACGCGGCCAGCAGGCGTCCGTCGGGACTGAAGAGCACGTCAACCGCCTCCTTGCTCTGCGGAAGCCGATTCGCCTCGACCGGCCCGCTGTCGCTGATGTGCCAGACGGAAACGTCGAGTTCCGCGCTTGCGACGGCAAGGAGACGTCCGTCCGGGGAGAAGGCCAGACCCATGGGCGTGCCCGTGCGGAACGTGTCCTCCTCCCACGGTTTGCCGAGGAAGACACGGTTGTGGACGTCCCAGAGCTGGACGTTGCGCGTCCAGGTGCCGGTGGAGAAGGCCAGGAACCGACCGTCCGGAGAGAAGACGATGCAGTTGATCAAACCGCTGAGCGACTGGGCGGGCACGCGCTCCACCTGCCGCCAGGTCTCCGTCTCCAGGAGCTGCACGCCGCTGCCCGTGCGGAGCGCGAAGAGGCTTCCGTCGGGGGAGATGGCCACGGGACCGTACTCTGCTTCCGTCTCGATGAACTGGGACGTGTCGTCGTACCGGCCACCGGTGGCCCACACGAGCGAGTGCGCGGCTGCCTCGGGCTGGAGGGCGACGTGCGGCACGATGCCGGCGAAGAGGGTGCGATGGTCCGGCATGCCGAGCCGGTCGGCGTCGTAGACGAACACCGAGGCGCGGTCGGCGGCGCTGCGGAGCTTTCCGTGGGCCGGCCAGGACGCGGTGAGCAGACGACGATACGCGGCGGCCTCAGCGGACCCGCACAGGTCGATGGCCCGGTGGTCCTGACGCGCGTCGAAGCGGATGAGGAAGTACGGGTCGGTCAGCAGGGCCTCGGCGACCTCGGGCGCGTCGGCGGCCATGACGTGCCCCAGGGCGTGCTGGAGGACATACGGCTCCGCAGAGTGCCACCGGTCCGCCGAGTCGCCCGCGTGCCCGGCCATGAAGGGACCCACGACCCTCCCCAGCAGGTCGCGTTCGAGCGCGAGGCTCTGCTGCTCGTCCACCGGGTCCGAACTGAAGGGGTGGTCGCGCAGGTAGTCCGCGAGCCCCTGCTGGAAGATTCGGTACAGCGTCTTGCTCTCGCGGTCGGCACCGGTCCGCAGGTACGGGGAGGCCTCGCGCAGGGTCCTTTCGAGTTCGGCGTCCGTGATGTCGTGGGCGTTGAACGCCCTGAGGCACCGGCCCAGTGTCACCCGGGGCATTCCGTCGCCCTTGGAACGGGCCAGCACCGCGAGGACCGCGCGTGCCGCGGGATGCTCCGTCAGGACGGCCTCCAGCAACTGCGGGAGGTCTGCGGACGCCTGCCCGCCGTAGGCCCTGGCGAGGGTCTCGTTCTCTGGCGGCGTCTGGAGCGTCAGCAGGTAGTGGGCGTACAACCCCGCCAGCAGGAAGGGCCCCCACGGGCTGTCCGCCCGCACTCCGTCGACGATCCTCTTGGCTCCGAGCTTCGCCAGCAGTTCGACGAAGCATGCCGAAGTCCCGGTCACATACGGCTCGGTCGTCCTGAGCAGACGCTCGATGTAACGGCGTACGTCCTCTTCCACCGTGGTCGGATCCGCGCTGTCCAGGTCGATGCTCTCACCGGTGAAGTCGGCCATGTCCGCGTTGAAGTACAACGCGTCGACCACTTCGCGTCGGCCACCGAACAGGACCCTGCACGGCGCCGCCCCCGCACGGCTGCGCCGCTTCTGCGGTGCAACGAGCACGGCCACGAGGTCCAGCACCGACTGCGGATTGCTGCTCTCGTCCACCGCGTCGATCACCAGGAGACGCTTCTTGCCCTCCTGTTCCAGAGCCTTCCTGAGCAGTCGGGGGGTCCAGTGCACCTCCTGCTCCTCGGCCTTGCCGACTCCCTTCCCCTCCCGCTCGTCCTGCTCCTCGTCCCTCGGTGGCCTGAGATCCGCCAACCGTACGATCCTGTCGACCAGTTGCTGCCCCGAGCGCTGCCGCGCATGGACGGCCACCATGTCCGGCACCTCAGGGAGCCCGGGACCGGCCTGCGCCCACAACTCATGGCAGCGGTCGCGCAGTTCGGGGTGGGCGGCGCATACGATCAGGCCCAGCAGGCCGGACTTGCCCGCACCCGCCGCGCCCGTCACCGTCAACAGCGGGCCGTCGCCCGCCTGCCACTCCACATACTGGCGCAGCTGCGCCGCACGGCCGGAGAAGAAGCCCTCCCTGCCGTCGGCCGAGACAAGGCCGCGTCCCGAAGCGCGGTCGTAGAAGTAGACCGCGTCCTCGACCTCTTCACCCGCGGCGATCCTTGTCCCGAGGTCCTTGCGCAGGTCCTCCTCACCGGGGACGTATCCCAACGAGCGGCGCTCCATGCGCAGTTGCTCGGGAGAGAGACCGGCCGTCTTGGGGTTCGGCAGGAACGGCCAGTCACCGTCCCCCTGTTCGAGATTGAAGCCGAGGGATATGCGCCAGGAGGAGTTGACCCGGCGGCCCACGGCGACGAGCTTGCGGACGAACTCGGTGAAGTTCACCGAGTCGTCGTTGAGCGTGAAGTCCTCGTCCCAGACCTGCTGAAGCGCCGTGGCGATCCAGTGGCTGAAGCGCCCCTGCTCCGTCGGCAGACTGCTGATGGTCGCGCCCAGCGCCCACACACCCCGCTCGGAGTTCTGCTCGGCGAGCGACTGCCGTCCCGTCGCGGTTCCCGCCGAGCACGTGTCGACCAGGAAAACCACGCGCCGCTGGTTCCCGCCGCGTGCGATCTCCTGCTGGGCCTTCTCGATCCACCGGTCGACGTCGACCACGCGGTCGTCGTGCGCCACGAGACCCAGCCGGCCGTTGCGGTCCCGGCGGCCGTGGCCGATCAGATGGACCACGATGACGTCGGCCGGGTCGGGATCGTCGACCAGTCGGCGGCGCAGCAGGGCGTCGATCTCTCCCTCGGTTCCGTCCAGGCAGGGCGGCTCCATCGTCACCCCGAAAGGGTCGAAGGCCCACTGGACCTCGCTCATCCGGGCTGAGACGAAGCCAAGCTCCTCCATGGACGATCCGTCATCGAAACTCCCCACCCCGATCGACAGGAGGGATACGGTGCGAGCTCCCCGATGGTTGTGCGGTCTTTCCAACTCGTCTCCCCCAGCCGCTGCGTCGGCGTGCACCTGGGAACCCCCTCCCGGCACGGCCTCCCGAAGCTACAGGGTTCCAGGTCACCCCACCTCCCGTCAGCCCCTTCCCCCCGCCGCCGTCCCGACCACCGCGCCGTCGGCGCTCCCGCGAGCCTCCTGCCAGCGCCGGCCTTCATCCCTGCCGCGGACCTGCCCGCGCCGACGATGTCCCGGTGGACGACCGTGGTGCCGGCGTCGGCGAAGACGCGCCCGGTCTGTACCCGATGGCTTGGCGCGTGTTGGGAGCCTGGCGTGTCCGGGGCTGTCGGCCCGTGCTCCTGGTCTGGCCGCGGAGCACCTGTTCGCCTGGGTCCGCGGTGTCGGCCCGGCACGTGTTGACGGTCCGGGTGGTGCCCCTGGCCCGCGTCCACGCCGTCGGCCCGGTCCGAGTCGTGTGCCCCGCCAGTACCTCAGCCCGGTCAGGGGCGCACGCCGTCGGTCCGGCCGTCGGTCATGTCCTCGGGCACAGCTGTCACGCGCCGACGGCCGCCGGCACCGGTAGCCGCGCCGCGTCGTACCGCTCCAGCAGCACCTGCGCCACCTCCGGCGCCGGGCCCAGCACCTCGGCCAGGACGTCCGCCTGAGCCGCGCCGCGCGCGATGCGGTCCGGCAGGAAGCCGGGGGCCAGGACGTACGGTGCGACGGCGACCCGCGAGCAGCCCAGCGCCCGCAGTTCGCTCACCGCGTCCTCGGTGCGTGGGAGAGATGCGGAGGCGAACGCAGGCCGCACGGCACACCAACCGGTGCGCCGCCACTCCCGCGCGATTTCTGCGATCACTGCGATCGCCTCCGGGTCCGTGGACCCCGCCGAGGCCAGCACGACCCCGGTCGAGGACTTGTCGGCGGGCGTCAGCCCCGCCTCGTACAGCCGCCGCTCGAGGGCGGTGAGCAGCAGCGGCGAGGGGCCGAGCACCTCGGCCTGCCTGATCCGCAGCTGCACCGGCGCCTCCCGCAGGACCGCCGGGATGTCCGCCTTCGCGTGGAAAGCGCGGGTCAGCAGCAGCGGCAGCGCCACGACGTCCCGCACGCCCTGCGCCGCCAGCGACTCCAGCACCCCGTGCACGGACGGGACGGTGAAGTCCAGGAAACCGGTCTCCACGCGCAGCCCCGGCCGCAGCGACCGCACCCGCCGCACCAGGGCGTGGACGGCTCCGGCATGCCGCGGGTCGCGGCTGCCGTGGGCGATCACCACAAGGACGGGGGGAACCGGTTTCCTGTACATGCGACTTCGGCTCAGCCCTTCACCAGCAGACCGCGGCTGCGCAGCACCCACCGCTCCAGCGGGCTGAAGATCAGCAGATCGATGGCGATGCCGACGAACAGGATGAGCAGGATCGCCTCGAACACCATCGACATGTCACTGGCGTTGCGGCCGTTCTCCAGCAACTGACCGAGACCGACGCCGAGATCGGGGAAGGACGCGATGATCTCCGCCGCCATCAGCGAACGCCAGGAGAACGCCCAGCCCTGCTTCAGACCCGCCACATAACCCGGCAGCGCGGCCGGCAACGTGATGTGAACGGTTCCCCTCAGACCCGTCGCCCCCATCGTGCGACCCGCCCGCAGGAACAGCGGCGGCACCTGGTCGACGCCCGACACCAGCCCGTTGGCGATGGACGGCACCGCGCCGAGCAGGATCACCGCGTACATCATCGAGTTGTTCAGACCCAGCCACAGCACCGCCGGCGGCACCCACGCCACCGACGGCAGCGACTGCAGACCGGACAGGATCGGGCCGATCGCCGCCCGCACGAACTTCACCCGCGCCACCAGCAGACCGAGCGGGGTGCCGATCGCCAGGGCGAAGAGGAAGCCGAGCAGACCGCGCGAGACGCTGGTCCAGATGTATCCGAGCAGCGTGCCCTCGAGCCAGGAGTCCCGGAACGTCCGCCCGACGTCCAGGGGCGAGACCAGCTTCGTCGGATCGTCGACCACCTTGAAGGTGATCTGCCAGACGACCACCAGCAGCGCGGTCGCGATGATCGGCGGCAGGATCTTGTCGACGAAGGTCCGCCGGAACGGCGTCCGGCCGGTGGGCGCGACCACGTCCAGCGCGTCGAGACCCGCCTCCACACCGGCCAGCTCGGTGGTGGCCGCCTTCGTCACCGTCGTCTTCGTCTCAGTGCTGGCCATGACGGCGGATCTCCCCACGCAGGACTTCGGTGATCTCGATGGACAGTTCCGCCACGGGGGCGTCCTCGATCCGGCGCGGCTGCGGGATGTCGACCGTCCATTCGCGCGCCACCCGGCCGGGCCGGGAGGACAGCAGGACGACACGCTGTGCGAGCCGCACCGCCTCGCGCACGTTGTGCGTGACGAACATGACGGACAGCCCCGTCTCCTCCCAGATCCGGGTCAGCTCGTCGTGCAGCACGTCGCGCGTGATGGCGTCCAGCGCCGCGAACGGCTCGTCCATCAGCAGCAGTTGACTTTCCTGCGCGAGAGCGCGGGCCATCGCCACCCGCTGCCGCATACCGCCGGAAAGCTCGTGAACACGCTTTCCGTACGCGCCCTTCAACCGGACCAGTTCGAGCAGCTCCTCGGCCTTGCCGCGCCGCTCGGGCTTCGCGACTCCCCTGAGCTTCAGGGCGAGCTCGATGTTCTTGCCCGCGGTCAGCCACGGGAAGAGGGCGTGCTCCTGGAACATCAGCGCCGGGCGGCCGTCCGTCGTGATGGAACCGGCGGTGGGCTCGTCGAGCCCCGCCACCAGGTTCAGCAGCGTGGACTTGCCGCAGCCCGAGGCCCCCAGGAGGGTGACGAACTCGCCGGGAGCGACATCGAGGGTGATGTCGTCCAGGACGAGCTGCTGCCCGCCCGGTCCCGCGAAGGACTTCGAGACGTGCTCAAGGCGTGCCGCGTACTCCACGGACTCGGTGGACTCTGCGGCCGTGGCGAGGGTCGTGGCCATGGTCGTCACCTCCTGGGAACTCATCGGACTTCGATCAGCTGACGCCGAGACCGGCGTCGTCGACCGCGGACTCGCCCTCGGCCTTGAGGACCTTGTTCAGGATCGTCAGGTCGTAGATGCCCTTGAGGTCGGGCTGCTTCAGAAGACCCGCCTTGACCGCGTGCTCCGCCTCGGTGTTGAGGGTGGAGGCCAGCGGGTCGTTGATGAACTGGATCGACGTCCACGCCGGGTCCAGGACGTTCGTCGGCAGCGCCTTGCCGGAGTCCGCCTCCAGCTGCTTGTTCGCCGCGGCCTTGGCCTCCGCCGGATTCGCGGCGATCCACTTGTTGGCCTCGACCGAGCCCTTCAGCACGGCCTCGACGACCTTCGGGTGCTGCGTGAGGAACTTCTGAGACACGATGATGTTCGTGATCACGAACTTCTTGTCGGGCCACAGCGACGCCTCGTCGAGCAGCACCTTGCCGCCCTCGGCGACCAGCTTGGACGCGGTCGGCTCCGGCACCCAGGCGCCGTCGATCGAACCGGCCTTGAAGGCGTCCGGCGTCACCTTGTTGTCACTGCGGACGACGGTGACGTCACCCTTGCCGCTCTGCGCGTCGACCTTCCAGCCCTGCTCCGCGATCCAGTTCAGAAACGCCACATCCTGCGTGTTTCCAAGCTGAGGCGTCGCGATCTTCTTGCCCTTGACGTCCTTCAGGGACTTGACCTTGTCCGGGTCGACGACGAGCTTCACCCCGCCGGACGCCGAACCGCCGATGATGCGCAGGCTCTTGCCGTCGGACTTGGTGTAGCCGTTGATCGCCGGGGAGGGGCCGATCCAGCCGATGTCGATGGAACCGGCGTTCAGCGCCTCGATCTCGGACGGGCCCGCGTTGAAGGTCGCGTACGACGCCTTGGTGGCGCCCAGCGCCTTCTGGAAGATGCCCTGCTCACGGCCGACCAGGGCGGTCCCGTGCGTCAGATTGCCGAAGTAGCCGATCTTGACGGAGTCGAGCCCGTCGATCTTCTCCGATCCGGCGGCGACCTTCTCGTTGGCGTTGTCTTCCTTGGCCTCGGAACCGTAACCGCAGGCTGCGAGGGCGAGAAGGGGGAGTGCGGCGACCACGGCGAGGCCGCGGCGAAGAGGCGTCGAGCGCAGTGTCGGGCGATTGGCAGGCACGGGAGGGGTTCCTCTCGTTGGCCCGGCGGTCACGGTCTTTCAGGTCGTGGCCGGGAAATCGGCAAAGGGTCTTCGTCGCTTCCGGGACGTCGGGTGGGGGGAGAGGGCGCGCAGGCAGTGCGCGTACGTCAGCGTGCACATCGCGCCACTCCGCCCTGCCCGCTGCCGAGGGCGCCGCTGCCGATGCGGCCGCCCTCCTTCGCGAACGTCGAGTAGAAATCGGTTGGGTTCATGTCTTTAGAAGTCCCAGCCGTCGTCGTCGGACTCGTCCTTGACCGGCACCGGCGACGCGAACGACTCGCCGACCATGCCCGCGGTGAGCGTGGTGCCGTCGGCCGGGTCGATCAGGATGAACGAGCCCGTACGGCGCGAGTCCGCGTAGGAGTCCACCGGAAGCGGCTGTGCCGTGCGGATCTTCACCCGGCCGATGTCATTGGCGACGAGCTGTCCCGGGTGCGGGTGCAGGGACAGGTCGTCGAGCGTGAGACGGGACGGGATGTCCCTGACGATCGCCTTCACGGTACGGGTGCCGTGCTTGATCAGCACCCGGTGCCCGACCGTCAGCGGCTGGTCGGCCACATGGCACACGGTCGCCTCGACGTCCTGCGTGGTGGGCGGCGCGTCCTTGGTCGGCACGATCAGGTCGCCGCGCGAGATGTCGATGTCGTCCGCGAGCAGCACGGTCACCGACTGGGTCGTCCACGCCACGTCCACCGGCTCGCCCAGCAGGTCGATGCCGGAGATCGTCGAGGTACGGCCGGACGGCAGCACCGTAACCGCCTCGCCCACCCGGAACGTGCCGGCCGCGATCTGGCCCGCGTAGCCCCGGTAGTCCGGGTGCTCGGCGGTCTGCGGCCGGATCACGTACTGCACGGGCAGCCGCGCGTGGCAGTGCGCCAGGTCGTGACTGACGGGAACCGTTTCCAGGTGTTCCAGGAAGGTCGGGCCGCCGTACCAGTCCATGTTCGCCGACGGATCCACCACGTTGTCCCCGGCGAGAGCCGAGATCGGGATCGCGGTGACCTCGGGAACGCCCAGCTCTCCCGCGTACGCCGTGAACTCCTCGGCGATCGCCGCGAAGACGGCTTCCCGGTACTCGACGAGGTCCATCTTGTTGACGGCGAGCACGACGTGCGGGACCCGCAGCAGAGCCGCGATCGCCGCGTGCCGACGGGTCTGTTCCACAACCCCGTTACGGGCGTCGACCAGGATCACCGTCAGCTCGGCCGTGGAGGCACCCGTCACCATGTTGCGGGTGTACTGCACATGACCGGGCGTGTCGGCGAGGATGAACCGGCGCCGGGGCGTGGCGAAGTAGCGGTAGGCCACGTCGATGGTGATGCCCTGCTCGCGTTCGGCGCGCAGACCGTCGGTGAGGAGCGCCAGGTCGGGGGTTTCCTGGCCGCGGCTCGCCGAGACGCGCTCCACGGCCTCCAGCTGGTCGCTGAGGATCGACTTGGAGTCGTGCAGCAGCCGGCCCACCAGGGTGGACTTGCCGTCGTCGACGGAACCGGCGGTGGCGAACCGCAGCAGGGTCGTGGCCGAGAGTTCCTCGGAGGTGATCGTGCTCATGCTTAGAAGTACCCCTCGCGCTTGCGGTCTTCCATCGCGGCCTCGGACATCTTGTCGTCGGCGCGGGTCGCGCCGCGCTCGGTGAGCCGGGAGGCGGCGATCTCGGCGATCACGTCGTCCAGCGTCACCGCGTCGGAGTCGACGGCACCGGTGCAGGACATGTCACCGACGGTCCGGTAACGGACGAGACGTTTCTCGACCGTTTCCCCGTCCTTGGGCCCGCCCCACTCACCGGCGGTCAGCCACATGCCGGCGCGCTGGAACACCTCCCGCTCGTGCGCGAAGTAGATCTGCGGCAGCTCGATGCCCTCGCGGGCGATGTACTGCCAGACGTCGAGTTCGGTCCAGTTGCTGAGCGGGAAGACGCGCACGTGCTCGCCGGGCGCGTGCCGCCCGTTGTAGAGGTTCCACAGCTCGGGGCGCTGGCGGCGTGGGTCCCACTGGGAGAACTCGTCGCGCAGGGAGAACACCCGCTCCTTCGCGCGGGCCTTCTCCTCGTCCCGCCGGCCGCCGCCGAAGACGGCGTCGAACTTCTCCGACTGGATCTTCTCGGTCAGCGGAAGCGTCTGCAGCGGGTTACGCGTTCCGTCGGGCCGTTCCTTCAGCGCACCGCGGTCGATGTAGTCCTGCACGGAGGCCACATGGAGGCGCAGGCCGTGTGCGGCGACGACGCGGTCGCGGTACTCGAGCACCTCGGGGAAGTTGTGTCCGGTGTCCACGTGCAGCAGCGAGAAGGGGATCGCCGCCGGGGCGAACGCCTTCAGCGCGAGGTGCAGCATGACGATGGAGTCCTTGCCGCCGGAGAACAGGATCACCGGCCGCTCGAACTCACCCGCCACCTCACGGAAGATGTGCACCGCCTCGGACTCCAGCGAGTCCAGGTGGCTGAGGGCGTACGGGCTGGCCGTGCCCTCCTCGGTCTCGGCGACGGTCGTCGTCATGCCAGTCCCCTCTCGCTGAGCAGGGCGTACACCGACGCCGCGGACTCCTGCACGGTCTGGTCCTGGGACTCGATCCGCAGATCGGGCGCCTCGGGTGCCTCGTACGGGTCGTCGACCCCGGTGAGCCCGGTCAGCTCGCCCGCCGCCTGCTTGGCGTACAGGCCCTTCACGTCACGGACCGAGCACACCTCGACCGGAGTGGCCACATGCACCTCCAGGTAAGCGGTTCCGCCCTCCTGGTGCCGCCCCCGCACCGCCTCGCGGCTGTCCGCGTACGGCGCGATCACCGGAACAAGCGTTTTCACACCGTTACGGGCCAGCAACTCGGCCAGGAAACCGATGCGTTGCACGTTGATGTGCCGGTCCTCACGGCTGAAGCCGAGGCCCGCGGAGATGAACTCGCGGATCTCGTCGCCGTCGAGCACCTCGACGAGGTGGCCCTCCTCGCGCAGCCGGCCGGCCAGCTCCTGCGCGATGGTGGTCTTGCCGGCACTCGGCAGACCCGTGAGCCAGACGGTGGCTCCGGTCGTCACGTGGTTCTCCCGGTTCGTAGAAGTGGGGGTGGGCGTGGGCGTGTTCGTGGCGGTCGTGGTCATCGTGGTCAGCCGTGCAGCCCGCACTCGGTCTTCGCCCGGCCCGCCCAGCGCCCGGCGCGCGCGTCCTCGCCCTCCAGGACCCGGCGGGTGCAGGGGGCGCACCCGACGGACGCGTAACCGTCCATCAGCAGGGGGTTGGTCAGCACGCCGTGCTCGGTGACGTACGCGTCCACGTCGTCCTGGGTCCAGCGGGCGATGGGTGAGATCTTGACCTTCTGGCGCTTCTCGTCCCAGCCGACGACTGCAGTGTTCGCCCGGGTCGGGGACTCGTCGCGACGCAGACCGGTCGCCCAGGCCACGTAGTTGGTCAGCCCCTGCTCCAGCGGCTGCACCTTGCGCAGCTTGCAGCACAGGTCGGGGTCGCGGTCGTGCAGCTTCGGCCCGTACTCGGCGTCCTGCTCGGCGACCGTCTGACGCGGGGTGAGCGTGATGACGTTGACGTCCATCACGGCCTCGACCGCGTCCCGGGTGCCGATGGTCTCGGGGAAGTGGTAACCGGTGTCGAGGAACACCACGTCCACGCCGGGCATGGCGCGCGAGGCGAGGTGGGCGACCACCGCGTCCTCCATGGACGAGGTCACGCAGAAACGCTTGCCGAAGGTGTCGGCCGCCCACTGGAGGATCTCCAGCGCGGAGGCGTCCTCCAGGTCACGGCCCGCCTGCTCGGCGAGCGCCTTCAGGTCCTCGGCCGTCTGCTCTTCCTTCACCGCGGTCATATCTCGTCTCCCCCTGCTTCGGAGTGCTGAAGTCCACGGGCGAGCAGCCCGAGGAACTTCAGCTGAAAGGCGCGGTTGCACGCCGCGCATTCCCACGCGCCATGACCCTGCTCGCTGGGACGCAAGTCCTCGTCGCCGCAGTAGGGGCAGTAGAAAGGGGCGGCCCGCTCGCTCACGACAGGGCCTCCTCGGACGCACGCGAGGCCCAGGCGGCGAACCGCTCGCCCTCCTTGCGCTCGGCCTGGAACCGCTTGAGGACGCGCTCGACGTAGTCGGGCAGCTCCGCGGAGGTGACCTTCAGGCCACGCACCTTGCGGCCGAACCCGGCCTCCAGGCCGAGCGCGCCGCCCAGGTGCACCTGGTAGCCCTCGACCTGCTCGCCCTGGTCGTTGAGGACCAGCTGGCCCTTGAGACCGATGTCCGCGACCTGGATACGGGCGCAGGCGTTCGGGCAGCCGTTGAGGTTGATGGTGATCGGCTCGTCGAACTCCGGGATGCGGCGCTCCAGTTCGTCGATCAGCTGGGAGCCCCGCGCCTTGGTCTCGACGATGGCGAGCTTGCAGTACTCGATGCCGGTGCAGGCCATGGTGCCGCGCCTGAAGGGGGACGGCTTGGCCGTCAGATCCAGCGCCTCCAGCGCCTCGACCAGCGGCTCGACCTGCGCTTCCTCGACGTCGAGGACGATCATCTTCTGCTCGACGGTGGTACGGACCCGGCCCGAGCCGTGGGCCTCCGCGACCTCGGCGATCTTCGTGAGCGTGGCGCCGTCGACGCGGCCGACGCGCGGGGCGAAACCGACGTAGAAACGGCCGTCCTTCTGGCGGTGCACACCGACGTGGTCGCGCCAGCGGCCCGCGGGCTCGGCGGGCGCGGGGCCGTCGACCAGCTTCCGCTTCAGGTAGTCGTCCTCCAGGACCTGGCGGAACTTCTCCGGGCCCCAGTCGGCGACGAGGAACTTCAGACGGGCGCGCGTACGCAGGCGGCGGTAGCCCCAGTCGCGGAAGATGCCGACCACACCGGCCCACACCTGCGGCACCTCGTCCAGCGGCACCCAGGCGCCGAGCCGGACGCCGAGCTTGGGGTTGGTGGACAGGCCGCCGCCGACCCACAGATCGAAGCCGGGGCCGTGCTCGGGGTGCTGGACACCGACGAACGCGATGTCGTTGATCTCGTGGACGACGTCCAGGAGCGGGGAGCCGGAGATCGCCGTCTTGAACTTGCGCGGCAGGTTGGAGAACTCCTTGCTGCCGATGTACCGCTCGTGGATCTCGTCGATGGCGGACGTGCCGTCGATGATCTCGTCCTCGGCGATGCCGGCGACCGGCGAGCCGATGACCACCCGCGGGCAGTCGCCGCAGGCCTCGGTGGTGGACAGCCCGACGGCCTCCAGCCGGTTCCAGATCTCCGGCACGTCCTCGATGCGGATCCAGTGCAGCTGGATGTTCTGCCGGTCGGTGACGTCCGCGCTGCCGCGCGCGAACTCCTGCGAGATCTCGCCGATCACGCGCAGCTGCTGGGTGGTGAGGCGTCCGCCGTCGATCCGCACCCGCAGCATGAAGTACTTGTCGTCCAGCTCCTCCGGCTCCAGGATCGCGGTCTTGCCGCCGTCGATCCCGGGCTTGCGCTGGGTGTACAGGCCCCACCAGCGCATACGTCCACGAAGGTCGTTGGGGTCGATCGAGTCGAAGCCCCGCTTGGAGTAGATCGTCTCAATGCGTGTCCGCACATTGAGACCGTCGTCGTCCTTCTTGAACTGCTCGTTGCCGTTCAGCGGGGTGTGGTGCCCCGCGGCCCACTGGCCCTCACCGCGGTGACGGCTCACCTTGCGGCGGGGAGTCGCGGCGGCAGGGTTCTGCGGGGTGGCGGCCATGGTTGATACGTCCTTCGGGACAGGCGGGAGGGTCTCTGACCTGCGCGTACGGGCGCACGAAGACATACGTGCGCGGCGTTGCGCAGGGAGGAGGCGTAAAGCGTGCGGAAAGCGGCGGCGGTGCGGCTCAGCTCGCCGGACAGATGGCGCTGGACATGCGGCCGAGGTCGACGTGTCGCCGACTCACCAAGGCAATTCCAGTTCCGGACATGACGAAAGCGTGTCACGGCGATCTGGACACAGTCCAGCTTCGTCCGCGATGCGGACACCCTTGTCCCGAAATACGAGACAAGGGTGGCGTCGATCACATGCCGTGCGCGAGCTCTTGTCCGCGCAGGTCGCAGCGGGTATGAGCGGCGGGTCAGACCGGGAACGCGCCCGGCCAGGGTCCCGGTGCGGATACCTGGGGCTTTTCCTCGACCTCGGTGTCGAACAGCTTGAAACCGCGCCGCTGGTAGTTGTCCATGGCGTGCTCACCGTCCAGGCTGCACGTATGCAGCCACACCCGCTTGGTCTGCGGCAGCCCGGGCCAGCGGTCCGCGAGCTCCCATGCGCGGGCGGCGCCGTACGACAGCAGATGGCCGCCGATCCGCCGCCCCCGGAAAGCCGGGATCAGACCGAAGTAGACGATCTCCACGACTCCGTCGTCCTGCGGCTCCAACTCCACGTATCCGGCCGGAGTGCCCCGGTCGTACGCGACCCATGTCTCGACCCCCGGGCGCGCCAGGTGCTCCTGCCACTGCGCGTACGTCCAGCGCAGCCGGTCGATCCAGCGGATGTCCCCGCCGACGGACGCGTACAGGAAACGGCTGAACTCGGGGGAGGGGACCTCGGAGCGGACGATCCGGACGTCGTTCTCGGGCGCGGCGGCCGGCAGGAGGTCGGTCGGGTCGGTCTGCTCCAGGGACCAGGTGGTCACGGGAATGTTGGTCATGCCCGCCAGAGAATCATCTACCTGCTTGTTCTGTCGATCGACGCCAGGGGCAGTGCGAAGAGCACCCGCCCCGACTGGGTCCAGACCTCACCGGTCTCCGCCCAGTAGGAAAGGGACTCCGGGTGGGGACTCCAGCAGCTGTGGGTTTCCGCGGTACCGCACTTCGCGGCCCGTGCCCGGTCCGCCTTGCCGTCCACCTCGCCGTGCGCCCGACCGGCGGTCTGCCGCCACAACGTCCCGTGCGCGTCCTGCGGGCCGGCGGCGCGGGTCACGTACCACTGGGATCCGTACGACAGCACCCCTCGTACGCCCGTCACCTTCGTCTCGTACGCCTCCGAGGCCCCTACCCGCCCCGTGGCGCCGGCGGCGAGCAGCCCCGCGTGCCCGGGGGCGGTGCTGAAGGGGTAGCGCCACAGGCGGGCGCCCCGGTCGCCGTCGTCGAGGGTCCACTCCCCGGCCACCAGGCTGTCCGGCGCCGTGCTGCGGTCGAGGGAAACGGTTGCGGGGTGCGGGGCCCCGGAACCACCGCTCAGCTCATAGGAGCCGATGGCCGGCAGGACGAAGCGGTAACCGTTTGCCGACCAGCCGCCCGGGACCCGGCCGACCGCATCGCTCACGACGGTGGCGCGCTGGACCCGGTTCATGTCGTAGACGTACAGCGCGGTCCGCTGCCCGTCGTCGGCCGTGACCAGCAACTTGTCCTGATACCAGACCATCCCGGAGACATGGGAGACCAGACCTCGGTAGTCACGCCCGTCGGCGACCGGGACGGCGAGCAGGGCCCAGGTGTAGGAGAGGTGGTTCAGGTCTCCCGCGTTCACGAAGCCGACCCGGGCCAGGCCCCGGTCGGCAGCCGTGCCACCGCTGCGCGACCAGCCGGAGAGGATCACCCGGTTCGCACCCCAGGCGCCGTCGTCGTCCGCGTCCCCCGACGTGGTGACCGCGCCCGGCTGCCAGCCCTCGGTGTCGTCCGTGTTCCAGCAGTACGCACGGGTGGCGACGGGGGAGGCCGGCAGGGCCCTGCGTTCGGCGGGCGAACAGTCGATCGCGTCCCGCAGGGTGCGGTCGGCACCCTCCAACACCGCGCTGACGCCGACCGGCCGACCCATTCCCGCGGCGAGGCGGTTCAGGGAGGCCTGCGGCACCAGGTTCTCCGTCAGCCGCAGTTTCCCGGTGTCGGCCGTGGCGGTAAGCGGTTTCAGGGCGCCGGGACCGTCGTCGGTCACCGTCGCCTGGGAAGCGCTGATCATGGTGGCGGCAGCGGTGAGCGCGAGAGCCGTTCCGGACAGGAACGCGCGCAGTGCCCTGCCTCGCCTGCGCCGGCGGTGTCGGCCGCGATGCTTCATTCGTCCTCCCGAGGCGGGCCAACTGCGCCTGATGATCCGTACGTTGACCGAGGAGCAGGTGGGGTGACCCGTAGAGGGATGCTACGGCAGTCGGCCCCCGTGGAGGACGAAGACCCCGCAAATATGCGGAAGATGCCATCGGAAGAACTCCGGTGGGCCATGGTGGCCTACGGTGCCGACGTCCGGTTCCTCACCACGGCGGGCGCGGTCGAATGGGGCAACAGGCCCATCGGATCGGCCGGAAGGAGCACCTCGACCTCGGCATCCTCGCAGAAACGATACGGTTGGTGCTCCAGAAACCTGCCCAGATACCGCCGCACCCGAGACATCTCGGCCCGTACCGTCACCGTGCGGCCCGAGTCGCCGAACACGTCCTCGGCCAGGCCCGCCGCGCTGCGGCCGCCACGGTGCGTCGCCAGCAGGTAGAGCAACTCGGCGTGCCGGGGACTCAGCTCGTGCGACCACGACCCCGCACCCCCCGACACCGTCACCGACCAGCGCCGGGGCCGGGTCAAGTCCAGCACGATCCGGGTCGCGCCGCCCGGCAGCGGCTCGGCGGCGTCGGCCACGGACCGCACCAGCCAGCCCCCGGCCAGCGGCTCGATCGAGCACAACCCCAGCGTCGGCAGCCAGCGGCGACCCGGCGACGGCGACTTGGGCAGTGCGATCCGGCTCGCGTACGGCATCCCGGTCACCGCGGCCGTCCAGCCGTCCCCGTCCACCGCCGCCGCCCGGCCGCCGAGCCGGGCCAGCACCGGCGCCGCCACCGCACGCAGCCGTTCCAGCGAGTTCAGGTGCTTCTCCCGCAGCCTGGACTCGGCGAGCTTCGCCACCGAGTCGACCCAGGCGAGGGTGGCCGGATGCATCGTTTCCAGCGGGCCGCTGACATCGACCACGCCGAGGAGCCGGCCGTTGCGCGGGTCGGTGATCGGGGCGCCCGCGCAGGTCCAGGCCGCGTGCGAGCGCACGAAGTGCTCGGCGGCGAACACCTGTACGGGCCGACGCACCACCGCCGGCGTGCCCACCCCGTTGGTGCCGACCACCGCCTCGCCCCAGTCCGCGCCCAGTTCGAAACCGAGCCCGTCGGCCTTGCGCAGCACCGGGTTGCAGCCCTCGCGCCACAGCACCCGGCCCTCGTCATCGGCGACGACCATGATGTGGTGGGCGGCGTCAGCGACCGACAGCAACCCTTCCCGCAACACCGGCAACACTTCCCGCAACGGCGACTCCTCCCGCCGTCGCCGCACCTCGTCGGTGCTGAGCAGCCCTGCTCTGACATCATGCTCGGGATCGACACCGCTGCGCAGCAGCCGCTCCCAGGACTGCTCGATCACGGGACGCGGCGCGAGGCGCGCCGGCTGACCGGCCAGCCGGGCGTCGCGCACCTCGTTGAGCACCCGCGCCGCCCGCGCCGCGTCGACGGCCGCGAGCTGCGGCATGTTCATCGGTGGCATCGCCACTGGGCCTCCCGGGGAGCACACAGGCGGACAACCGGATGTCAAGCTTGTGCACCGCCTGTTTCCGGTCTTGCTGAAGGCCCCCATCTTGCCGCTCGCGCGGGACCGAGGGGCAGAGTCCGGACACAACCACCGACACGTTGCAACCCCCTGCAACCCTGGTGAACCTCCACAGGGTGTTTGAAACTTGAGCCACGTCGCCCCGAGCGGCGATTCTGGCCTCGCAGGGCCATTGCGGCGGGGGTGGTGCCGTGTCGGCGCAGCACCACCCCCGCTTCCTGTTTCCACACGTTTCTCAGGCCGGAGCGGTCAAAGCCGGGGCCGTGCCCGATCGACGACCGCCGCCAGGTCCAGGCTGTGGGGCAGCGTACCGAAGGCCGCACCCCCGTCCCCGCCCAGCCGCGAGGCGCAGAACGCGTCGGCGACCTCCGGCGGCGCGAATCGAACGAGCAGCGCACCCTGAAGCACCAGAGCGAAACGCTCCGCCAGCCGCCGGGCCCGCCCCTCGACGCCGTCCAGATCCGCCAGTTCCGTCAGCAGACCCTTGATCGCCCCGTCCAGCCGGTGATCGGCCCCACGCGCCCGACCCACCTCCTGGAGATACGCGTTCAACGCCTGCGGCTCCCGCTGCAGCGCCCGCAGCACATCCAGCGCCTGGACATTGCCGGCGCCCTCCCACACCGAGTTCAGCGGCGACTCACGCACCAGCCGGGGCATCCCCGACTCCTCCACGTAACCGTTTCCACCCAGGCATTCCGACGCCTCCACCGCCACCGGCGCACAGCGCTTGGTCACCCAGTACTTGGCCGCCGGAACCGCGATCCGCAGCAGCGCCCGCTCCTGCTCACCCCCGTCGTCGTAGGCCGCCGCCAGCCGCAGCGCGAGCGCGGTCGCCGCTTCCGACTCCAGCGCGAGGTCGGCCAGAACATTGCGCATCAACGGTTTGTCGACGAGCTTCCCGCCGAACGCCTCACGGTAGGTGCAGTGATGGATCGCCTGCGCCACCGCCTGCCGCATCAACCCCGCCGAACCCAGCACACAGTCCAGCCGCGTCGCCGCGACCATGTCGATGATCGTGCGCACCCCGCGCCCCTCCTCACCGACCCGTCGCGCCCACGTCCCGTCGAACTCGACCTCACCGGAGGCGTTGGACCGGTTCCCCAGCTTCTCCTTGAGCCGCTGGAGACGGAAAACGTTACGGGCACCGTCTTCGAGAACGCGCGGCACGAGGAAACACGTGAGCCCGCCTCCCTCCCGGAACGGCGCCGTCCGGGCAAGAACCAGGAAACCGTCCGACATCGGCGCCGAACAGAACCACTTGTGCCCGGTCAGCTCGTACGTCCCGTCCTCGGCGAGAGGAGTGGCGAGCGTCGTGCTCGCCCGTACGTCGCTGCCACCCTGTTTCTCCGTCATCCCCATCCCGAACAGCGCCCCCGCCTTCAGACGCGCCGGGCGCAGCTCACGGTCGTAGATCGTGGACGTCAGCCGGGGCTCCCACTCGGCCGCCAGCTCCGGATCGGTGCGCAGCGCGGGCACCGCCGCATGGGTCATCGACAACGGACAGCCGTTGCCCGCCTCGACCTGCGTCCACACCAGGAATCCCGCCGCCCGCCGCACATGCCCGCCCGGCCGCCCCCAGGCATTCGTCAGCTGCGCCCCGACACCCTTGCCGAGCAGCCGGTGCCACGCCGGATGAAAGTCGACCTCGTCGACGCGATGGCCGTAACGGTCGTGCGTGCGCAGTTTCGGCGGATACTCGTTGGCCTGCACCGCCCACTCCTGCAACTGCGCCGATCCGGCCGCCCTCCCGAGCGCCGACAACTCGCCGCGCGCCTCGTCGAGCAGCTCCGGATCCAGGTGCCGCTCCACGGCAGCCACCAGTGCCTGGTCGGTGCCGTAGATGTCGTACCCGGTCAGGGGCGGGGGCTGGTTGGTCACGGTGTGCGTGCTGCCTGCCATAGCTGGAACCTACCCCCGGGTACTGCGGTCATGGCCATCCGGAAGCCGCGCGCCGCCTCTCGATCCGGGGACGCGGCCTTGCCGGAGGTGAGTGCAGCCCCGAACGGCGGATACCTTTAGGGCGTGCAGCCAGCAAGTCAGTCACCCGAGCAACCCGGGAGCCCCACCGGGCGTCTCCACCGGGCGCGCGCCCTTTACCGGAACGTTTCCAAGCGCCGGACCGCCTGGCTGCTGTTGAAGGACACCGTCAACTCCTGCATCGAGTACCGCATCCTCGGCCTCGCCGCCGAAGCCGCCTTCTTCACGTTGCTGTCCGTGCCGCCCCTGCTGCTCAGCCTCATCGGTCTGCTCGGCTACGTCGACGACTGGACCGGCACCGACAGCATCAGCAGCCTGGAGAACAACCTCCTCGAGGCCTCGCGCACGGTCCTGTCCGACAAGGGCGTCCGACAGATCGCCCAGCCGATCCTCGACGACGTGATGAAGGGCGGCCGTCCCGACGTCATCTCCATCGGGTTCCTGTTCGCACTTTGGTCGGGCTCGCGTGCGGTAAACGTTTTCATCGACACGATCACCGTGATGTACGGCCTCGACGGCGTGCGCGGCATCGTCAAGACGCGGCTGGTTGCGTTCCTGCTGTTCGTGGCGGCCCTGCTGATCGGTTCCATCGCGCTGCCGCTGATGGTGGCAGGCCCGGACGCGGTGGTGGGGATCGTGCCCTGGTCGACGACCGTGGTGCAGGTCCTGTACTGGCCGGTCGTGATCGTCCTGTCCGTCGCGTTCCTGACCACGCTCTACCACGTCTCCGTGCCGGTGCGCTCCCCGTGGATCGAGGATGTGCCCGGCGCGCTCGTCGCCCTCGCCATGTGGGTGCTGGGCAGTTTCCTGCTGCGCATCTACCTGACGAACACGATCGAGGGCGCCACCATCTACGGCTCCCTCGCCGCCGCCGTCGCCGTACTGCTGTGGATCGGGGTGTCCGCCTTCGCCGTGCTGGTCGGCGCCGCCGTCAACGCCGCGATCGACCGCGTCTGGCCGGCCGCCGCGACGGCTGCGGCGCGCGCCGCCAACGAACGGCTGCGGCAGGAGGAGGCGGAGGAGTACGTCGCCCGCATGGCGGCGATCCGCTCCCACGAGGAGGACGACCCCGACGACCCCGACATGCCGTCCGAGTTCCCCGAGAGATGGTCCCGTTTCCTTCCGCCGGAGGACGTGACGGGACGGTTCCGGACACATGTGAAGAGCTCTTTGAAAGGCCACGGTGGGCACGGGGGCCACGGTGGCAGCACTGGTAACGGCGGAACCGGCGGAACCGGCGGAACCGGCGGAACCGGCGGAACCGGCGGAAACGGCGGAACCGGCGGAAACGGCGGAAACGGCGGGGGCACTGGAAACAGCGGTAACGGGGAGGAACAGCCCCCGGAGCGGTAAGCGCTTTCCCGCTGTGTGCGAGGAGGCGTGACTTCGTACCGTGGGCTCGGTTCGTGGCGGCGTAACCTGGCGTACGTGTACGAGGAGAGGGCCTCCCGGCTGGCCGGGGCGGTGGTGTGGACGAACACGCCGTCGGCGGCGTTCCTCATGCTTCCCGTACTGCCCGATGGGTGCATGGACCTGTTGTGGAGCGAGGGCAGGCTACTGGTCGCCGGACCGGACACCCGGGCTCACACCCCCGAAGGCCCGCCCGCGCCCTGGGCGGGCATCCGTCTCTATCCCGGCATGGCGCCCACCCTCCTCGGCGTACCCGCCCACGAACTGCGCGACCGGCGCGTGGAGTTGGCCGATCTCTGGCCGGCGTCGGAGGTACGGCGCCTGAGTGCCCGAGTCGCTGCGGCGGCGCACCCGGCGACGGCACTGGAGGCACTGGCGCTGGAGCGGGCCGCTGCGCCCGACCCCGCACTGCGTCGACTGGTCACCGCGCTCGCGGCGGGCCGTCCGGTGGCCGCCACAGCGGACGAACTCGGCCTCGGCGCCCGCCAGTTGCACCGCCGCTCGCTGGCCGCCTTCGGCTACGGCCCCAAGACACTGGCCCGGATCCTGCGCCTGCAACGCGCACTCGCGCTGGTCCGCAAGGGCGTGCCGTACGCGGACACGGCGGCCCGCGCCGGTTACGCCGACCAGGCCCATCTGTCCCGAGACATACGGGAGTTCACGGGCCGGACACTGGGCGACCTGCTGCGTCAGGGATCCGGGCTGCCCACTGCGCGAGGAAGCACACGTACAGCGTCGTGACGCCGACGTGCCGCGTCAGGGCCCCGACCTACTGGGCCAGCGGTGCGAAGAGGTCGACGCCGTTGCCGTCGGGATCGTGCACGACGGCGTACCGCTGGCCCCAGAAGGCGTTCCACGGCTTCAGCTCGCCCGGGTGACCGGCGCCCACCAGCTCCTCGTACACGGCGTCCACCTCCTCGGGTGTGGCACAGCGCAGCGCGAGCGACGCCCGGCCGCCTCCGGACGGCGGCCGCCACGTCGGGTGGAACGAACGGACGGTTTCCTCGGTGTCCAGCAACAGCCGCAGCCCACCGGGCAGTTCGGCCTCGGTGTGCGGCTCTCGCTCCGCACCTTCAGGGAAGGCGAACCCGAGCCGACGGTAGAAGGAAACGGAGGCGACCATGTCGGAGACGACCAGGCCGATGGCATCAAATCGTGGACTCATACGGCCACGGTAGGCAGGACCGGTGCAGCCGGTCTTGAAGGAAACGGACGTCCGGCCCGGAGACAGCGGCCTCGCAGGTCAGGTGAATGTCACCGGGCCGTTGGGCGTGTCCACCGTGAACGAGAAACCCGCCGGGCCCTCGGTGAGGGTGAGGTCGGTGCCGACGGCGCTCAGCAGGGGGCGTACGTCGTCGGGGTCCGGGGCGGTCGCGGTCAGCTCCAGCAGGGGACTGACGGGCAGGCCCGAGGCGGAGGGGTGGGGCGTGGTGCCCCAGTCGATGAGGAAGGGCACCACACCGGACGGGTGCGGGGAGCCGCCGTCGGTCAGCCGCCATCGAAGCAGGGTGCCGTCCGGACGACGTCGGCTCATCTCCCGTACCTCGCCGGTGTCGTAGCCCCGGGCGCGGGCGGCCGCGACTGCCGCGTCCAGATCGGGTGGGCTGATCGCCCAGGTGGTCGTCCGGGCCGCCGCCAACACGTCCGTCCCGAAGGGGCGCGCATGGGACGGCACGGGCTGCTCCGGATCCGGGCCGATGATCTCCAGGTAGGCACAACCACCCAGGCCCACCAGGTAGTTGCGGGTGCCCAGCCCGACGTGCACTCCGCCCGGTGCCGGGGTCAGTCCCGTGCGTCGGGCGAACTCGGCGACCGTCGTCGCCAGGTCGGGCGTTGCGAGGACGATGTGATCGAGGTGTGCGGGAATGGTGTTCATCCCGTCCGAGCGTACGCGCCCGGCCGGTGCCGTTGCCCTTTGCGTCCCGGTACGGCTGTGAAACCGCAGGGGAAACGGAGACCCTGACTGAACTCGGACTGAACTCGGCTTTCCCATAAGGGCATTGGGCTCTGGCAGATCGTCAGCTCCGCGGTGGCGCCGTGCTCGCCCGCTGTACGAGCCGCGTCGACAGCTCCGTCCGCGTTCCCTCCGGACGCTCTCCGGCCATCATCCGCACCAGCAGCCGCAGGGCCGTCGCCGCCATCTCCGCCAACGGCTGACGGACGGTGGTGAGGGCGGGCGTGGCCCACCGGGACTCCGGCAGGTCGTCGAACCCGACCACGCTGACGTCGTAGGGGATCCTCAACCCCCGTTCCGCCAGGGCCTGGTAGACCCCGAGGGCCATGCGGTCGGAGCAGACGAAGACGGCCGTCGGCGGCTCGGGCAGCTCGAGCAGTTCATGCATGCGTCGGTGCGCGACGGACTCGTCGAAGCCTCCGTTGCGCAGGTATTCGGGGCGCTGCGCGAGCCCGGCCGAGGCCAGCGCCGAGCGGTAGCCGGCGACCCGGGCGCTGCTGCACATCCTGCGGCGCGGGCCGGCGATCACGGCGATGCGTTCGTGGCCGAGCGCCAGCAGATGCTCGGTCGCCGTCACCCCGCCCTGCCAGTTCGCCGCCCCCACCGACACCACCCCGGACGGCGGCTCGATCACCGGGTCGATCATCACGAAGGGTGTGCGGTGCTGCTGCAGCCAGGCGAACTGAGAGGCCGTCAACTCGGCCAGATTGAACAGGACTCCGGCCGAACCCCGCACGGTCAGCTTGTCCAGCCAGCCGCGCTGCGGGCGGCCGGCACGGGTGCGGGACAAGGCGGCCGAGACGACCACGTCCAGACCCGCGTCGTACGCCGCCTCCTCCACGCCGTGCAGCACCGCGCCCGACCAGGAACTGTCCAGCGAGTGCACGACGAGGTCGACCAGCCGGGGCGGCTTCGTCGCGTCGAAGCGCGGTCTGCGTACATAGCCGAGCCGGTCCAGCGCCTCCGTGACCCGGCGTCGGGTCTCGGGGGCGACGTCCTCCCGGCCGTTGACCACCTTGGAAGCGGTCGGTACGGACACCCCCGCCTCGCGGGCCACGACCGCCAGGGTCGGCCCGGCCGCCACGCTCGCGCTCGCCGTGTGCACCATTGGGAACCACCTCTCCGGCCCGCCCGAGGGCCAGCGAAAGTTCGACCAGCACCCTTTCGGAGCCGATCCGGCAACAGGCGGCTCGCAGAAAGCGCTTGCTATCCTAGGTGTGCCACAGCCTGACGTGAAGACACCGGGAAACACGGGATCTTGTGGCGGTGACTTTCGAAACCCGCCGGAGCTCAGGCGGGCGTGCAGGTCAGCCGGAAGTCCCGGAAGTCCGCGGTGAAGACGGCGTCGACCAGGTCCCGGACGTGGATCCCGGCCAGGGTGCCGGTGAAACGCAGCCGTCCGCCATGGTCGTCCGACAGCCGGCCGGCGTCCAGCGACGGCCCGACCGGCGTGCGCACCCCGTCGCGCAGGTACCAGAAACGCGCTTCCGCGCCGTCCACCGTGACGCCCAGCGTGACCGGCACGCTGGCGTCGACGTCCACGACCGCCGCCTGCCGCGCACCCTTCTCGTCGCGCTCCACCAGGCTGAGGACCGTCCGTCCCCTGCCCTCCCACTGCTGGCCGCGCTGCGGCTCGCCCGCGGGCTCCGCCCAGGTCAGGTCGAGGGAGAGATACGCCTGCGCGTCGTAGCGGAGGATCAGGCCGGCGGCCTGCGTGAAGGTGAACGGACGTGCGTCCACGGTCACTTGGGCCGTGGACCGGTGTTCGGTGAGACGCTGGGCGAGCAGGCTCTGCGCCCAGCGGGACTCGGGACCGTGCCGGCCACGCAGGCGGATCCACCCGGGACGGGAGGCGACGTCCGCCCAGGAGGGATCGGGCGGTTCGCGCAGGGTGCTCCAGGGCCAGCCCAGCGGGTCGTCGGAGGAAGAGGGTGGGGGAGTCCCGTATGGACTGTCCGGTATCTCGACCTCGACCGACGGATGCCAACCGCCCTGCCTGAGCCGCGGTCTGCCCGCCGCGTCCCAGGTCACCGCCTGGATCGCGGTCTCCCGGCCGAGGGTGCAGCGGGGGCCGTTCGGCGTTCTCAGCGGGCGGGCCGTGAGGTGGCTCAGGAACCACTCGCCGTCCGGCGTCTGCACCAGCTCGGCGTGTCCCGCCTTCTGCAGCGGCAGCCCCGGATCGTCGCGCGAGGTGAGCAGGGGGCGGCCGTCGAGTTCGTACGGGCCGGTGAGAGAGCGACTGCGGGCCGTGCGGACGCCGTGCTCAAAACCCGTTCCACCCTCGGCGAGGACGAGGTGGTACCAGCCGCCGCGGTTGAGCAACTTCGGTCCCTCGACGAGCCGTTCGTGCTGGAGGAGAAGGTGCGTGTCGCCGAGCGGGGCGAGTGTGTCGCGGTCCAACTCCGTCAGGACGATGCCCGCGAAGCGCTTGCCGCCCGGGCGGTGGTCGTTCTGGAGGTTGAGCAGCCAGAGCCGGCCTTCTTCGTGGAAGAGGGCGGGATCGAAACCGTGACTGGTGACGCGGCGCGGCGGCGTCCAGGGGCCGCGCACGTCGGTGGCCGTGGTGACGTAGGTGTCCTGGTCGAAGTACGGCGTCCCGACGGACCGTACGACCGCGTAGACCATCCAGAACCGCTCGCCGTCCCAGCTCAGCGACGGCGCCCAGATGCCGCCCGAGTCGGGGACGCCGGCCAACGTCCCCCCGGGGGCGGCTCCTTCGACATGGCCCGCGTACTCCCAGTGGGCCAGATCGTGCGAGCTGTGGATCGGGATCGTCGGGAACCACTCGAAGGAACTGGTCGCCACGTAGTAGCGGTCGCCGACCCGGATCAGGGACGGATCGGGCGCGAAACCGCGGATCACGGGGTTGTGCAGAACGGTCACTTCAGCGCTCCCAGCGTGACGCCGGTCCTCCAGTAGCGACGCATCGCGATCATCATGATCGCCATCGGCACGATGGACAGCAGTGCGCCGGTCAGGACCAGGCTCGTGACGTCCACGCCCGATTCCAGGCGCTTGCCGCTCCAGTTGTACAGGCCGATGTTGAGCGTCCAGTTCTTCTCGCCGCGCAGCACGGTCAGCGGCAGGAAGAAGGCGTTCCAGGTGTTGACGAAGGCCAGCAGGAAGACCGTGGCGCCGCCCGTCGTCATCATCCGCAGGACGATGCTGAAGAAGATCCGCAGCTCACCGGCGCCGTCGAGGCGGGCCGCCTCCAGGAGTTCGTAGGGAATCGTGGCCTCGGTGTAGACCTTGGCGAGGTACACGCTGAACGGGTTGATCAGGCAGGGGATCAGCATCGCCCAGGGGGTGTCGACCAGGCCGATCTCCGAGAACATGAGGTAGAGCGGAAGGGTGAGCAGCGCGATCGGGATCAGGAACGAACCCACCACGCTCGCGAACACCACGTTGCGGCCGGGAAAGTCGAAACGGGCCAGGCCGTAGCCCGTGGCGAGGGCGATCAGCGTTCCGCCCAGGGAGCCGACCCCCGCGTACAGCAGGGAGTTGGCGGTCCAGCGCAGGAAGATGCCGTCCTCGTACGTGAACACCTGGTGCAGGTTGTCCCACAGGTGCCAGCCGGAGAACCACAGTCCGTTGCTCTGGTAGAGGCCGACGCGGTCCTTGGTGGCGGCGACGATCAGCCACCACACGGGGAACAGGCTGTAGGCGCTGGCCAGGACGAGTCCGACGAGCAGGAAGCGCTGGCCGCCGCGCGAGCGAGCGGCCGGGTCCGGGCGGGTCCGGCGGCGGACGGCCGGCGCCGGGGGCTTGTCGGGCTTCTCGGCGCGGTTTTCGGTGAGCGTCATCAGTCGGCCTCCCTCGAGGTCAGCCGGTAGAAGAGGAAGGAGGCCACGCCGAGGATGAGGGCGAGCAGCACCGACAGGGTCGCGGCGTAGTGGTAGTTGCCGGCGTTGAACGCCTGGTTGTAGATGATCATGATCGGGGTGAAGCTGTCGTTCACCGTCTGCGGGGTGACGTTCCTGAACAGCGCCGGCTCGTTGAAGATCTGCAGCATCTGGATGATGGACAGCAGGCCGGTCAGGACGAGCGCGCCGCGCACGTAGGGGACCTTGATGCTGCGCGCGATCCGCAGCTCGGAGGCCCCGTCGAGCCTGGCGGCCTCGAACAGGTCGCGGGGCACGGCCTGCAGCGCCGAGTAGATGATCACCATGTTGTAGCCGATGCCGTGCCAGGTGAGCAGGTTGCCGATGGACGGCCAGACCATGGACGGCGTGAAGAAGTTCCAGTCGAACCCGAACAGCTTGCCCAGCGGGGTCAGCGGGCCGACGTCGGGGCTGTAGAGGTTGATCCACACGATCGCCGCGACCACCCCCGGGATCATGTACGGCACCAGGAGCAGGATCCGGAACCGGCCGGCCGCGCGCGAGGTGAGCGCGTCCAGGAGCAGCGCCAGTACGAGGCTGATGAACAGCATCACGGGGATCTGCACGCAGGCGAACAGCACCACGCGCAGGATGGACGTCAGGAACGCCGAGTCCGTCAGGCCGTGCCGGTAGTTGTCGAAGCCGGAGAACTCCTCCGTGGCGCCGCCCAGACCGAGCCCGGACTGCTGGGTGCGGAACAGGGACTGGTAGACGGCGTAGCCGATCGGGACCAGGTAGAGGAACACGAAGCCGAGCTGGAAGGGCACCGTGAAGGCGGCGCCCTTCCAGCGCAGGGAGCGAATCATCGAATCTGCCTCAGCCCTTGACGCTGATGCCGCGGGACTTCAGGTCGTCGACCGTCCACTGCTGCATGTGCGCGAGCAGGTCGGTGACCTTCTGCTCCTTGCTGACGACCTTGCCCCAGCCCGCCTGCAGCTCGGTGAACATCGCGGTCCAGTCGGGGCCGAAGGCCCAGTCGGTGGTGACGGTGCCCAGGCTGTCCTTCACGACCTGCTGGGCAGGCTGGTAGTTCGTGCCGAGCAGCTTCTGGGAGATCGCCTCGCCGACGTAGGAGTCGCTGTCGGCGAGTGCGGGCATCACGCCGTTGCCCGTGGTGGGGCTCGCCATCGTCTTGACCGCGCCGGTGTCGGTGGACATCCACAGCGCCGCCTCGGCCGCCTGCTTCTGGTTCTCGCACTGCTTGGGCACCAGGGTCACACCGCCGCTCTGGTTGGTGCCGGCCGGGGTCTTGGCCGCCTCACCCGCGAAGGTCGGCCACGGCGTGAGCGCCCACTGGCCGAAGGACTTGGTGAAGTTGTTCACCATGCCGGCCATCTGCCAGGTGGAGATCTGCCGGGTCGCGGTGCCGCCGTTGTCGTAGTTGCGCTGGACGGCGGCGTAGTCGGCGAAGGAGAGCTTGGAGTTGAGGTCGTTGTCGATGATGTCCTGGATCACCTTCGCGGCCTTGAGGGTGCCCTCGTCCTGGAAGTTCACCTTCCAGGAGTTGCCGTCGATGGCGTACCAGTGCGCCCCGGCCTGCATGGCCAGCACCTCCAGGGTGCTGGGGTCCTCGCCGGCATAGTTGGTGATCTTGATGCCGTGTTTCTTCAGCTGCTTGCCCGCGGCGATGAAGTCGTCCCAGGTCGTGGGGGCCTTCAGGCCGTACTTGGCGAAGATGTCCGTGCGGTAGATGGTGAACGCGGGTGCCGAGCTGGTCGGCACGCCGTAGACCTTGCCCTGCACCAGCCCGGCGGCCCAGGAACCGGCGTTGAACTTGTCCTTGCTCGGCTCGATGTACTTCGTGAGGTCGGCGAGCGCGTCCTGCGAGACCCAGCTCGTCACGTACTCGGCGGTGTTCTGCACCAGACAGGGGGCGTTCTTCGCCTTGACCGCGTTGGTCAGCTGCTTCTGCATGGTGAGCTGGTCGGTGACCTTGGTGTACTTGAGCTGGACGTCCTTGTGGGAGGCGTTGAACGCCTTGACGACCGCTTCCTGGCCGTTGGCCCAGCCCCAGAAGTCGAGGGTGACCGGGCCGGACGACTTCGAGGACGAGTCATCGTCCCCGGACCCGCCGCAAGCGGTGAGCAGACCTGTCAGTGCGAATCCCGCAACGGCGGCGCGGGCGAACCTTCTCCGGGGGCTGGTGGAGTTCATCTGACCGTGATCCTTCGGGAAGTAGGCCTCGGAATCGAGGAACGGCGGCTCGGTACTGGCCAGGAACGGCGGCCGGGGGAGGCGTCGGCTCGCGGTTGCGGGGGGTTCGGCCAAAGCGGAAGCTGTAGTAACCGGTTGCTGGGACCGTAGGACGGACGCTCCGCACAGAGCAAGAGGTAGGCGGAAACTTGTTACGGCCGCCGGTCGGTGGGACGAGGTCTGCGGGAACGCCGCACATGGGGCACGGTGGAGTGATCTGTGCAGGTCAGAGACGCTGGGCAGAGCTCTTCAGAGCTCCCGGAGGGGATCTCTCAAGGGTTCGGCGAGGTCGGCAAAAACCTTCGGTAAACGGTTTCGTAACGTGGTCACAACGCACTCGCTCACTGTCGAGATGGAGGCCGCACCGAGTCGCGTACGACGACATGGGTGCCCAGTACGAGGTGCTCCCCGTCGCCCTTGCGGCCGCCCGCGCCGCCTTCGCGCCGGTCGGCGACCGCCCGCAGCGCGACGCGACCCATCTCCTCGTACGGGACGTGCACGGTGGTCAGCTGAGGGGTGAGCTGGGAGGCCAGCGGGATGTCGTCGTAGCCGACGATCGACACGTCCTCCGGGACGCGCAGGCCCGCCGAGCGCAGCGCCTGCATGGCTCCGGCAGCGACGATGTCGGTTCCGGCGAGCACGGCGGTGAAGTCGGGCGTCTCGCGCAGGGCCGTCTCGACGGCCGAGTACCCGTGCTCGTCGTCGTACGGACCGTGCCGCACCAGGCCCGGGTCGAACGGCGCCCCGTACGCCTCGAAGGCCCGCCGGGCGCCCTTCAGCCTGCTCTGCGCCGTGGTGAGAGGGGCGGGCCCGGGCAGGATCAGGACCCGTCGGTGGCCCGCGGACAGCAGATGGCTGGCCATGGCGTAGGCGCCGGACTCGTTGTCGTAGTCGACGGTCGTGGCCGGCACGTCGCCCTCCAGCGGCGGCCTGCCGACCAGGACCAGGTGCGAGCCGGCCGCGTCCAGGGAGCGGGCGAAGCGGGCCATGCGCAGCTGGTACTCCTCGTAGTCGTAGGCCCCGCCGAGCAGGACCACCGCGGCGACACCCTGCTGGCGCATCATGTTCACCAGGGCGAGCTCGCGTTCCGGGTCGTCGCCGGTGGTACCCACCAGGGAGAGCCATCCGCGCATCGTGGCGGCGCCCTCGACGCCCTTGGCCACGTGGGCGAAGGCCGCGCCGGTGATGTTGTTGAGGAGTATCGCGACCGTCGGCGTGCCGCCGCCGGCCAGGGAGCGGGCGTGGGCGTTGGTGACGTAGTCCAGGTCCCGGACCACCTTCATTACCCGGCGGCGCAGCTCTTCCGAGACCGGGTAGTTGCCGGACAGCACGCGCGACACGCTCGCCACGGACACGCCCGCGCGCTCCGCCACGTCACGGATGGTCGACCGTCCGGCGTCCGAGCTCGTCCTGCGCTGACTCACCGTGCTGGCTCCTTCGCCGTCGTGGTCCGCCCGCGGGGGAGGCCCGGGCCGCCGGGCTCCTCGTCGGTGCGGAAACGGTATCCCATCGTTCCCCCAGGTGGGGGAGCCTGTGGACAGGGCACGGCGAGCGCCGCTGAACAGGGCTTTTCCCCACCCGCGGGCCATCGGTGGGCCGAAGGGGCGGGCCGGTCGCGGCGCGAACCGGGGCGTCCGGGCGGCACCGGCATCACGCGACCCGGGCCAGGTCCGCGTGCCGTACCTCGTGGGCCAGGGGCAGGCCCTGCGCCAGGCGCTCCAGTTCCTCGACGACGATGCGGCCGAGCCGCTCCAGCTCGTTGCCGAGGGAGCCCGCGATGTGCGGGGTCAGGAAGACGTTGGGCAGCCGGTACAGAGGGGAGTCGGCGGGCAGCGGTTCGGGCTCGGTGACGTCCAGGACCGCGTTCAGCCGACCGGAGAGCAGCTCTTCGGTGAGGGCGGCGTGGTCCACCAGGGCGCCCCGGGAGGTGTTGATCAGCAGGCCGCCGTCCCGGACCAGCGCGAGCCGGGCGCGGTCGAGCATGTGGTGGGTCTCGGGGATGTCGGGCGCGTGCAGGCTGACGATGTCGCTGTGGCGCAGCAGATCCTCCAGGGAGAGGAGCTGGGCGCCGAGCTCGGCGGCCTCGGCAGCGTCGACGTACGGATCGTGGAGGAAGGCCTCGAAGTCGTACGGGCGCAACAGTTCCAGCAGGCGGCGGCCCACCCGTGAGGCGCCGATGACGCCGACGCGGCGGCCGAGGTTGCCGGTGGTCGCGGTCTCGGCGGGGGTGGGGTAGGCGTGGGTGCGGCGGAAGCGCTCGCGGTGGCCGAAGGCGTCCTTTCCGGCGAGCAGGATCATGGCCAGGGTGTATTCGGCGACGGGTACGGCGTTGCCGGTGACCGCGCTGGAGACGGCGACGCCGTGCTGCCACAGGGCGTCGCCGACGAGGGAGCGGACCGAGCCCGCCGCATGCAGGACCGTGCGCAGCCCGGGTGTCGCGGTGAGCGCGTCCGCGTCGAGGTGGGGGCAGCCCCAGCCGGTGATCAGGACCTCGGCGCCGGCCAGTGCGGGCGCGGCGGCCGGATCGGCGAAGTTCCGGACGACGAGCGTGGGGTCGAGGTCGGCCGTTTGCCGCAGGCGGGCCAGGAGCGGCGCGGGGAACAGCAGGGGGAGATGCACCGGATCCATGGCGAACACGGCCCTGGGCAGCTGGGCGCTGGGCATGACTCTCCTGAGTTCGTAGGAAACATTTTCTGAAAGCGTCTTCTACCGTAGGTCTGCTCCGGAGCCGGGGTCAATCGGTGGGGCGGATCGCCGAAGCGGAAATCCTTTCGGACCGCTTTTTGGGTAAAGGGGCACTTCAGAGCGGGAGTTCGTGAGGCGCGGCGGGGCGTGCGGGTGGGCTTCGGGGAGTGTGAAACATGTTTCCGGTGTGAGGGCGAGAAGTAAGGCGCGAGGGCGGAGCCGCGGGCACCGCCGGTTGCCGAAGGTGCGCGGGGTGGCCTTCGCAGATGCGAGTCGGCGAAATCGTCGAAGGGTCCCTCCCGGTGCGGAGCTGGCCGCCGACTCGCTGATCACAGCAGGTCAGGCTGGGTTTTCTGGATGGTCGTGATCGCTCTGCGGTGACTGCGCGGCGGCTGGCGGCCCGTGCGCAGAGTTTTCGAAAGTCTGCGCAGGCTCTTGACGCGCCATCGAGACCGGCACAAGCTCTGGCCACCCGCTCATAGCAACCGGTTGCTACCTGTTACTACGGCGAGTCTGTCGCGATCCCGTGTTCGCGCCCTCCTCGGATCACCCGAGCTCGTATCCCCGAATCAGAAGGCGAGGCCTCCATGCGCTCCCATGCCGGTCGCTCCTATGCCGGTGCCCCTCCCAGCCGCCGTCGCTTTCTCACTCTGTCGGCCGGCGGCGCCGTGGCCGGCGCGACGGCGCTGAGCGGCTGCGCGATGCGGGTGTCGACCGGGGTCGGTGGATCCGGCGAGACCGTCACCGTGATGGTCAACTCCGGGGACATCCTCCCGGAGCAGGTCCAGCAGGCGAAGAAAGACCTCGGCATCAAGATCAGCTTGGTGAAGTACGACATCACCAAACTGATCGCGATGCTCACCAGCGGCGACCCGCCCGACCTGGTGCGCGGCGTCGGGGCTGTGGACCTGCCGTTCTTCGCGGCGCGGGACGTGGCCGAGGAACTGGACCCCTACTTCGCCCGAAGCACCATCCTCAAGCTCGACGACCTGGATCCCGTCAACGACCTGTGGCGGTTCGACGGCCGCACCCAGGGCAAGGGCCCGCGCTACGGCATGGCGAAGGACTTCTCCCAGGACTCCATGTTCTGGTACGACACCGCGGCGTTCGACAAGGGGGGTGTCGACTACCCGTCGGAGACCGAGCCGGTCACGTACGAGGAGTGGCTGGACACCGCCAGGCGCCTCGTGCAGCGCAAGAAGGGCCAGACCACGGTCTTCGGCGGCAGTTTCAACGGCCTGACCCGGGCCACGCTCCTGGCGACCATGACGGCGTCCGCCGGCGGCAACCTCTTCAGCGACGACTTCTCCCGGGTCGACTTCACCACCCCCGAGGCCCGCAAGGCCCTGGCCTGGTACCTGGACTACGCCAGGACCAAGGTCGGGCCGAGCCTCATCCAGCCCGACCCCAACGGCTGGGACGGGCCCACCTACCAGGCCGGGCGGTTGGCCATGTCGAACTCCGGATACTGGCTGGGCGGCATGATCGGCACCGACAAGAAGCTGGCGGACGTGTCCCGCCTGGCACCCGCCCCCGTCTTCGCGGGCGGCCCGCGGATCAGTGCCTGCCAGGGCGGCACCGGCCTGTGGATGCCGCGCGCAGCGAAGAACAAGGACGCCGCATGGCGGGTTTTCGAGTGGTTCTTCGGCGAGGAGCCGGCCAAGGCGCGCGCCTCCGGCGGCTGGGGCATCCCCACCCTGAAGTCGATGCGTTCGCTGATGCCGGCCCAGCAGGACTACCAGAAACGGGTACTGAAGGCGCAGGAGAACGAGCTGAAGCACTTCTCGGTGGTCTCCTTCACCCCCTACTCCAGGGCAGACGCGGTCGACGCCCTCTTCAACCAGATCGCCCCCGCCGCGATGAACGGCCAGATGTCCGTCGACGCTCTCGCCGGTCGCCTGAACTCGGCCATCAACGAGCAGCTGAAGCGCGGTAAGGAGCAGGTGGCATGACGGCCGACCAGATCTCCTCCGTCGCCAAGCGGCCGGGCGCCGCCGCGAGCGCCCGACGCGCACCGGCCGCCGCGGGGTCGGGGACGTCCATGACCGCGCGCAGGCACCGGGCGTTCTACATGTTCGCCTCGCCCTGGATCATCGGGTTCCTGCTGCTGACCGTCATGCCGATGGCGTACGCACTGTGGCTGAGCTTCACCACGTTCGACGGCATCTCCCCCCACTGGAAGTACGTCGGACTCGGCAACTACCGCGAGCTGGTGAACGATCCGGTCACCTGGGACGCGCTGGGCCGCGCGGGACTGTTCGCGGTGACCTCGGTGCCGCTGTCGATCACCGCGGGGCTCGGTCTCGCCGTCCTCGTCAACCGGCCGATCAAGGCGCGCGGCGTGTTCCGCACCCTGCTCTATCTGCCCGCCGTGGTGCCACCGGTGGGCGCGGGCCTCGCCTTCAAGCTTCTCTTCGATCAGAACTCCGGCGCCTCCAACGGCGTACTGACCTTCTTCGGCATCGACGCCCTGGGCTGGCTCGCCGACCCCTACGCCCGCTACGTCCTGCTGATGACGGTGCTCTGGGGCGCCGGAAACGTCATGATCATCTCGCTGGCGGGGCTTCAGGACGTACCTCGGGAGCTCCACGAGGCGGCCCGCATCGACGGGGCGAGCGCCTGGCGCACCTTCCGCAGCATCACCGTGCCGTTGCTGTCGCCCGTCCTGCTCTTCCAGACGGTCACCGGGATGATCGCCTCGGTGCAGACCATCATGCCGCTGCTGCTGGCCCCGCTCGGCGACACGAGCGGCATCACCACGGTTCCGCAGTCCAACTACCTCTACATGATGCACGTGTTCGCGCAGTACTTCGCGCTCGGCCGCTACGGCTACGCCTCCGCGCTGCTGTGGGTGCTCTTCGTCCTGATCCTCGTCGTGACCGGACTCATCTTCAAGTTCACGTCCGGCGCGGTGTTCTACAACGTCGACCCGGAGGCGAAGAAGTGACCGCCACCACCCTGCGGCCCACGTCATCGACGACCGACACGCGCGTGCGGGTACGCGTCAGGCGCCTTGTCCTCTACACGGTCCTCGTCGTCGTCACCGGGCTGTTCCTCGGCCCCTTCGGCTGGCTGGTCCTCAGTGGCCTGAAGACCCAGGGCGAACTGGCCGCGTCCCCCGTGCACTGGCTGCCCGACGCCTTTCAGTGGCACAACTTCGCCGACGCCTTCAACCAGATCGACTTCCTCGGCTACGCCCGCAACTCCCTGGTCATCGCCCTCATCTACGCCACGCTCGTCACCCTCAGCTCGGCCTGGGTCGGCTTCGGCTTCGCCCGCCTCGACGCGCCCGGCAAGAAGGTGCTGTTCGGCGTCCTGCTCGGCTCGATGATGCTGCCCCAGATGGTCACGCTGCTGCCGACCTATCTGATCTTCGCCAAGCTCGGCATGGTCGACACCTACTGGCCGTGGGTGCTGTGGGGCCTGTCCTCGGCGCCGTATCTGGTCTTCCTCTTCCGGCAGTTCTTCGCGGGCTTGCCGCGCGAACTGGAGGAGGCCGCGATCGTCGACGGCTGCGGATACACGTCGGTCTTCTGGCGGATCTTCCTGCCGCAGTCCTGGCCCGTGCTTTCCGCGAGCTTCATCATCGCCTTCACCTGGACCTGGGGCGACTACATCGCCCCGCAGCTCCTGCTGTCCACCGACCGCACCACGCTCGCCGTCGCCGTGATGACCACCTATGTCAGCGAGGCCGGCACGCCCGTGCCCGAGCTTCAGGCCGCGGCCTCCGTGATGTATGTCGTCCCGATCCTGCTGATCTTCCTCATCGCCCAGCGCGGCTTCGTCGCCGGGATGTCGACCTCCGGTCTCAAGTAACCCTCTTACCGACCTGTCCCTTGCAAGGAGTCACACATGATCACGCCCTTGTCCCGCCGTACCGCCCTGCAGGCGGCCGGTGCCACGGTGCTCGCCGCCGGCCTCACCAACCTCACGGCCACGGCGGCCCGGGCCGAAGGAACGGACGACAACTCCGCCCCCAGGCTGGTCACCTACCCCCGTCCGGCCACCATGCCGACCAACACCAGTTTCAAGGTGCGGGTGCGCACCGCCCCCGACGGTGAATGGCAGACGTTGGACGTCTACCGGCCGCAGCTGGAGGAGATCAACCCGGCCACCGGCTCCGGCAAGGTCTACAACTCCTCGATGGTGTACTTCGACTTCCAGGGCTCCGTCGAAGTCGAGGTGACGTACCTCAAGGGCGGCACCACCAAGGCCCGGGTGAGACCGGACTCGTACGGCATCAAGCCCGAACTCGGCGGCGACACCCTGGTGTTCACGCTCGACGAGCCGAAGGACGTCGTCGTCCAGATCAACGACGAGATCTTCGACTGTCTGCACGTCATCACCAACCATGTCGACCACCACCCGTGCAGCCCCGACGACCCGGACGTCATCTACTTCGGCCCCGGCGTCCACAAGGTCACCGGCAACGTCCTCACGGTCCCCAGCGGCAAGACGGTCTACCTCGCGGGCGGCGCCGTCCTGCAGGCGCAGGTGTTCTTCAAGAACGTCGAGAAGGCCGCGCTCACCGGCCGCGGCATGCTCAACGCCGGCCCCGGCGGCATCCTCTGCGAGGGCAGCAGGAACATCCGCGTCGAGGACGTCATCATCATGAACCCGAACGGCTACGCGGGCACGTTCGGCATGAGCGAGAACGTCCATGTCAAGAAGGCGCGTTCGTTCAGCTCGAAGGGCAATGGAGACGGTTTCGACGTCTTCTCCTCGACCGGGATCGTCTTCGACGGCTGTTTCATGCGCAACTCCGACGACTGCTTCGCGATCTACTGCCACCGCTGGGACTACTACGGCGACACCCGCGACATCACCATCCAGAACTGCACGCTGTGGGCCGACGTCGCGCACCCGATCAACGTGGGCACGCACGGCAACACCGACAACCCCGAGACGCTCGAGAACCTGGTCATCAAGAACATCGACATCCTCGACCACCGCGAGCCCCAGATGAACTACCAGGGCTGCATCGCTCTCAACCCCGGCGACTCCAACCTCATCAAGAACGTCCACATCGAGGACGTGCGGATCGAGGACTTCCGCTGGGGCCAGGTCATCTACATGAAGGTGATGTACAACCCGAAGTACAACACCTCGGTCGGCCGCGGCATCCAGGACGTCTACGTCAAGAACCTCAGCTACACCGGCACCCATGCCGAGCCGTCGCTGTTCCTCGGCTACGACGCCGAACACGCCATCGACAACGTCACCTTCGAGAACCTGGTGATCAACGGGGTCGTCGTCGCCGACTCGATGAAGAAGCCGAAGTGGTACTACACCACCGACACCATCCAGTGGTTCTACAACGAGCACGTGACGAACCTGACGTTCCTCACGACCGCCGAGGCCGAGGCGGCCGCCGCGTCATGATCACCTCCGCTACCAGCCGCCGGGGCTTCCTCGGCGGCGCGGCGGCCCTGCTGCTGGCGTCGGGTACGAGCGCACTGCTCGTGCCGGGCGCCGCCCGGGCGGCCGAGAACGAGACCGGCAGCCGGACCTTCGCCCACCCGGGGCTGCTGCACACCGCCGCGGACCTCGCCCGCATGAAGGCCGCGGTCGCCGCCCAGGAATCGCCGGTCTACGACGGCTACCTGGCCTTCGCGGCCCACGCCCGCTCGAAGGCCACGTACCCGATCCAGAACACCGGGCAGATCACCTCCTGGGGCCGCGGCCCCACCAACTTCCAGAACCAGGCCGTCGCCGACTCGGCCGCCGCCTACCAGAACGCGCTGATGTGGTGCGTCACCGGCAACCGGGCCCACGCGGACAAGGCCCGGGACATCCTCAACGTCTGGGCGGCCTCCCTGACGACGATCACCGGGGCGGACGGCCCGCTCGGCGCGGGGCTGCAGGCCTTCAAGTTCGTCAACGCGGCGGAGCTGCTGCGCCACACCGGCTACGACGGCTGGACGGCGGCGGACATCGCCCGCTGCGAGCGGTCCTTCCTCGACGTCTGGTATCCGGCCGTGTCCGGCTACATGCTCTACGCCAACGGCAACTGGGATCTGACGGCACTTCAGACCATCCTGGCCATCGGCGTGTTCTGCGAGGAGCCCGTGCTGTTCGAGGACGCCCTGCGCTTCGCCGCGGTCGGCGCCGGCAACGGCAGCATCCCGCACCGCATCGTCACCGACGCGGGCCAGGGCCAGGAGTCCGGCCGCGACCAGGGTCACGAGCAGCTCGCCGTCGGCCTGACCGGCGACATCGCCCAGGTCGCCTGGAGCCAGGGCGTCGACCTGTGGGGCTTCGACGACCACCGCATCCTCGCGAACGCCGAGTACGCCGCCCGCTACAACCTCGGCGGCGACGTCCCCTTCACCCCCGACCTCGACCGCACCGGCAAGTACGTCAAGACGGCCGTCTCGGCCGTCGGACGCGGCAACCTGCCCCCGATCTACGAGATGTACTACGCCCACTACGCGGGCGTACGCGGCCTCGACACCCCGTACACCAAGGCCGCCGTCTTCCGGGGCACGGGCGGCGCCCGCGTCGTCGAGGGCAGCAACGACGATCTGCCCAGCTTCGGCACCTTCGCCTACGCGGGTGCCACGGCCCTTTCGCCGACCGTGCCCACGACTCCGGCGGGCGTCACGGCGGTCGGCGACGACCAAACCGTCACCCTGGCCTGGCTGCCGTCCGCGTGGGCGAGCACGTACACCGTCCGGCGGGCGACCCGCCCCGAGGGCCCGTACGAGGAGGTCGCCTCCGGGGTCGGCAAGCCCGCGTACACCGACAGCGACGTGCACCCGGGCCGGACGTACCACTACACGGTCACCGCAGCCAACTCGCAGGGTGTCAGCGACACTTCGCGCCCGGTCGCGGCCGTCGCCGGCCTCCCCGAGCCCTGGTCGACCCAGGACGTCGGGGACGTGAGGATCCCCGGCTCCGCCGCCTTCGACGGTGAGCGGTTCGTCCTTCAGGCCGGTGGCGCCGCCGACGCCTACCGTCTGGTCCAGCTGCCGCTGGCCGGCGACGGTTCGGTCACCGCGCGGATCGTGTGGCCGCTCAGCTCGCAGTACTCCAAGATCGGAGTAACCCTGCGTGACTCCGCCGACCCCGACGCGGCGCACGCCTCCATGCTGATCCAGGGGCTGCCGCTGCACACCTGGAGCGGGGTGTGGACCGTGCGGCCGCGCACCGGGGCGGTCGTCTCGGCCACCGGCAGCACGCCCGTGCCGCCGTCCCAGCAGCAGGCCATCACCAGCTCCGCGGCCTTCCCGATCTCCAACCTCGGCGCCCTCCCGGAGTCCGCGACCCCGCTGGAGGCGCCGTACGTCGAGGGCGCGGGCGACGGCTACCGGCTGCGGGCGCCGTACTGGGTGCGGGTGACGCGCAAGGGCCGTCGCTGCACCGGCGCCATCTCCCCGGACGGCATCCGGTGGACCGAAGTCGGATCCACCGAGGTCGACCTGGGGCGCACCGCCCTCGCCGGTCTGGTCCTCACCTCCTGCCTGGGCGTCGACGCGGACTACGCCGAGACCGGTACCGGCGCCTTCGACGACGTCGACGTGGTCTCCGCCACGACCGGCGAGATCTGGTCCATGCCGCGCCCCGCCCGCGCCGTCACCGACCTGCGGGCCGTCGCCGGCCCCGACGCCGTCGAACTCGCCTGGACCGACCCGGACCTCTCCGCCCGGTACAGGGTGCTGCGGGCGACCACGGAGCGCGGCCCCTACCGGACGATCGCGACCGGCATCGGCCCGGTCGGGTTCGGCGCCCGGCTCCGGTACGCGGACGCGACGGGCGCGCCCGGCACGACGTACCACTACGTCGTCGCGAAGACGAACGCCGGAGGCCGCGGCCCGCTCTCGGAGTCCGCGGCGGCATCCATGCCGATGCCTGGCACGCCCCAACTCACCTCCATGACCACGGCGTTCGCGAACAGGGGCGTTCCCTTCCGTCACCTCCTGCGTGCCTCGCACGAGCCCATACGATTCACCGCGGACGGGCTCCCCGAGGGCCTGCGCGTCGACCAACGCACCGGTCTGATCTGCGGCACCCCCAACGAGACCGGCGAGTTCACGATCACCACCACCGCGGGCAACGCGGCGGGCGACGGCACCGCCACCCTCGCCCTCACCGTCGGCACACCCCCGCCCACCCCCTGGACCTACGGCGATCTCGGCGACGTGATCCTCGACGACCGGGCCTACGGGACGCTCGGCGTGGTCGCGATCCGCACGGCGGGCAGCAGCTCGTACGACGACGGAGCCTTCACCGTCCGCGGCGCGGGCGTCGACCTGACCGTCAACAACCAAGGAATGACAGGGCAGTTCGTACGACAGTCCGTCACCGGCGACTGCACGGTCACCGCCCGGCTGGTCTCCCGCAGCGGAGCCACCGCCGACCGGGTGGGCCTGCTGATGGCCAAGTCGCTGTCACCGTTCGACCAGGCCGCCGGAGTGATCGTCACCGGCGGGACCTCCGCGCAGCTGATGCTGCGCAAAACCGTGGCCGGCGCCTCCGCCTTCTCCGGCACCGCAACTGTCCAACTGCCCCTGCTGCTACGGCTGAAGCGCGCCGGGACCGCCTTCGCCGCAGCAGTGTCCACCGATGACGGCGCCACCTGGTCCGCCCTCGCCTCCGGTGAGATCCCCGGCTTCGGTGACGCCCCCTTCCACGTGGGCCTGGTGGTCTGCTCCCGCAGCCCTCTGGCCCTCGGCACCGCCCAGTTCGAAGAGGTGAGCATCACCCCCGACTGATCCCCCCACGGATTGGAGTCGCGCAAGATGAGCCGCATCTCCCCCCACCAGAGCCCCGAACAGGGCGAGTTGAGCCGCCGCGGTCTAATGAAGACCGCCGGTGGCCTGACAGCCGCACTCGCCCTCGGGGGCTCCGCGGCCGCGCTGGCGGGCCCCACCGCCAGTGCAGCCCCGGCCGCCTTCACCCATCCCGGCATGCTGCACAACGCCGGCGACATCAACCGCGCCAAGGTCAAGGTCGCCGCGAAAACCGACCCCTGGCTGTCCGGCTGGAACAAGCTGACCGCCAACTCCCACTCGCACTCCACCTGGACGCCCAACCCGCAGGCCACCATCATCCGCGGCGGCACGGGCGAGAACTACGGCATCCTCTACAACGACATCGCCGCCGCCTACCAGAACGCCCTGCGCTGGGCGGTGGGCGGTACGACCGCCAACGGCGACACCGCCGTCAGGATCCTCAACGCCTGGTCGTCCAAGCTGACCACCCTCACCGGCAACGCCGACCGGTTCCTCGCCGCCGGCATCTACGGCTGGGAGTTCTGCCAGGCCGCCGAACTCATGCGCGGCTACGCGGGGTTCGACCTGGCGAAGTTCCAGCGGATGATGGTCAACGTCTTCTACCCGCTCAACAACCAGTTCCTCACCCAGCACAACGGCGCCTGCATCACCAACTACTGGGCCAACTGGGACCTGTGCAACATGGCCTCGGTCATGGCCATCGGGATCCTCACCGACAACGCGGCCAAGTACGACCAGGCCGTGAACTACTTGAAGACCGGCGCCGGCAACGGCTCCATCGCGCACGCGGTCCCGTACCTGTACACCGACTCCGACGGCTACGCCCTCGGTCAGTGGCAGGAGTCCGGCCGCGACCAGGGCCACACCGTGATGGGCATGGGGCAGCTGGGCGCCCTCTGCGAGATGGCCTGGAACCAGGGCGACGACCTCTACTCGTACGACAGCCGCCGCTTCATGAAGGCCGCCCAGTACGTCGCCAAGTACAACCTGGGCAACGACGTCCCGTACACCACCTACACCTGGGGCGCCGGCACCAACTGCAGCCAGCAGTCGCAGACGGTGATCAGCTCCGGTTCCCGCGGCCAGGTCCGCCCGGTCTGGGCCATGCTCCACTACCACTACAACCGGCGCCTCTACCTCGACGACAAGTGGATCTCCCAGATGTGCTTCTCGGTGGCCCCCGAGGGCGGCGGCGGGGACTACGGGTCCACCAGCGGCGGCTACGACCAGCTCGGTTTCGGCACCCTGATGTACGCCAAATAGCCCTGCCGCGGGCTCGTGCACCGGAATACCGCGCGCCGTTGTGGTGCTCTGGTATTACCGGTGCGCGAGCACGTGAAGGGCTGGTGGGCGCATGACAGCAGACCAGGCGAACCCCGTGGTCAGGATGCCGTACGGGGCCGTACGCGGCAGGTACGAGGACGGCATCGCGGTGTTCAGGGGCATCCCGTACGCCGCCGCGCCGTTCGGTCCCCGGCGCTTTCGGTCCCCCGCGCCGCCGGAGCCCTGGGAGGGCGTGCGCGACGCGGGCGCCTTCGGGCCCACGGCGCCGAAACCGCCGTACTCCGACGCCTTCGCGCAGTACCTGTCCGACCCGGACCTGCCCGGTGACGACTGTCTCAACCTCAATGTGTGGACGCCGGAGCCGGGACCGGGCGCCCGGCTCCCGGTCATGGTGTGGCTGCACGGCGGCGCCCTGACCCGTGGCTCGTCGGCCGTGCCCGTGTACGACGGGCATGCCTTCGCCCGCGACGGCGTCGTCCTCGTCTCGGTCAACTACCGGCTCGGAGTCGAGGGCTACGGACTGTTCCCGGACGCCCCCGCCAACCGCGGACTGCGCGACCAGCTCGCCGCGCTGGCATGGGTCCATCGCTCCATCAGGGCTTTCGGTGGCGACCCCGACCGGGTCACCCTGGCCGGACAGTCCGCCGGAGCGATCAGCGCCGGCGCCCTGGTCGCGGCCCCGCAGGCGCAGGGCCTGTTCCGTCGGGCCGTCCTGCAGAGCGGACCGCCGGAGGCCTTCGAACGGGACAAGGTCCGGCGCATGGTGCGCCGTATGGCCGCCCGGCTGAAGGTCCCCGCCACCGCCGAGGCCTTCGCCGCCGTCGACCGGGACCTGCTGCTGCGTACCCAGGCCGAGGTCGGCAGGCTCAGCAGCACCGTCCTGGGCGGGCCCGCCTTCGGCATCGTCGTCGACGGCGACCTCGTCCCGCGCGACCCCCTGCAGGCCCTCGTCGGCGGGGACGCGGCCGCCGGCGTCGACCTGCTCCTCGGCTGGACCCGCGACGAGTACCGACTGTGGCTGGCCCCGGGCGGTCTGCTGGAGCGCGTCGACCGAATGGGCCCCGTCGCCGTCGCCGGCGCCATGGCCCGCTGTCGCTGCGGCCACGAGGTGCCGCGCGGCTACCGGGCCCTGCACCCCGGGGCCGGGACCGCCGAGATCGTGGGCCAGATGGTCACCGACAACCTGCTGCGCCTGCCCCTGCAACGGCTCGCGGACGCCCGCCCCGGGTCGTCGTACGTGTACGAGTTCGCCTGGCCGTCGCTCAGGCCCGGCCTCGGCGCCTGCCACGCCCTCGAGCTCGGGTTCGTCTTCGACACCGGACATACGTCCGAATCCGCGAAGCTCGCGGGGGACGACGCGCCGCAGGAGCTCGCCGACGCGATGCACGGGGCGTGGACACGGTTCGCGGCGACGGGCGACCCCGGCTGGGAGGCCTGGGACGCGGCGCACCCCGTGCGGATCTTCGGCGAGGTCGACGGCGGACCGTACACAGGCGACGACATGGCGTACACCGCCTACGGTCCGCGCGACCGTGAGCTGGCCCTGTGGACGGTGGACGCGACCGCCGCACCGGGAGGATCCGCCGACGGCACGCCGGCGCCGGGCCCGCTGCTCAGCAGGCCCTTGCGCGGCACGGAGCTCAGGTCTGCGGTGCGCAGACTGCGCCGCGCCGGGGGAGTGCGGGGCCGCTGACGGCCTGACCGCCGCGGGGCCTGAGGCGGTGTCCGCGACGGCCCTTCTACGCGGAGGTCAGCGTGCGGGCGATCGAGGCGACCGCCTCCGGGCCGACCCGGCAGCAGCCGCCGATCAGCCGTGCCCCCGACTCCCGCCAGCCCAGGACCTGCTCGGGCGTGAACGTGGAGCGGCCGTTCCAGGCGCGGGCCTCGGCGTCCCAGGCCTCGCCGCTGTTCGGGTAGACGACGACCGGCTTGCCCGTCACCCGTGCCGCGGTCGCCACGGCGGCGTCGACGTCCTCAGGAGCACAGCAGTTCACACCGACCGCGATCACCTCGTCCACCTCGGCAGCCAGGGCGAACGCCTCCTCCAGCGGCTGCCCGGCGCGGGTACGGTCGTCGGCGATCGAGTACGACAGCCAGGCGGGCACGCCGAGACCGCGCACGGCGCGCAGCAGCGCCTCGGCCTCGTCGGCGTCGGGAACCGTTTCCAGCGCCAGCACGTCCGGCTCCGCGGCGGCCAGCACTTCGAGTCGGGGACGATGGAAACGCTCCAGCTCCGCCACACTCAGCCCGTAGCGGCCCCGGTACTCGGAGCCGTCGGCGAGCATCGCCCCGTACGGGCCGACCGACGCGGCCACCCACAGCGGGTGGGCCACCCCGTTGTTCCGCGCCTGCCGGGCCGCTTCCCGGGCCAGCTCCACGCTCTGCGCGAGCAGCCGGGCGGCCTCCTCGTGGTCGATGCCGCGCTTCGCGAAACCCTCGAACGTGGCCTGGTAACTGGAGGTGATCGCCACGTTCGCGCCCGCCTCGAAGTACGCGAGATGCGCCTGAGTGATCGCCTCGGGCCGCTCGGCGAGCAGCCGCGCCGACCACAGCTCGTCGCTCAGGTCGTGCCCTGCGGACTCCAGCTGATTGGACATACCACCGTCCAGGACGACGGTTCCGGCGGCGAGAGCCGCGGTGAGGGACGTCTGTGCGCGAGGGGAAGGGGCGTCGCTGGTCATGCCACGACGCTAGTCGAAGGGACGGCGGACAGTTCGGTCCGTCCAGTACATGAACAGTTTGCCCACAATGCGGGATGCCCAATGCGGGATGCCGCTCGGCGAGGTCACACGAGGGCTCATCGTCCCTGCGCCGAGTGCCGTCCGCCCCGACGTCGACCGCCGCCCCGCTTGCGCTTGCTCGCCGGGATGAGGAGGGCACCGAGCAGCCCGGCCGCCAGGACATACGGCCACCAGCCGAACGCGCTGCTCTCGGCCGCGCTCGCGCTGCGCGTCCCGGCCGTCCCGGCGCCCGACGACGCCCGTCCGTGCGCGCTCGCCGAGGGGCTCGCGGCCGTGGCAGTGAGGACGACGTCATTGCCGTCGCCGCCCTTGTAACTGATCCGGTAAACGGTGTCGCCGAGTTTCACGTCGGCTCCCTCCCGCAGCCCCTCGAAGGTGCCGGAGGTGGCGGTCCTACCGGTGTTGCTCAGGACAGTGATCTCCCGGCGGGGCGTCGTGCCGGTCGCGGCGGACAGGTCGAGGCCGCCACCCAGCGAGACCTTGCCCGCCACCTTCAAGGGGGTTCCTCCCAGCACCAGTTGGCCCTTGTCGCGCTGCGTGTACGCGCCGGTCACCGTCAGCCCGCTCGTGACCACGCCCTCGTTCGCCACGGCGCCCCTCACGACGCCTGTGCCGCTGAGCGTGCTCGTCACGCGCAGAGCCGAGCCGCCGGTGTCCAGCCGTGCTCCCGCAGCCGTCAGCCGGATCGCCCTGCTGTTGGCGAGGGTCGCCCCGTCCTTGAGCGCGAGGGTGCCCTGCTTGACCGTCGTCGTCCCGGTGTACGTCACGGAGGAGCCCGTGAGCGTTGTCGTCGCCGTACCGGACTGCACGAGCGATCCGCTGCCACCGAGCCGGGACAGGGAGATCGCGGTCTTCGTGTTGCGAACGACGAGCGTGCCGTCGTTCACGATCCGCCGCCGGTCGGTGCCGGTGAGCAGGGAGCCGTCGCCCTGTGGCGATCCCAGTCGCAGGACCGCGCCCTTCTCCACGGTGGTCGAACCGTCGTAGTACTGCGCGGCCGCGAAGGTGACGTCGTTTCCTTTGGTTCCGGCGATGACGATGTCCCCGGCGCCGGGTGCGGCAAGGGTGTCGTGGTACCTGCCGCCGCCGATCGGTGCGCCCAGGGTGACCGGGGCGTTGTAGTCGAACGTCAGCAGGGAGCGCCGTCCGCTCGCCTCGTGCAGATTGATGTAGACGGTGTCCTTCGTGCCCGGCATGAAGATCGTGTGCGTGGTGCCGTCGCCCCACTGCACGTTCGCACCCTCGACGTTTGTGCCGCGCTTGTTCAAGTGGTGTGCTATCGGCCGCCAGTTGATGCCCGGGTCGCTGAGCGAGGGGTTGGCGTCGCCGCCTTGGTCGCTGTAGCTGTACTGCCCCGTGAGGACGACCTTGCTGCCGGGCCGGGTGTGGACGTTGACGTCACTTCCGTACTCCCGCTGGTAGAAGTTCTGCCGCAGCGTGATCGTCTGGTACAGCGGGGTGTCGATGATCCAGGAACCCTGGTTGAGGATCGCCCGGGCATCGGGCAGCGAAACCGGATACTCGGGGCGGCCGACGGCCATCCCGGTGCCGTTGTCGATGACCCCGGAGAAGGGATGCGTGCCCGCGAGGTCGAGGGTGCCCCACATGCCGCGGGGCTGGGTGACCAGGCCCGATCCACTGATGGTGCCGATGTTGAAGGTGCGGGTCAGCGACAGCCGGAGCGTCCCGTCGACGCGGACGTTGAGCTGGTTGAGCCGGTACCCGGGGGTGTCGTAGGGGAAGTGCCCGATCAGACCCGTGCCCCCACCGGTGCCGTACTGGAGGGTCGTTCCGCGCTCCACCGTGATCGCCGGCGGGTCGGGGTTGCTGACGGTCGTGTACGGGTGGTTTCCACCCTGTGTGCGCACCACCTGTCGACGGCGTGCCTCGGGCAGCGTGAAGTCGCTGTCCTTGGTCAGCACGAGCGTGCCGCCACCGCGCACCGTGAGGCTTCCCTGGCCGCGGAAAACGCCGTCGTAGGTGGTCGTCCCCGAGGGCACCGTGACCACCGTGTCGCCGGTGAGCGTCACGTCCCGGTTCGCCAGGACGTCGGCGGTGACGTCACGGGTGCCGGCTGCCACGGCTGGGGGAGCGGCGGCCAGGAGGGCCGCGACGGCCGCGAGGGCGCCGGCGATCGCGCTTGAGGTGTGGAGAGGGCTGTGCACGGATCGGAGACGCGGCGGAGCGAGAGCGATAACAGAAACTTGCTCGCCTCGAAGGGTGGCTCGGGCCGCCAGGCCGGAAAACCGATGTCCTGCCCGGAAACCTCCGGAAAGGGCTTTCCATCAAGTCTCGTCCGACCCGTTGACCTGCTCGTAACGCACCCTTACCTTTTCGGCGTTCGCCATTCCACATGTCGTTCGCAGTTCCGAACGCCCCTCTTTCGAGAGGCCTATGAAGGAGCCCCGATGAGACGTGCCTACGCGACCCTGCTCGCCCTCTGTCTGGCGCTGATCGGAGCCTTCGCCACCGCGGGAACGGCTCAGGCGGCACCGCAGACGATCGCCAACGGCACACAGTTCAACGACACTTCGGGCGCTCCCGTACACGCCCACGGCGGCGGGGTCCTCAAGGTCGGCTCCTACTACTACTGGTTCGGCGAGAACCGCAACGCCGACAACACGTTCCGGTACGTGGACGCCTACCGCTCCACCGACCTGAAGAACTGGGAGTTCCGTAACCACGTCCTGACCCAGTCGAGCGATTCCGAGCTGGCCACCGCCAACATCGAACGCCCGAAGGTCATGTACAACGCGTCCACCGGCAAGTTCGTCATGTGGATGCACAAGGAGAACGGCGCCGACTACAACGAGGCCCGAGCCGCCGTGGCCGTGTCGGACACGGTCGACGGAAACTACACCTGGCAGGGCAGTTTCCGCCCACTGGGCCAGTACATGTCCCGGGACATCACGGTCTTCGTGGACAGCGACGGCGCCGGATACATGGTCTCCGCCGCACGCGACAACTACGACCTGCAGATCTACCGGCTCACCGCCGACTACACCGGTATCGCAAGCCTTGTCGCCGATCCCTGGCACGGCGGCCACCGCGAGGCCCCGGCGCTGTTCAAGCGGGGCGGCGTCTACTTCATGCTCACCTCGGCCGCGACCGGCTGGAGCCCCAACCAGCAGCAGTACGCGACGGCGACCTCCCTCGCCGGGCCCTGGACGGCGATGACGAACGTCGGCGACTCCACGGCGTACGGCTCGCAGACCGCGTACGTCCTTCCCGTCCAGGGCACGTCGGGCACCTCCTACCTCTACCTGGGCGATCGCTGGGGCAACTCCTTCGGCGGGACCGTCAACGACTCCCGTTACGTCTGGCTGCCGCTGACCTTCCCCACATCCACCTCGCTGTCGATGTCCTGGTCCCCCGAAGTCACCGTCGACACGGCCGCGGGAACGGTGACCGGCACGAGCGCCACGTACAACACACTGATCGCCCGGCACAGCGGCAAGTGCGCGGACGTCACGAACCAGTCCCTCTGGGCCGGGGCCCAGATCAAGCAGTACGACTGCAACGGCGGCAACAACCAGAAATACTGGTTCAAGTCCGTCGGAAGCGGTTACTACCAGTTGGTCGTCAGAAACAGTTCCCTGTGCGTGCAGGAGAACGCGAGCACGGTCAGCCAGGAGAACTGCAACGCGACGGCCGCGGGCCAGCAGTGGTCGCTGACGACCTCGGGCAGCTACGTCAACGTCACCTCCCGGGCGAGCGGCAAGTGTCTGGACGTGAGCGGCGCGTCCACCGCCAACTCGGCCGCCGTCATCACCTACACGTGCAACGGAGGCACCAACCAGCAGTGGACGCGGGGAACCTGACGTCAGGTCAGGCAAGCAGGTCGATCGCGTCGATCGAGGTGCCCGCACTGAGGTAGGAGGTCGTCCCCGAACCGCTCACCACGTTGATCTTCAGTACGTTGTACCGGCTGGTGTCCGTGAGCCACGCACTCGCCGGGATGCTGTAGGTGAACGTGTGGTTGTTGCCCCGGTAGGACCCGTTGGTCAGGGACCGGGTGCTCGGCTGGGTGGGCGGGGAGGGGATGGCCGAGGTCCAGGTGTCGTTCACGACGACCTGCGGCCGGCCGTTGGCGTAGGCCGTCGTCACGCCGATGCGCAGGGTGTGCGCGGCGGCGGCCTGGGCCGCGGTCAGTTTGAAGTAGACGAGCAGACCGCTGTTGACGTCCTTCCAGAGATAGCAGGGGAACGCCGAGGTCTCGCTGCCGCTGCCGATCACCACGTTGCCGGTCCAGGCCGCGGCCCGTACGTCCGACGGATGCGCGTACGTCATGAGGTCGGCGTTCTTGAAGCCGCTCGGCGTACCGGTCCAGTCGTTGATCCGCCAGATCGCGCTCGCGTTGCTCGGGTCGTTCGAGGACGGGATCGCGATCGAGTTGAGGGTGGTCGTCCCGCCCGCGGACACCGTCACCTGGGTGCTGTACACGGCGAGCTCGGCCTTGTGAACGGTCAGCGTGTACGTCCCCGGCAGCACACCCGTGATCGAGAAGTAGCCGTCGGAGGAGCGCGCCGAACCCCAGTACTGCGCAGCCGGGTTGGCGAGTCCGACCGTGTACGGGTACGCCGTGTCGCGCCCGGTGATGCCCACCCCGGCGACCCGGCCCCGGCCGCTCGCCCCGACGTAGCCGGCGATGCCGAGCGAGTCGGCCCAGGACGTGGTCAGGGTGCCCGGGAACAGCGACGAGGAGGGGGCGCCGCCGTCCGTGAAGGCGATGACGTAGGGGCCCTGGAGGCCGAAGCGCTGATCCTCCGTCTGGTTCTGGCCGTAGTAGAGGATCTCGTAGAGGCCGCCGCCGTCGGCGCTCTGGTGGCGAAGGAGAGAGCGGTAGAAGGGGCCGCCGGAGGCCTTCTCGTGGTTGCTGCGCACGATCCACAGGCCCCTGCTGCCCGTCGTCCAGCCGATGTAGCTGTAGTCCATGACGCGCAGCTTGGAGTAGTGCTTGGAGCGGGTCTGGCCGTCGGACTTCGCGAAGACGTCGGAGGCCTCGATGGTGCTGGTCGTGTACGTGTAGGAGTCGGGCTCGTCGTTGAGGAACAGGCCGGACTTGACGCGCACGATGTAACGGGTTGCCGAAACGGACGTGTCGGCCTTGTTGGTCCACAGATAGACGTTGTTCTCGCCGCTGCGGGCCGCGTAGTAGTGCCTGAGCGTGCCGTGGGTGACCGAGATCAGGATCGTCGAGCCGGACTGCCGAATCGTCACGGTGGAGCTGCCGAGCCCCGACTCGATGTGCGAGTTCATGCCGCCGTAGCCCTGGTACTCGGTGCCCCGGTAGACCAGGGAGGTCAGGTCGCCGGTCGTCTTGCTGACCTTGAAGACCAGGCTGGCGCCGGTGTCGACGACGTAGTTCGAGCCGTCGTCGGTGTAGCCGAAGGCCGCCGCGGCGGCCGGGAGGGCGAGCGGGCCGGCGAGGGCGGCCGAGCCGGCGGCGGCAGCGGCGCCGAGGACGAAGGTGCGGCGTCGGACCGGCCTGTGGCTCTCGGATCCGGACATGGGGGTGCCTCCTTCGGGAGGTGTGGGGGTGCGGGTGCCTGAGAGAGTGACAGTTGAATCGATTTCGCGAAAGGGCTTTCGCTTGAGTGAGGTTGGCAATCTTGTGAAATCGGTCCAAGGTCTAGAAAGCGCTTGCCAGAGGCGGTACGGTCCTGCCGCCAACCCTGTTGCCGCGCCGGAGGAGCTGCAAGTGAGACGTTTCAACATCGCCGTGCTGGCGGCGCTCACCCTGACCACCGGCCTGACGGCCGCACCCGCCGCCCATGCCCACGGCGGCCGCGCGCCCCTCGGCGTCGACAACTGCACCGCCACCGCGTGTCACTTCGACGTCCCGCCCGGCACCTACGACGTGAAGGTCGTCCTCGGCGGCGACACCGACTCGAGCACCGCCATCACCGGAGAGACGCGGCGCGCCCTGCTCCCCGAAACCGCCGCCCCCGCCGGTGAACGCGTCTCCCGCAGTTTCACGGTCGACGTCCGCACCCCCGAGGGCGAGCCCACCGGCGCCGACGGAACTCCCGGCCTGGACCTGACACTCGGCGGCTCGGCTCCGGTCCTGGCCGACATCAGGGTCACCCCCTCCCGGCATGCGCGGCAGATCTTCCTCATCGGTGACTCCACGGTCTGCGACCAAAGCGCCGCCCCGTACACCGGCTGGGGCCAGCAGCTGCCGCAGTATCTGCGCAAGGGCGTCTCCGTCGCCAACTACGCCGATTCCGGCGAGAGTACGGTCACCTATCTGGGGAACCCGCAGCTGTGGGCCACGGTCCGGCCGCTGATCCGCCCCGGCGACCTGGTCCTGGTCCAGCTTGCCCACAACGACAAGACGACCGACGAGGCGACGTACCGGGCGAACCTCGAGACACTGGTGGCGGGAGTGCGGGAGAAGGGCGGCCGGCCGGTCCTCGTCACCCCCATCGTGCGCCGCTGGTTCAACGCCGACGGCACTCTGAACAATGGAACAGCCCTGCTGGTCAACGGACTTGGCGTCGACCACCCGGCGGTGATCCGCTCGGTGGCGGCCGCGCAGGACGTTCCGCTGATCGACCTCACCGCCAAGACCAAGGCTCTCGTGGAGTCCCTCGGCGTCGAGGGCTCCAAGGCGCTCTACCTCTACAACGAAAAACGCGACAACACGCACACCTCCGTGCACGGAGCCACGGTCTACGCGGGCCTGGTCCGTGACGAACTCGTCGCCCGGCATCTGGTGCCGAGGGGCTCCGTGCGGGTGGGATGAACGCCTGGGGGCGCCCCGACCGGAACCGGGACGCCCCCAGGTCCTGGCAATCCCCCGGACACGACCTGGGTCCCGACCCGGCCGCGAAGGAAAGAATCAGCACATGCGCCTGCCCCCGCCCGACCCCGCCCGCAGCCCCCGAACGGGCTACACCCGCGCCCACTGGGAGGCGGCCGCGGACGCCCTGCTCGCCGCGGTGGAGCCGTACGCCACCGAAGATCGCGCCCTCTACCACTTTCCCGGCAACCGAGAGAGCTGGTCGGGCCGCCTCTCCGACGGCCTGGAGGGCTACGCCCGCACCCTGCTGCTGGCCGCCTTCCGCCGCGACGAGAGCGCGCTGGAGCGTTACGCGACCGGTCTCGAAGCAGGAGTCCTCGGCGTCTGGCCCCGCATCGCGGACCGGAGCCAGCCGCTCGTCGAGGCCGCGTCGATCGCCCTCGCGCTGCGACTGACCCGTCCGCTGCTCTGGGACCGCCTCGACGACGGCGTCCGACAGCGCGCGGCTGCCTGGCTCGGCGATGCGCTGACCGCCGAACCCTGGCCCTGCAACTGGGAACTGTTCCCGGTCACCGTAGGCGGCTTCCTGGAGTCGATCGGCCACGAGCCGGAAGCCTCGCGCAAGGCCGTCGACCGCGGCCTGGAACGCATCGAGCAGTGGTACGTCGGCGACGGCTGGTACACCGACGGCGCAGGCCGCGCCTTCGACTACTACAACGGCTGGGCGATGCACCTCTACCCGGTCCTGCACGCCTGGCTGGCCGACGACCCGGACCTGCTCGCCCTCTACGGCGGGCGGCTCAGGGCCCATCTCGCCGACTACGCCCGCCTGTTCGGCGGCGACGGGGCGCCGATGCACCAGGGCCGCTCCCTCACCTACCGCTTCGCCACCACCGCCCCCCTGTGGCTGGGCGCCCTGACCGGTCACACCCCGCTGGCCCCCGGAGAGACCCGCCGCCTCGCCTCGGGCGCGTTGAAGTACTTTCTGGAACGGGACGCGGTCGACGAGCGCGGCCTGCTGACCCTCGGCTGGCACGGCCCCGACGAGTCGGTCCTGCAGGGCTATTCGGGACCCGCCTCCCCCTACTGGGCGAGCAAGGGTTTTCTCGGTCTGCTGCTTCCACCGGAACACGAGGTGTGGACGGCGCGGGAAGCGGCCGGACCGGTGGAACAAGGAGACGCGGTCACCCCACTTCCCGCCCCCAACTGGCTGGTGCAGTCGACGAGTTCGGACGGCCTGGTGCGCCTGCACAACCATGGCAGCGAGGACGTCCGCTACGACCCCTACTACACGCGGTTCGCGTACTCCACGGTCACCCGGCCGGTTGGCTCGCCACCGGACAACGTCGTCGTGGTCGGCGGTGACGCGCACCGTGAGGGCATCGTCCCGCTCGGCGTCGGAGAGGGCTGGGCGGCCTCCCGGTACGTGCTGGACTCCGGCGCCGAGGTCACCAGTCTGGTGGTGGCCGACGGCGCGGTGGAGGTGCGGGCCCATCTGGTGGCCGGTGCGGCGCCGGGGACGCAGGTGCAGGTCACGGGCTGGGCGCCGGTGGAGGGCGCGGGTGAGCGGGCCGACCTGGTCCCGGTGCACGGGCTGACGGGCACGTCCGCGCCGGCGGGCGTGCTGGGGGACGGCCCCGGGACTCTCTTCGTCGCGCTGGCCCGCCTCACTGCCGAGCCCGCCCCCCTGCCGCTGCGGGAACTGGTGTCCGTGGAGGTGCGGGGGGCGGGCGCCGACCACGCTCATGGGGCGTACGACCTGATCGTCCGCTGGCCGACGGGCTCGGAGAACCGGTTTTCCTTCACGGCTTCAGGCGAGCGATCCGAAGCGTCGTCGTGGTCGGTGAAGCCCCGCTGAGAGCCGTCGCGTAGATAGGCGTGACGGGGGCGTACGCCCAGGTCGGCGTCCCGCCATTCCCGGGTGTTGTTGTAACCGGCGGACAGGTAAGGGAACTTGGCGGCGAGGGTGACGGCGGTGGTGGTGGGGGTGAGGTTCGGGGAGGTGGTCGCCGCCCCGGCGGTGGCCCACCATGCGCCGGCGAGCAGCCCGACAGCCGCGAGAGCACCGATCGCGGGCTTGCGTGCCGCGCGGATACGGCGGTGGCGCGTCGTGTGTCGTGCAGATGTCATGGCTGTGGTCGCCGCGGGGGAGGAAACGGTTGCCGTGCCAGGGAAATCTCCGTTGCCGCGGGCAAACGGTGTCCACAAGAATCCACGCATGACTTCTGCCATCCGCCACGTGACGATCGACAGTTCCGACGCCTACGCCCTCGGGAGTTTCTGGGCCGAGGTTCTCGGCCAGCCCCTCCACGAGGACGACAAGCCGGGTGACCCCGAGGCGCTGATCGAGGGCGCGGGCCTGCTCTTCGTCACCGTCCCGGAGTCCAAGGACAAGAAGAACCGCGTCCACTTCGACCTCCAGCCGCAGGACCGCACCCGTGAGGAGGAGGTCGAGCGGCTGCTGGCCCTCGGCGCCACCCTGGTCGACGACCGCCGTCGGCCCGACGGCACGGGGTGGGCGGTCCTCGTGGACCCGGAAGGAAACGAGTTCTGTGTGGAGCGCAGTGCGGGCGAGCGGGCCGCCGGCTGAGAGGGCGGTCTGCGGACAGGGCAGGGAAACGGGCGGTCCAGCAGGGGAGCGGATCGCCCGGTGGGGCCCCCTTCGACGGCGATGGTTCGGCGAGGACCGAAGGGACGCGCCCCTAGCGTGGGCTGTATGTGTGCACCCAGGGCGACACCGAACCCCTTTGTAGGCCTCCACCATGCCGACACCCCGCTTCTCCTGCCCAACGCCTGGGACCACGCCTCCGCACAGGCCCTGGCGGGTCGGGGGTTCCGGGCGATCGGTACGACGAGTCTCGCGGTGGCGGCGGGGGTGGGGCTGCCGGACGGAGCGTCGGCCACACGCGACGAGACCCTGAGGCTCGCGCGAATACTCGGTTCGCAGTCGTTTCTGCTGTCTGTCGATGCGGAAAGCGGTTTCAGCGAAGATCCCGACGAGGTGGCGGAGTTCGCGTGTCAGCTTGCGGCGGTGGGGGCGGTCGGCATCAACCTGGAGGACGGCCTCGGGTCGGTCGACCGGCATGCCGCGAAGATCGCCGCCGTCAAGGCGGCTGCACCCGACCTCTTCGTCAACGCGCGCACGGACACGTACTGGCTCGGGGAACGGGACGAAACCGAGACGCTCTCCCGCCTCGACGCCTACCAACAGGCGGGCGCCGACGGCGTGTTCGTCCCGGGTCTGACAAGGGTCCGGGAGATCGCCGCGCTGGTGGCACAGCTCGATGTCCCTCTCAACATCCTCTATTCACCGGCAGGTCCTCCGGTTCCCCAGCTCGCCGACCTGGGGGTGAGCCGCATCAGCCTCGGTTCGCTTCTCTACCGACGCGCCCTGGGCGCGGCGCTCGAAGCGGTGGACCAGATCCGTGAGGGACGCAGGCCGAGTGGTCCCGCGCCGACGTACGAGGACATACGCAGACTCGGCGCCGACGCGGTACGCCATGACTGACTCGACGTCAGCCAACGATGGTGTCCTCCCGCGGCCAGTGGGTGAGTGCCAGGTGGAGGGCGTCGATCGCCTTGTTCCACGACCGCTGCACATCCCGGGGTGCACCGAAGGCTCCGCCGGCCTCCAGCACGCAGTACCCGTGAAACGTGCTGCGCAACAGGCGGACCGCGTCGGTGATGTCGGGTTCGTCAAGACCGTAGGCGCGGAGCATCCCGTAGGTGATGTCGGCGGTGCGGCGCAGGACGGGGGATCCGGCGGTCAGCTCCTGGTCGAGTTCGTCGTCGATACGGATCTGGGTGGCGGCGTACCGTCCCGGGTGCCGCAGGGCGTACTCCCGATAGGCCCCCGCGAAAGCGACCAACGCGTCCTTGCCGGCGAGTCCTACGACGGCTGCGGCGATCTGGTCGATCATCTCGCCGCCGACCAGCAGCGCGAGCCTGGTTCTCAGCTCCCGGAGGTTTTTGACGTGCGAGTACAGGCTCGCGTCCTTGACCCCGAAGCGCCGGGCCAGCGCCGAGATACTGACGTTGTCGAAGCCGACCTCGTCGGCCAGCTCGGCGGCGCCTTCGACGAGGCGGTCGGTGGTGAGGCCGACTCGTGGCATGGAGGGGACCGCCTTGTGTGCGCTCGTGCCTGGAGGTACTGGGCAGGATCTTAAGGGTCCCGCGCGCCCGAAACCCGCCTGCCCGGAGCCCGGACGCTTCCACGCGAGGGCCGGTCGGCCCGCCGCAGGCCTGGCGGAGCCTGGGCGGGGTCCTCGGCGGAAGCGTCCTGGCGTGACGAGGCTCAGCTGATCGGCGCGTACAGCACGCCCAGCTTGTCCACCTCGTCGCCCGCGCGGCCCGTGAAGCCGACTATCTGCCAGCCGGACGGGGCCGTGAACGTGGTCGTGTCGGCCGTCGCCGTGCCCGAGGACAGCGTGCGGCCCTTGTCCGTGGTGAACGCCGCGGAGAAGATCCTCGTATGGCCGTCCTTCTGGCCCTGCGTCAGCTTCACCGAGGTGAGGTGCTCGCCCGTCGCCAGCGTCAGCGACGTCGCCGTACCACCCGTGCCTCCGTGAGTGACCGTCGTACCACCGTCGTACGTCAGCGCCACCGCGTCCAAGCGGGCGCTGCCACGCAGGGTCAGCGTCCGCGGGGCCGGGGTGGCCGGCAGGTCGTCCGCGTCGCTGAACGCCGTGCCGTGCGGGCCGCCGAAGAAGTCACTCGCCCGCACGCTCGAGTTGAGGGTGTAGGAGAAGTCGACCGTGTGCGGGAAGTGGTCCGAGAGGTTGCCTCCCGCGGAGTCCAGGAAAGACGCCCATTCGTTCTTGTAACGGGTCGCGTTCAGGGTCAGGAGCCTGCTGCTCCGGTAGAAGACCTTGTCCACGACCTCGCAGTCGTTCGTCGGCGCGGTCGTCGGGCACAGCAGCGGGTCGGCGCCCTGGGTGGGCCGGGTGCCGCCCTTCACCAGCTTCACCCACGCGTCGGTCAGGCCGTTCTCGTCGGCGAGGGTGCGGATGTTGTCTCCGGCTCGGGTGTAGCGCGTGTTGGTGTCGCCCATCACGAGCACCGCGTTGCCGGACGAGTTCGCCTGGATGAAGTCCGACAGTTGCTTGATGTTGGCGCGTCGGGCGGCCAGCGCGTCGTCGGAGTCGTCGGCGTTGGTGTGGACGTTGTACAGGTCCACGAAGACGCCCTCGGCCAGGCGGACCCGGGACAGCGTGAAGCCCTTCGGCGTAAGGCAGTTGGTCCCGGTGCAGTTGTTCCACCGCACCCGCTCGAAGTCCTCGAAGGCGTAGTCCGAGAGGGTGTTGAGGCCGTCGCCTATGGCCGCGCCGCCACTTGTCGCGGTGCGGTACGGGTGGTTGTCGCCCGCGTAGAGGGCGGCGTGGTAGTTGAAGTCCTCCTGCACGTTGACGATGTCGTACGCCGCCAACTTCGGTGAGATCAGCGGGGTGTTGGTGGCCGGGTGGCCGGAGCTGAGTCCCTCGGGCAGGCCCGCGACGTTGTACGTCAGGACGTTGAAGCTGCCGGACGCGGCGGCGGGCGCGGCCTGGGCGGGCAGGGCGGCGGTCGCGGTGAGGCCGGTGATGGCCAGGACGCCGGCTGCCAGGGTGCCGATGAGTCGTCTCATGTGGGGGTGTCTCCGGTCGGGGAGGTGACGGCGAGAAAGATGAACAGAGCTCAGATTGAGGCCGACCGGTGTGACGCACAAGGTCTGTTGAGGAAACAGTGAGTGCAGGGGGGAAAACGCTTACCGCCGCGTGTTCTGCTTGTGCTGTTTGCGTTGCTTGCGGCACTCCAGTGCGCAGCGGCGTTCACGTCGTGATGTCGAGGACCGATATCACCGAGCCGGTGATCGTGACCTCAGCCCTGGTAGGGGCGGCTCGCGCGGGCGCTGCGCAACGTCCGGCCCCACCAGGTGAGTTGGCCGAGCATGCCCTTGGCGGCGCCCTCGCAGACGGCCGCGTCGCGCGGTGTGCCGTCCTCCCCGAGCCCTGACCAGGGGCCGTGCAGGCTCACGGCGTCCCGCACGGTCATGGCGTGCAACTCGGCGAATACCAGCCTCAGTTGCTCCACTGCTCGGATGCCGCCGGCGAGACCGCCGTAGGAGACGAATCCGACCGGCTTGGCCTGCCACTGCGAGTGGTGCCAGTCGATGAAGTTCTTCAGTGCGGCAGGGAAGCTGTGGTTGTACTCGGGGGTGACGACGACGAAGGCGTCCGCGGCGGCCAGCCGTGGTGAGACCTCCGCCAGTACGGCCGCGGTCTCGGGGCTCTGTGAGCCGCCCCAGCCGGGCATGACCAGGGGCAGCTCGATGTCGGCGAGGTCGATGACGTCCAGGTCCAGGCCGTCGTGTCCGGTGACGGTGTCGAGGAACCAGTCCGCTACGGCGCGGCCCTGGCGACCCTCGCGGACGCTGCCGACGACGACGGCCACGCGCAGCGGGGCGTCGTTCTCGACAGCGGTTGTGACGGCTGTTTCGGCGGTGGGCGGGTTGCCGGCAGGCATGGGTGTCTCCCTGTTTCTTCCTCACGGCCCTTACGGGGCGGTGCGGCCGCGCGGTGCGGCCTCACCTTCGGTAAGCTACAACGAGCGTTGTAAAAAGTACAACGGTCGTTGTAATTGGCGAGGAGTCGAGGGTGGGCACAACCAACGAGAGCTGGGTTGACGAGGCGCGGCGCTCGCTCTCGCCCCGCAAACTGGAGAAGCAGATGGCGATCGCAAGCGCGGCCTGCACCGTCTTCGGTCGAGAGGGGTACGCGCGCGCCTCCGTGGATGCCCTCGCGGCCGAGGCCGGCGTCTCGACGCGCACGCTCTACAACCACTTCCCCGGGGGCAAGGCGCAGCTCTTCGGTGCGGTCGTCACCTGGACGTCAGGCGAGGTCAAGGACGCCCAACTGGCCTGCCTGCGCAGCGTGTTGGACCCTGAGCGGCCACCTCGGCCACAGGATCTGGAGCGTGACCTCGTCGCCCTCGCCCGGGGCTTCGTCGGCCTCATGGCGGAGTACCCGAACCACTTCGCCCTCGTCCGCCACATCCACGCCGAGGCCGACCACGTCCCACGCGAGGTGCTCGACGCCTGGCGGGACGCGGGGCCGGGCCCCGTCGGCCGCGCCCTGGCCGAGGCGATGGAGAGCCTCGCCGCCGCCGGTCTGCTCGACGTGCACGGCGACGCGACCGTCGCGGCGACGCACTTCACGGCACTGGTCTCCCACGCGATCACGCAGCGCTCCCACTACGGGGTGCTGCCACTACCGAAGGAGGAGACCGAGCGTTTGATGAGTGGCGGTGTCGCGGCGTTTCTGCGGGCGTACCGTGCCGCGTGATCCAAGCGGTACGGACGAGGGGCGGGATCGTCAGTGGCCCGCGGACCTTCTTGCCGCGGGCGTCATCCGTTCACCCCCGTGTAGTGGCCGAGGCTCCACCGCCACAGCAGCCGTGAGCCGATGTACGCCAGCAGGCCCACCAGCGGGGAGGCCGCCGCCAGCCAGTAGGGGACGCCGGTGTCGTGGCCGTGGCCGGTCAGGACGGCGGCCGGGAAGTACGCGACGAAGGCGAGGGGAAGGCCGTACGTCAGCAAGCCGCCCACTGCCTTGGGCAGCACGTTGAGCGGGTAGCTGCCGAACGTGCCGAGCAGTTCCTCGAGCCAGCCGCCCCAGTAGTCGGCGGCCGGGAAGCGCAGGGCGGCGGAGGCCACCGCCGTGAACAAGGCGGCCTCCAGGAGCATGCCGCCGAGCACGGCCACGATCAGGTACGAGATCCGGCCCGCCGTCCAGTCGAGGTGACTGCGGCTGAGCGCGCCCACCATCAGGGCCACCGCAACGGTCAGATCACCGATGGCATTCGTGGGAAACACGCGCAACTGCACCTGGAGATGTACCGGCATGGGCCGCACCAGGCAGACGTCGATCCTGCCTTCCTGGATGAAGTGACCGATTCCGTGCATCCGTCCCAGGAAGAGGACGAACAGACCGTGGGCGAGCATCCGGGTCGCCGGGATGAGCAGCACGTCCGAGCTGTCCCAGCCGCCCATCCCGCTGAACCGGGTCAGCAACACGGTTGCGAAAACGATCACCGAGACCTGCCAGACGGCGCCGATCGCGACCATCATCAGAAACTCGGAACGGTACTCCAGCTGGGCGCGGAAGTTGAGACGCGTGATCCGCCACGCGAGACGTATGGTTTTCAAGCGCGTCAACCCCCTTGCGAGATGACCTGCCGGGCGGCGAGTCGCCACACCAACCGGGTGAACAGGGCCAGCGCCACCACCCACGCGGCCTGCACCAACAGGGCGGGCCAGGCGTCCGACAGCGGGATGCGGCCCACGTAGAGCGACAACGGCACGCTCAGCGTGGCCTGGAACGGCAGGAAACCGCTCAGCGTGACGAACCAGTCGGGGAAGAACCACAACGGCGCATACACCCCGGACAACAGGTTCTGCGCGAAGATCAGGATGAGCATCGCGGCGCTGTTGCGCAGGGTGAAGAAACACAACTGGTCGATGACCAGCATGACGTAGTAGAGGATCCACTGGCCGAGCAGCAGACTCAGCGCGAACACCCCCGCCACGGCGGCCGACCCGGGCGGTTCCACCACTGCGGCCGCGAGACAGACCGCATACCCGGTCAACGCCCAGGCCAGACCGTACAGTTGCTCGCCGAGGGCACGCAGGGCGTAGTAGCGCTGGGGCGACAGCGGGCGCAGGTACCAGTACACGATGGTGCCGAAGTGCATGTGCTGGATCACGCTGTCCCGGCCCGCGTACTGGTCCAACTCCCGCAGCCGGGAGGCGAGTACGGCCAGTACGGCGTAGGTGACGGCCTGGTCACGGGTCATTCCGGCGGTGGTGCCGGTGTGGGCGTACAGGCCGTGCCACAGGGATGCCACCAGCACCACCTGGACGGCCAGACGGAGCAGGACGGCGGTCATCCGGGGCGGGGTGTGCAGCTCGCCGAGCGGGGTGACCCGCGCGGCACGCCAGGCATGCAGGACCGCCATCACATGTCCCCGGCCTGCACGTACGCGGCCCGCATCACGTCCTCCAACTCGGCCTCGTCCAGGGCGACGTCCGTCACCTCGTACCGCTCGATGACCGACTTCAGCGCCTGGTGCACGGTGGGCGCACCGGACCCGTCCGGGCCGAAGACCACCCGTGAGCCCTCGTGCCGCACAACCGTGATCCCCGGCAGTGCCACGACCTCGGCGTGCGGGTCGGCAAGGGTGGCCCGCACCTGCCAGGTGGAGCCGAACGTGCGGCGGATCTCGTCCAGGGTGCCGTCCAGGACCAGCCGTCCGTGGTTGATCAGCACCACGCGCTCGGCGAGCCGTTCCACCTCCGTCATGTCGTGCGTGGTCAACAGGACGGTGCGGCCGCGCTGTTCGACCTGATGCCGAAGAAACTCGCGGACCTGCTCCTTCACCACCACGTCCATCCCGATCGTCGGCTCGTCGAGGAAGACGACCGGCGGGTCGTGCAGCAGCGCCGCGGCGAGATCGCAGCGCACGCGCTGGCCGAGGGAGAGGTGGCGCACCCGGGTGTCCCAGAAGGAGGAGAGCTCCAGAAGGTCGTCGAACTCCTTGAGTCGCGCGGCGTGTTCGGCCTTCGGCACCTCGTAGATGTCGCGCAGGATCGCGAACGACTCGCGCACCGGCAGGTCCCACCACAACTGGGTGCGCTGCCCGAACACGGCTCCGATGTTGCGGGCGTTGCGTTCCCGCTCCCGGTACGGCGCCACGCCCGCGACGCGTGCCTCGCCGGAGGTGGGGGTGAGGATGCCGGTGAGCATCTTGATGGTGGTGGACTTTCCGGCGCCGTTCGGGCCGAGCAGGGCGAGGAGCTCGCCCGCGGCCACGTCGAAGGTGATGTCACAGACGGCGTGCTTGGCGACCCGCTCCGGGTTGACCAGGGAACGCAGGCCTCCCACGAGGCCTGGCCGGCGGACGGTGGTGTGGAAGGTGCGGGACAGGCCGCGCACCTCGATGCTGCCGATCACTCGTTCAACCTCCAATGAAGCGCGGCCGGCCGACTGGGAGCCGGCCGGCCGCGGGAGACGTCATCACCGTGTCGGAATCTGGATCAAAAGGTCAATCGATTAATCGATCTACTCGGCCGATCGGTGTCGATCGGCCGGCCGGTCAGCCGGTTGCCGTGAAGACGAACGAGAACTCGGCGGGCGCCGCGTTCAGGAAGTACCGCGGCAGCGGGCCCGGCCCGCAGGACTGGGAACCGAGACCGTGCTGACCGTGGTCGAGGTTGACCCACACCGTCTCGCCCGCCGCGAGGTCGGAGAGATGCCGGGCGGCGTCCAGCTGCTCGCTCGTCCAGCGTCGTGCCGTGAACCAGAACTCCGGGTCGCCTTCGACGCGCAGTCCGCCGAGTTCGGCCCAGCGGACGTCGGCGCGGGCGCCGTTCTCCTGGGGGCGGACATACGGCGTCTGCATATCGTCGACCGTCGACTGCCAGCGGCCGATCGTCGACGCTGCCCTGCTGTCCGGATAGGCCTCGCCGGGGCCGCCGCCGAACCACGTCAGCCGGTCGGCCTCGGAGAGCCCGAAGCGGACGCCGAGGCGGGGCAGCGGCACCGTCCAGTCGCCCTCCGGGGTCACGGATACGGTCAGCTGTACACGGTCGCCGTCCGACGACCACCGGTACACCGTCGCCAGGCCTACCTCCCAGGCGGCCGGCGCCACCCGGGTCCGTACCGTCAGCGCGTCCGGGCCGACCTCGACCGCGTCCAGCCGGTGCCGCATCCGGTGCAGGCCCAGCTTGCGCCAGAGCAGGCCGTGCCGGACGTCCGACTGCCAGGGCGCGCCGTCGTCGTTGTCGGTGGTCGCCCGCCACACGTCCAGACGCAGCCCGGTCACCTGCACCGAGCCGATGGTCCGCAGCTCGCCGGTGCGGGCGTCGAACGAGGCCGGGCCCAGCGTGATGAGCGCTTCGCCGACGACCGGGACGGCGGTCGCGGTGACCGACGGCAATGTGCGTGCGGCGACGGGAACCTGGCCCCACGCCACCACATGCCCCTCGGACGCCCAGGCGGTGTCCTCGGCCAGCAGCGCCCGGACGGTCCAGCCCGTCTCCGCGCCCGCCGGGGCGTCGGCCGGCGGCTGCGGCAGTTTGACGTCGGCCGACTCGCCCGCCGCCAGCGCCGGCACCGTCAGGTCGCCCGACGCGACGGTCTCGCCGTCCACCTGGAACGCCCAGGTGAAGGCCAGGGCCGACAGGTCGGCGAAGTCCTGCTTGTTGGTGACGCGGACGGTGCCGTCCTCGGACCCGGTGAGGGCGACCGGCTCGATCACCTTCTTGAACTCGGCGAGGCCGGGAGACGGGGTGCGGTCGGGCAGGACCAGGCCGTCGCAGACGAAGTTCCCGTCGTGCAGTTCCTCGCCGAAGTCCCCGCCGTAGGCGTAACCCAGCTCGGGGTGCTTGATGCCGTGGTCGATCCACTCCCAGACGAACGCGCCCTGGAGCCGGTCGTGCGCCTCGAAGATCCGCTGGTAGTCGGCCAGTCCACCGGGACCGTTGCCCATGGCATGGGCGTACTCGCAGAGGATGACGGGCAGTTGGCGTCGACGCAGGGTGCCGCCGTCCAGCCCCCGGCCTATCCGCTCCACCTCCTCGTGGAAGGCGTACATGCGTGAATAGACGTCCGTGTCACGGCAGTCGATGTCGCCCTCGTAGTGCACGAGGCGTGAGGCGTCGCGGCCGTGGATCCAGTCGGCCATCGCGGTCAGACCGCGCCCGGTGCCGGCCTCGTTGCCGAGGGACCAGATGACCACCGACGGATGGTTCTTGTCCCGTTCGACCATGCGGGCGGCGCGGTCGAGGAGGGCGGGTGTCCATCGGTCGTCGTCGACCGGGTTGTCCCGCCAGTCCTGCTCGACGAAGCCGTGGGTCTCCAGGTCGCACTCGTCGATCACCCACAGCCCGTACTCGTCGCACAGATCGAGGAAGGCCGGGTGGGGCGGGTAGTGCGAGGTGCGCACGGCGTTGACGTTGTGCCGCTTCATCAGCAGCACGTCCTCGCGCATCGTCTCCGGATCGAGGGCGCGGCCCGTTTCCGGGTGCCACTCGTGCCGGTTGACGCCCTTGAAGAGGATCGGCCGGCCGTTGACCTTGATCAGGCCGTCCGCCAGCTCGACCGTACGGAAACCGATGCGCAGCGGAACCCGCTCGCCCTCGGTCACCAGCTCGCCGTCGTACAGCGTGGGCGTCTCCGCCGTCCACGGTTGAACCGCTGCCGTGACCGCTTCCCCCGTCGGGACGTCGATGCCCAGCGCGGGGACGGTCACCCGCCCGTCGACGTCGGACTCGACACGCAGGGTGCCCTCGGCCGAGACGTGGTCGTAGGAGGCGTGCACGAAGAAGTCGAGCACGCTGCCCGCCGGGCGGTGCAGCAGCGTGACATCACGGAAGATGCCCGGCAGCCACCACTGGTCCTGGTCCTCCAGGTACGAGCCCGCCGACCACTGGTGGACCCGGACGGCGAGGACGTTCCCGCTCGGCCTGAGCAGATGCCCCACCGCGAACTCGTGCGCCAGCCGCGAGCCCTTGAACTCGCCGATGTCCGTGCCGTTCAGCCAGATACGGGCGCAGGACTCGACACCGTCGAAACGGAGAACGAAACCGCCTTCGGAGACATCGGGCCACTCCTCCGGCAGGTCGAAGACCCGCAGATGGTCGCCGGTCGGGTTCTCGGTCGGGACGCGGGGCGGGTCCACCGGGAAGGGGTAGAGGTGGTTGGTGTAGACGGGCGAGCCGAAAGCGCCTTCGCCCTGCAGCACCCAGTGTCCCGGGACCGTGACCTCGGCCCAGTCCCCGGCGTCGTACCCCTCCTCGGCGAACGAGTCGTCCTCGGCGTCGGCCGTCGCCGACACACGCAGCCGCCAACGCCCGTTCAGCGACAGCGACTTCGCGTCCGAGGACGCGTACCACGCGCGGGGCGGAAGGGCCCCGGCGCCCGGCGAGACGTCTTCTACGTAACCGATGTCAGTGGTGGTGCGGAAGGACATCTGTCTCCTAGCTCAGCCCTTGATGCCGGTCTGTGCGATCCCCTGCACCAGCCAGCGCTGGAGGAACAGGAACACGAACACCAGGGGCAGGATGGAAAAGGCGGTGGCCATGAAGATCAAATGGAAGATCACGGTCTGGTTGGTCATGTAGTTGGAGAGCGCGACCTGGACGGTCCACGAACCCGGGTCCTGGCCGATGACCAGCGGCCACAGGAAGGAGTTCCAGCCGTTGATGAAGGTGATGGTCGCCATCGCCGCGAAGAAGTTCAGCGAGTTGGGCACCACGATGCGCCAGTACGCACCCCAGTAGCCCAGTCCGTCCACGCGCGCGGCCTCCTCCAGCTCCTTGGGGAACCCCAGGAAGTACTGCCGGAACAGGAAGCAGGTGAAACCACTGAACAGGCCCGGGATGATGAGACCCCGGTAGGTGTCCACCCAGCCGAGCGACGACACCAGTACGAAGCTCGGGACGAAGGTGACCGCCGTCGGCACCATCAGGGTGCCCAGGACGGCGTAGAAGACCTTGTTGGCGTGCTTGTACGGGATGCGGGCGAGAGCGTAACCCGCCAGCGAGCACACCAGCAGGACGCCGATGGTGTGCAGGGTGGCCACGACCGCCGAGTTCCACAGGGACTGGCCGAACGGCACCGTCTCGTCGGTGAACAGTTCGCTGATGTTTCCCCACTGGATGTCCGTGGGGAAGAATTTCCAGTTCTCTCCGGTGATCTCGGCGTCGGTGGAGAGGGCGTTGCGCAGCAGGAGATAGAACGGTACGAGGAAGAAGAAGGCGGCGGACCCGGTGGCGATGTAGAGGCCGGTGGAGCTCATCACGCCGCCACCGCGCCTAGTGCGACGGGGCTTGTCCGTGGACGGAACGGGTTCCTGCACCTCGGGCATCGTGGTGGTCACTTGGACTCATCCCCCCTTCCGAAGCCCAGGAACTTGCCCTGGAGCAGGGTCACGGCGCAGATCAGCACGGTCAGGATGACCGCGCCGGCGCTGCCGGAACCGTAGTCCTGGCTCTCGCCCAGGGCCTTGTAGTACAGCTCGACGAGGGGCGGACGACCCCAGGTGGTCTTCGACAGGAGGTTGAAGAACTCGTCGAAGGCTTGATACGCCGCGATGAGCAGCAGCAGGATCACCGCGGTGGACGTGGCACGCAGTTGGGGCAACGTGATGTAACGGAAGGTCTGCCAGCCCGGCTTGGCGCCGTCGATGGCGGCGGCCTCGTACAGCTCGCCCGGGATGTTCTGCAGCGCCGCCAGGAAGAGAATCATGTAGAAACCGGACTGCAGCCACAGTCGCGCGGAGACGATGACCACCCAGTACCAGGGCGGGTTGGGGTCGACCAGCCAGGCGATGTTCTCGATCCCGAACCAGCCGAGGACCGTGTTCATCAGGCCGAAGCGGACCCCGCTGAAGATGGACATCTTCCAGATCAGCGAGGCGGCCACGTAGCTGCACGCGGTCGGCAGGAAGAAGACCGAGCGGAAGAAGGCCCGCATGAAGCGCAGCCGGTTCACCAGCAGGGCCAGGCCCAGCGAGAGCGCCCAGGTGGTGGGCACGATGAACGCGGCGAAGGCGGTGAAGGTGCCGAGCGAGCCGACGAAGTCGTCGTTCGTCAGCATGTACTTGTAGTTCTCGAAGCCGACGAACTTGTCGGGGGTGACGGTGAAGCGGGCCTCGAAGAAGCTGAGCCAGAGGCTCCACAGGATCGGCGCGTAGACGAAGATCGCCAGACCGACGAGGAACGGCCCGGAGAAGAGCCAGAAGTTGAAGGTGGGACTGCCCCGCAGACCCCGCCGCGGTCTGGCCGGTGAGGCCTTCGCCGGGGCGGGGCGCGCGAGGTCGCGCGTTTTGGTCGTCGACATGTCGTGGTCCGTCCCGCGGCCTATCCGAACAGCTTCTTGAGCTCGCGGTTGACAGCCGCGTCGGCCTTGTCGAGCGCGGCTTCCGGGTCCATGTCCTTGCGGACGGAGTTGGCGAAGACGTCCTCGAGCGAGGTGATCATGGCCTGGGTCCAGCCGATGTTGTCGAAGTGGCCGAACTCGTTGAAGAGCCGGACGCCCTCAGCGGCGTTGCCCGACTTGAGCTTGGTGGCGGTCTGCGCGATCGAGGTACGCGGCGGAATGTGGAAGCCGAAGGACGTGGCCCACTCCTCCTGGTACTCCTTCTGGTCGATCCACAGCCACTTGACGTACTCCTTGGCGGCCTCGACGTTCTCGCCCTTGGCGTTGACGAACATCGACCAACCGCCGTTGTACACCGACTGCTTGCCGGAGTCGACGGTCTTCGGGAAGGGGAAGACACCCCAGTCGTCACCGAGCGCCTTCTGGATCGCCGGCATCGCCCACATGCCGCAGAACTGGATGGCGCACAGGCCCTGGTTGAGCGAGGAGGGGTCCCAGGACGCGGTCGGCGCGCCGAGGAGAAGGTGGCCGCTGGTGAACAGCTTGCGCATCTTCTTGATGCCCTCGATGACACCCGGGGTGTGGTAGGCGATCTCGTTCTTCTCGTTCAGGGTGTCCGCACCGGCCGACCAGATCATCGGGTTGATGACACTGTGCAGGTCGTCGCCCATGTACAGGCCCTTGACCTTGCCGGTGGTGAGCTTGGCGGCGGCCTCAGCCAGCTCGTCGAGCGTGGTCGGCACCTGGACCTTGGCCTTCTCCAGCATCGACTTGCGGTAGAAGAAGAACTGCGGGTCGTCGATCATCCGGACGCCGTAGATCTTGCCGTCGACCGTGTGCGACTTGATGTCAGCCGGGTTGAAGTCGCTCTTGACCGGGTCGATGATGTCGGTCAGGTCCGCCACCTGACCGCTCTTGATCATCTGGATCTGCGGGTGGAACTCGAAGAGGTCGGGCGCGCTCTTGGTGAGCAGCGTGGCGAAGAGCTTGCTCTCGAAGTCGGCGCTGGTGATCCACTGCGTGGTCACGTTGGCCTTGTCGTAGGCCTTCGCGTACTTCTTGATGGCCTGCTCGGTGCCCTGCTCGCCGTACGCGTGGAAGAACTGCGTCAGGCCGACGCCCGAACCGGATCCGCCGCTTCTGCCGTTGTTGCTGCCGCACGCGGCGAGCGTGCCGGCCGCTGCCATACCGGCGGCGGCCCTAAAGAGTGATCGGCGGGACCAGTTGCTGTTGCTCATTGCCGACATGGTGACGTCCTTGTCTCGAGTACGGCTGTGGCTGGGCGGCTTCGGCGCCAGATGGCTCGAATGGCGTTGCGGAGCGGGACGTTAACCTTCGGCTAAGGCTTCGGCAAGGGGTTGGACGAAGCCTGTTCGAAGCGTTGTGATCGGTTCGGAATGGCGAACGGTGGGGTGGGGAACGTGGGTGCTGGGCGGTTACGGAACGGGTAACGCGGCTGGTCCGAAGGTGGGTTGAGGGCCGCCGGTGGCCGGCGACCCTCGGTCAGTGGGTGGTTTTCCCCTACAGCTGCCGTTTTGACTGTCGCCGGACTACCGCCCGGCTGACGATCCGTGGGGTCGTTCAGCAACCGGGGATGGGCGGCGGCACCGGCGTTACGGCGGTTGTGCCGGTCACGTTGGCCGAGGCGGCCGCGCGGGCGCATCCGCCGTGCCTGTCGGTGCGCCTCACCACTGCATCCCTTCCCTCGTCATGAAGGCGGTGCGGTTTCGCCGGTTCATGCAGAGGGTGCGATACGGCTCCTGGCTCGCGTGGGGATGGTTCGCTTCGCGTTCCGCTGCCCGACGGACTGCAGCGCCCCCTCGAGCGCGAACGTCGCCGCACCCAGACAGGCCGGGTCACTGGGGATGGTGGAGAGGACGATCCGGTTGGCCGCCAGCGGCCGTTTCAGCGCGTGCCGGGCGACGGCCTCGCGGACCTCGTCGAGGAGGGGTTCGCCGAGCCGGGCGGCGACCCAGCTGCTCAGCACGACCACCTCGGGGTTGAGGACATTGACCAGGTTGGCGATGCCGGCGCCAAGGTAACGGGCGGTGTCGCGCACGACCTTGACGGCGATCGGATCGCCCGCGGCGACCCCGGCAGCCAGGGCGTCGACGGTGGCGGTCTGGTCCTCGGGATGCAACAGCGGGCTCTGCGGGCTCAGTTCACGCAGGTTCTGCATGATCCCGGGGGCGCCGACGTAGGTCTCCACGCAGCCGTGGTTGCCGCACCGGCACAGTCGGCCGTCGAGCACGAGCGTCGTGTGCCCCCACTCGCCGGCGCTGTTGCTGACCCCCCGGTGCAGCGCGCCGCCCAGCACCAGTCCGGCGCCGACGCCGGTGCCGAGGTTGACCACCACGGCGTCCCCGTGTCCGCGTGCTGCCCCGAACCACAGTTCGGCGACCGCACCGGCGCGCAGCGGGTTGTCCAAGTACAGCGGATACGCGATGTGTTCGGCGAGCAGGTCGAGCAACGGCACGTCGTGCCAGTCCCAGTTGGGCGCGTACTCGGAGATGCCGGTGGCGCGGTCCACCTGCCCCGGCACGCTCACCCCGACGCCGAGCACCCGGGCGGCCTCGACCCCGGCCTGCGCGACCACCGAACCGGCGGCCGCGGCGACATGGCCGACCACCTGCTGCGGGCGGCTCTCGCCGGGCCGCATGTTCTCCTCGGCGCGCGCCAGTACGTTCAGCGCGAGGTCGAACAACTCGACATGGACGTATGTTTCCGCGATGTCCACGCCGATCAACGCGCCCCCCGACGCGTTGACGGCCACGAGGCCCCGGGGGCGGCCACCCGCCGAGTCCTCGAACCCGACCTCCGTGATCATGCGGAGGTCGAGCAGTTCGCCGACGAGAGTGGCGACGGTGGCGAGCGAGAGACCGGTCGCGGCCGCGAGCTCCTGCCGGGAGGTGGGTGAGGTGGCGATGATCTGGCGCAGCACCTCGTAGCGGTTCGCGGTGCGGATGTCACGTGATGTGCCGCGCTTCATGGAGCGTGCCCTCTCATCCCTTCCGTCCCCTTCCTGCCGGGCAGGCCGATACGGCGACGGCACCGGCGCCGCGTCAGGTTATGGGGTGCCCCACGGTTCGACAAGGGGTTAGGAAAGGGGCTTTATTAAGTCGGTGGAAGTCAGCCGGAAGTCAGCCTTCCAGGACGTCCCGTACGAAGGCGTTGGTGAACTTCCCGGCCGGATCCAGTACCCGGGCCAGGGCCGTGAAGTCGGCTGCCCGGGCGTACCGCCCGCGCACCACGTCGGCCGGCAGCTGAAACACCTTGCCCCAGTGCGGCCTCGGCTCGAAGGGATCCAGCGCGGTTTCCACCGCCCGCACCACCGGCAGCACGGCCGCCGTGTCCTCGATCCAGGTGAAGTGGAACGCCACGGTGTCCCGGCCGTAGGAGGGACTCAGCCACTGTTCGTCGGCGGCCACGGTCCGCACCTCGCAGGTCTGCAGCACGGGGGCGACCGTCTGCCGTATCCCGTCGATCGCATGCAGCGCCTCGACGGCATGTCCGCGCGGCAGCAGATACTCGCTCTGCAGCTCGTTTCCGCTGCTCGGAGTGAACTCCGCCCGGAAGTGCGGCAGCCGCTCGTGCCACGGCCCCGGCACCCCGAACTGCTCGGTGCAGTTGATCGCCGGCATACCCGGCACCGGGTGCAGCGGCCGGACGGCGGGCGTCGCCCACGGGAAGTCGGCCAGGGGCTGGTCCGTGCGCCGCTTCACCCACACCTGCCGGAAGCCGGGCGCACCCCAGTCGGTGAACAGGCTGACGCTGTACGCCGCCCCCGCCACCGTCTCGAAGTCCAGCCCTTCCAGGGGAAGTTCGGTGAACAGGTGCTGCTCGACCTCGTAGCCGGGCTCCAGGTCGAGGACGAGCGCGGTGACCACCCCGAGGGCGCCCAGCGAGGTGACGGCTCCGCCGAAGCGCCGGTCGCCACGCCCGATGACGACGGTGGACCCGTCGGCGGTGACGATCTCCACCTCCCGTACGGCGGCGGCGAGCGGGCCGTTGCGGGTCCCGGACCCGTGCGTACCGGTCGCCACCGACCCTGCGACCGAGATGTGCGGCAAGGAGGCCATGTTCGCCAGCGCCAGCCCGTGCTCATGCACCCGGCGCGCCAGTTCCGCGTACCGGACCCCGCCCCCGACCCTTACGGTCCGGGCCGCGGTGTCGACCTCGACCTCCCCGGCCAGGGCGTCCAGCGACAGGAGCACTCCGTCGCCGCCCGGCTCGGCGATCTCGTTGAACGAGTGCCCACTGCCCAGCACCCGCACCCGCTCGCTTTTCGCCACGAGCGAGCGGAGCGCCTCGAGGGAGTCGGGACGGTGCAGCTCACCGGCGGCAAAGGTGATGTTGCCTGCCCAGTTGGTAACGGTTTCGGTCATGAGGTGATCCTTCCTGAGGAAACGGAAATCGGGAAGGCGCGGCCACAATTCGGTGGATCCGATACGTATGACTGATATGTCGGATCCTGGCCTTCGGCGCCGACGCCGACGGCGCGCGGAGCGGGGCCCCGGTACGACGGCCGGGTGGGCGGGGGCATACCGTGAGGAATTCGTACGCCTGAGCCGGGAGGAGAGACGGATGGGCAGCCGTACCGCGCTGGTCGAGGATCTGATGGAGCGGTTTCCGCATGTGCCGCGGGAGGCCGTCTTCAAGGAAGACCTGCTGCGCGGAGGCGTGGCCTTCGACCCCTCCGCCCTGAGTGACAACGAGTCGGGCGAGGTCAAGCCGAAGTCGTACTTCATCTTCTCCTTCGACCACGGCACTCTGCCCGAGCTCGGCGAGGCCGCGCTGCGCCGCCCACCGGAGGAGATCATCCTCACCGGTGGACCGTACGACCTGCGGCGGACCGTCGTGTCGGTGCGCGTGAACCCGGCCTCGCCGTACCGCGTCGCGGCTGACCACGACGGCCTGCTCGGGCTCTACCTCGACGGAACGCGCATCGCCGACGTCGGGGTGCCGCCGATGCCGGAGTACTACCGGCACAAGCTCTCCAACGGGAAGTCCGTCATGGAGGTCGCCCCCACCATCCAGTGGGGTTACCTCATCTATCTGACCGTTTTCCGGGTGTGTCAGTACTTCGGCGCCAAGGAGGAGTGCCAGTACTGCGACATCAACCACAACTGGCGCCAGCACAAGGCGGCCGGCCGGCCGTACACGGGCGTCAAGGACGTGGAGGAGGTCCTGGAGGCCCTCGAGATCATCGACCGGTACGACACCCAGAAGACGTCCACCGCCTACACGCTCACCGGCGGCGCGATCACGAAAACGGTTGCCGGGCGCGACGAGGCCGACTTCTACGGCCACTACGCCAAGGCCATCGAGGAGCGCTTCCCGGGCCGTTGGATCGGCAAGGTCGTGGCGCAGGCGCTGCCCCGCGACGACGTGCAGCGCTTCAAGGACTACGGGGTGCAGATCTACCACCCCAACTACGAGGTGTGGGACCGCCGGCTGTTCGAGCTGTACTGCCCCGGCAAGGAGCGCTACGTCGGACGCGACGAGTGGCACAAGCGGATCCTCGACTCGGCGGAGATCTTCGGCGCGCGCAACGTCATCCCCAACTTCGTCGCGGGAGTCGAGATGGCGGAGCCGTTCGGTTTCACAACCGTTGACGAGGCGATCGCCTCCACCACGGAGGGGCTGCGTTTCTTCATGTCGCAGGGCATCACGCCGCGCTTCACCACCTGGTGCCCGGAGCCCACGACCCCGCTCGGCAAGGCCAACCCGCAGGGTGCGCCGCTCGAGTACCACATCCGGTTGCTGGAGGCCTACCGCGCCACCATGGACGAGTTCGGGCTCTCCTCGCCTCCCGGCTACGGCCCGCCCGGACCCGGCCGTGCGGTGTTCTCCGTGAGTTCCTTCATGGACAGTCTTCCGGCGCAGGACGCGGCGACCGTATAGTCCCCGAAATCGGTGTCGAAACTTGGCGCCGGCGTTGAGCACGCGGCGGTTCGCGTCCGTACAACAGGTCGGAGTAACGGGCGCGGCCGCCCTCGGCTGTCCTGTCCTGGTGTCCTGACATGACATCTGAACAGGGCGCTTGTCAGTTGTGTTGGAAACGTGAAAAGCTCTGCCTCTGCCGCGAGGTTCCCCCCAACTCCATTGCCGTCATGGTGAGTTGACCTCGCTTGTGGATGCAGGAGACCCATGCCCGACCTGCCGACCCCGAAGGACGCCGCCGAGGCCGCGCTGTTCTCCGAGTGCTGGGACGCCGTCCTGTCGTACGCCGACCTGTGCACGTCCGGCTCGACCGCGGCGAACCAGTTGGCCCGTGAGGCGTTCGCGCTGGGCATACGTGAGGCCCGCGCCGCCGAGGACGGAACCGCGCGAGGCGCCGGCCGTCGCTCGTCCCGGCTGCCCCGGATCCCCATGCTGCTGACGGCCGTACGTGCCACGGCGGCCACCTGGGAGGCCCAGGGCCACGGCCATAAACTCGACCCCGACCTGCGCCTGTGGCTGAACTCCGGCAAGGCGGCGCGCTACGTCGGACCGCCCCTGAGCCGTCCCATCGCCCTGCGCGGCCTGCGGGACATGCAGGAACCGGACGCCGCCCTGCTGTGGCTGGCGGAGGTGGAGGCGCTTCCGCTGCACGCCGTGGTCCGCCGACAGGGCCTGGACCCGACCGCCGCGGTGGAGGAACTCAACCAGGTCCGCGGCCTGTTCCGGGACCGCTGCCACCGCAACCACCTCGACACGCCGATGGACGCGGAGTGCCGCAGTTACGTCCGGCTCCTGGACGCGGTCACCCGCTCGCCCGCGGCCGACACGCCGCCGGACCTCTCCCGGCACCTCGCCACCTGCGTCGAATGCGCCGAAGCCGCGGCCTGTCTGCGGCTGCACGGCGGCGGGCTGCCCGCGGCGCTCGCCCAGGGCGTCATCGGCTGGGGCGGCCTCGCCTACCTGGAGCGCCGCCGCCGCGCCTCCGAGGTGCGCCTCGGCCCCGGACGCCCCGAGACGCCCGACCCCGAGGGCGCGGCCGTACGGGCCGCTGCCGGCAGGGCGCGCGTGCGGCGCAACGCGCTTCTCGTCGCCGCCGTCCTCGTCTCCGGGCTGGCGCTCGCCGTGTCGATGATGCCCGGCGACAGCGGCGGTGACAGCGTTGCCAAGGGCGGCCCCACGGACAGCAGCCCGGTGGCCGGACCCGGCCCCTCCCTGCCGTCCGCCACACCCGACACCTCCGCCGCGCCGTCCTCGTCCGCCTCCAAGCCGTCCGCCGGCAGTACGGCGTCGGCGACGGACGGCGATGGCACCGGCAGGCCCGACCCGGAGCCCCAGGGCACCTCCTCGGCCACCGCCGGTACCGGCGCGGGCCCCGGGGGGAGTGCGGACAGGGCGGCCTGCGAGGTCCGCTACGACCTCGTCAACCAGTGGCCGGACGGCTTCCAGGCCACCGTCACCGTCACGACCTCCGACACCCTCGACGACTGGCGGGTGGCCTGGTCCTTCCGCGACGGCCAGCGGGTCGACCAGATGTGGGACGCGAGTCTCGCCCAGAACGGCTCCCGGGTCACCGCGACCGCGGCGGACTACAACCGGTCCGTCTCGGCCAACGGCACCCTCAGCTTCGGCTTCCTCGCCTCCTGGCACAACAAGAACAGCGCCCCGTACGCGTTCGCCCTCAACGGGAAGCCATGCACGACGTCATGACGTACCGTCACTGATCCGGGACGGAAGACAGGTGGCACCGGCATGCGGGCTGCCTCCAAGGTGAGGATCGCTTCACACGGCAGCCGTCGGCTGCCGTGGTCGGCCGAGCGAGAAACGGGAGGTGTGACCGATGACTGTCTACGCGAGGGCCGTTGCCCGCAACCAGAAGATCATCCACTCCACCTCCGTGGCCTCCGGCTGAAGCACTACCCGCCGGAGTTCCAGGCGGACGCGGTCGCGCTGCACTGAAAACGCATGGCCGGCCGATGCCATTCGTCTTCGGCGCCACGGCCGTACTCGCTGAACTGTCACCCTTCCGCGGTCGCGAAGAAATCGAAGTAGCAGCGCCCGAGTTCGGCAGGTGCTTCCAACGGGATGTTGTGCCCCGCCCGCTCGATCACCACAGGCGTGACGTTCACTGCGACTCGGGTCATCTGCTCCCCGGGCTCCGCGGCGAGGTAGGCCCGCCCCCCGACGGCCTGCGTGCCGGCCAGAAGCGCGAGCGGAACCTGATGAGGCTCCTCGACCAGCACGGCCTGTGACCCTGCCAGAAAATCGGTGGCGCCGGAATGCGGCCGCCTCTAGGGTGAGATCCGCTTCACGCAGTGGCTGTCGGCCGCTGCTGTCGGCCGAGTGAGAAACGGGAGGTGTGACCGATGGCTGTCTCTGTGATGGGCGCTGCCCGCAACCAGAAGTTCATCCACTCCACCTCCGTGGCCTCCGGCTGATCTTTCCTGTCTTCTTCGCGCCTGCGAGTGCGCGCGGCCGGGGCCGCCCCTGTGAAGGGTTCCCCTTGAATCGCTCTTCTTCTTCGGCTTCTTCCGCTTCGTCGCACCCTCTGACCCCGTACGGCTGGGACGAGGGCTGGGAGGCCGAGTTCGCTCCTCATGTCGAGCAGGGTCTCCTGCCCGGCCGTGTCGTCCGTGTCGACCGTGGCCAGTGCGACGTCGTGACGTCGGCCGGTACCGTCCGTGCCGACACCGAGTTCGTCGTTCCTCGTGACCCGATGAAGGTCGTGTGCACGGGGGACTGGGTCGCAGTCGACCCCGAAGGCGGCGATCCGCGGTACGTGCGGACGCTGTTGCCCCGCCGTACCGCGTTCGTGCGGTCGACGTCGTCCAAGCGTTCTGATGGCCAGGTGCTGGCCACTAACATCGATCACGTCGTCATCTGTGTGTCGCTCGCGTTCGAACTCGATCTCGGGCGGATCGAGCGGTTCCTGGCGCTGGCCATGTCCGCTTCGAGCGGTGAGGCACTGCTGCATAAGTCGGCACTCTCCTGGGAGTCCGGCGCGCAGCCCGTCGTCGTGCTCACCAAGGCCGATCTGGTGCCCGACCCGGTCGCGCTCTCCTACCTCGTGCAGGACGTGGAGACCAGTGCGCCCGGCGTGCCCGTGCTCACCGTCCGCGCCCGCGACGGCGAGGGCGTCGAGGAACTCGCCGCACTCCTCGGCCGGGGCACCTCCGTGCTCCTCGGGGCGTCCGGAGCGGGCAAGTCGACGCTCGCGAACGCGCTCGTCGGCGAGGACGTGATGGGCGTTCAGGCCACCCGCGACATGGACGGCAAGGGGCGGCACACCACCACCACGCGTAACCTGCTGCCGCTGCCCGGCGGGGGCGCCCTCATCGACACGCCCGGGCTGCGCGGCGTCGGCCTCTGGGACGCGGGCGGCGGGGTGGGCCAGGTCTTCTCGGAGATCGAGGAGTTCGCCCGGGGCTGCCGGTTCCACGACTGCACGCATGAGGTCGAGCCGGGGTGCGCGGTGCGCGCCGCCGTCGACGACGGGGAGCTGCCCCTGCGACGGTTGGAGAGCTATCGCAAGCTCGTCCGGGAGAACCAGTGGATCGTCGCCAAGTCCGACGCCCGCATGCGTGCCGACGTCCGCCAGGACTGGAAGCGCAAGCAGGCCGAAGGCCGGGCGGCGGGGGAGGCGAAACGTGGGCGGGCGTCATGGCGACCTGCTCCGCCTCGCTGAACCGGGTAAGCGTGCAGGTGTCCGCCTACTGGCCTACGCCGGCCTGACGTCACGTCCGATTTCCGCTAGCAGGGTTTCCGTCGTGGGCGAAGACTGGAACCCATGACGGACCAGGAAACCCGCTACGAGGCGGTCCGCAGCAGGGACGCCCGGTTCGACGGCGAGTTCTTCTTCGCCGTCGAGACGACCGGCATCTACTGCCGGCCCAGCTGCCCCGCCGTGACACCGAAACGCAGCAACGTGCGTTTCTTCGCGACGGCCGCCGCCGCGCAGGGCTCCGGCTTCCGGGCCTGCCGGCGGTGCCGCCCGGACGCCGTCCCCGGATCGGCCGACTGGAACGTGCGCGCCGACGTCGTGGGCCGCGCCATGCGGCTGATCGGCGACGGCGTCGTCGACCGCGAGGGCGTCACCGGGCTGGCCGACCGACTCGGCTACAGCTCCCGCCAGGTACAGCGCCAGCTCACCGCCGAACTCGGCGCGGGTCCGGTCGCCCTCGCCCGAGCACAGCGCGCCCACACCGCGCGGGTCCTGCTGCAGACGACCGGCCTGCCGGTCACCGAGATCGCCTTCGCGTCCGGCTTCGCCAGCGTGCGGCAGTTCAACGACACCGTCCGGGCCGTGTACGCGGCCACCCCGACCGAGCTGCGGGCCACCGTCCGCGCGAGTCGCCGCGGCGCCACCCCGTCCGCAGGGATCCCGCTGCGGCTCGCCCACCGCGGCCCGTATCACGCGGGCACCGTGTTCGACCTGCTGGAACGAGAGGCCGTGGCCGGCGTGGAGGAGGTGAGCGGGCCGCTCGGCGCACGCACATACCGTCGTACGCTGCGGCTGCCCTACGGCACCGGGATCGTCGCCGTGGACGAGCGGCCGGGCGACACCGGCCAGGCCACGGCCGTCCATCCCGGCGGCTGGCTCGACGTCCGGCTGCACCTCACCGATCTGCGCGACCTCACCACCGCCGTCCAGCGGCTGCGGCGGCTGTTCGACCTCGACGCCGACCCGTTCGCCGTGGACGACAGGCTCGGCGCCGATCCACGGCTCGCTCCGCTGATCGCCGCCCGGCCCGGACTGCGCGCGCCGGGGGCCGCCGACCCGGAGGAGTACGCCGTACGGGCGCTGGTGGGGCGGACGGCAGCGGAACGCCTGGTCCGCGCCTACGGCAAGGCCCTCGACGCACCGTGCGGAACCCTCACCCACCTCTTCCCCGAACCGGCCGTCCTGGCCGGCGCCGGCTTCGACCTCGACTCCGACTCCGACTCCAACTCCGGAGCCAAACATGAGTCCGGATCCGGGGCCGAGTCCGCGACCGGATCCGATGTCGGCGGAACCCGCGGGACCCTCGGCGCTCTCGCCGCCGCCCTCGCGGACGGCACCGTACGCCTCGACCCAGGCGTCGACCGGGACGACGCCCAGGAAGCGCTGCTCGCGCTGCCCGGCCTGGACGCCCGTACGGTGGCGGCGATCCGTGCCCGCGCCCTCGGCGATCCCGACGTCGCGCCGCCCGGCGCGGACGTGCCCGACAGCTGGCGCCCCTGGCGCACCTACGCCCTGAACCACCTGCGCGCCGCGGAGGAACGATGAACACCCCGACCGACCTGACGTACTACACCAGCGTGGACAGCCCGCTCGGCCCCCTGCTCCTCACCGCCGACCCGTCCGGCGTGCTGACGTCCCTCTCCGTGCCCGGACAGAAGGGCGGAAGGACGGTCCAAGACGGCTGGCGGCACGACCCCGGGCCGTTCCGCTCCGCCGAGGAACAACTCGCCGCCTACTTCGCCGCAGAGCTGAAGGAGTTCCGGCTTCCCCTGCGTGGCGACGGCACCGAGTTCCGTGAGCGGGTGTGGGCCGCCCTCGACTCCGTCGCCTACGGGGCGACCACGACGTACGGCGAGATCGCCGCCCGCGTCGGCGCCTCGCGGATGGCCGTACGAGCGGTCGGCGGAGCGATCGGGGCGAATCCGCTGCTGATCCTGCGGCCCTGCCACCGGGTGATCGGCGCCGACGGCTCGCTGACGGGATACGCGGGCGGACTGGAGCGCAAGGTTCGGCTGCTCACGCTGGAGGGTTCCTTCCCGGCACCGCTCCAGTGGAGCTTCATCCCCACAGCACCGCCCCCAGCCACGCGCCCATGATGAGCAGACAGGTGAACAGCTCGGCGAGGATGCTGGAGCCGCCGGAGCGCATCGCGGTGCGCAGGGCCGCCCGTGCCTCGCCGTGGCGGCCCAGGCGGAGCCGTTCGCAGAGGTAGATGCCGCCCATGAAACCGGGGATCGCGCCGAGCACGGGGAGCAGGAAGAAGCCGAGGAACGCGCCGAGTCCCGCGTACACCGCCATCCGGGGTGTCGCGCCGCTCGCGCGCAGCCGACGGGGCGGCAGGGCCCAGCGCACCACCTGGGACAGGAACAGCGCCAGCGTGGCCCCCATCAGAACGGCCCAGGCGACCGGCTGCGGGTCCTCCAGTGCCCACCACAGGACCGCGGCCCACACCAGCCACGATCCCGGCACACCGGGCACCAGCACTCCGCACAGGCCGAGCAGAATGACCAGTCCGACCAGCAGGAGTTCCCACACTCCCATCTGCCCAGGGTGCCCGAATCGAGAAGAAGACGCAGGTCAAAGCAGGCTCACCGTTCTCGTGTCACTCAGCCGCGCTCGTACGCGTGCCAGCCCAGCTGCAGCCGGGTCGTCACCCCGGCCAGCTCCATCAGCCCCTTCACCCGGCGCTGCACGGTGCGCAGCCCCAGGTCGAGTTGCTTGGCCACGCTCGCGTCGGTCATCCCCGCCAGCAGCAGGGACAGGATCTCCAGGTCGACCGCGTCGGGAGCGGCCGGCGCCTGCTCGACGACACCGGCCGTACCGAGGCGCAGCGGCAGGGCCTCCCGCCACACCGACTCGAACAGGCCGCACAGCAGTTCCAGCAGCCCGCTGGCGTGCACCACCAGCGCGGCGGGCTCCGCCGAACGTCCCGTCAGCGGCACCAGGGCGAGTGAACGGTCGGCGACGACCAGCTTCGTCGGCACCTCGTCCACCACCCGGACCTGCTCGTCCCGGCCCAGTGCGGCGGTCAGCTCCGTCATGCCGTGCGGCTGGTCGAGCACCGCACGCTCCAGTACGACGCGGTAACGCGCCCCGCGAGCGGCGGCTCGTTCCTCCGCGTCGTCCTCGCCGCCGGTCACGGCCACCGGGGTGCCGGTGACCAGCGCGCACACCTCCTCGCTCGCCCCGAGCTGGATCTGCAGGAAACGCTGGGCGACGGCGGCGGCGCCCGTCACGACCTCGACCAGGTCGTGCACCGCCGGCTCGGCCCCGGCGGCCCGGTACTCCTCGGCGAGCAGGGCGGCCGCGAGCTCCGCCTTCTCCAACTCGTGCCGCTGCTGGGTGAGCAGCGCGCCCAGCGCGACTCCCGGGGGAGCGGCGACCCAGCGTCCCGGGCGGCCCGAGGACTGCGCGGCGAGGCCGTGCCGTTCCAGCCGGCGCAGCGCGCGTTCCGTGTCGTGCTCGCCGAGGGTCAGCCGGCGCGCGAGATCGGGCACGTCGGAGGCGCCCACCGACACCAGCGCCCGGTACGCCGACTCGTGCGTGTCGTCGAGCCCCATCGCTCCCAGCATCGGGTGTCGTCCCTCCATCCGACGTCTCGCCCGCCCACGTCGTGTCCGGTGCCTGGTGGGAATCAGCCACGGCGTAAACCCGCCGCCGCACATCATCGCCACACCGCCGGTCACTCTGCCAAGGTGTGGCCACGGCGCAAACACGTGATCATCCACTGATCATCCACAGCGGATCTCCTCAGGAAGCACTTCCGTCGCACTGCTGTTCCGGACGTTGCTCGACATGCTGTTCGACACCCGTGCGGTGAAGCATTTTCCGGATGCCCCGTTTTCATACGGCCCGTGCGGTGGACAATTGGGGGCATGAGCCAGCAGGGGGGAAGGTCCACCGGTCACGAGGACGACTGGTGGGGGCAGTTGTACGACGACTCCACCGAGGACACGGGGCCCACGCCCGCCGCCGACTCCCTGGACGACCGCTTCGCCTCGGCCGCCGGAGCGGTCCGCTCTGCGGATACGGCGGCGCACTCCGAGGGTGCGACGGCCGGCACGGGGACTGCGGCGGGTGCGCGCGCCCCGGCGAGCGGTGCGGACGATGACACGCACCACGCGGACGACTCGGACCAGGTGGACGGCGTGGATGACGCGGACCTTGCGGGTCCCGTCGGCTCGGTGCCGGCCCCACGGGCCGAGCGGCCCGGTCCTCGCGGCCGGACCGATTGGTGGGCACGCCAAGGCCAGGGCGCAGACATAGACACAGGTACGGGTACGGGTACGGGTACGGGTACGGGTGCGGGCTGGGACCCAGGGGACCCCGGCAGTGGGCTCGCCGATGAGCGTGACGCCCGGCACGATGCCGGACGCGGCACCGGTCGGGACGTCGGCCGTCACGCGGGCCGAGGCGTCGGCTGGGCCGCTGATCCGAACGCCTCTTCGGCCGCCGGTCAGGGCGCCGACGTCGACGCACGCGGGGTCGAGGCCGATCCGGGCACCCCTCCGCCCGAGCGGTACCGCGCTCCCTGGGAACCGCCCTCGGCCACACCTCCCGGTCCCGAGAACTTCCTGCCCGGCCCGCTGCCGCCGGGCTTCGACGAGCGGGCGCCCCACGGTCCCGCATCCTCCACGCCCGACGGCCGTACGCCGACGGAGACATCGTCCGCCCCCTCCGCACCCCCGGCACCGCCCTCCCCACCAGCGCCGTCCCCCTCCACCACCCCGTCCACCGCTCCAACCGCTCCAAGCGCTCCAACTGCGCCCCCGCCCCCGCCCGCACTGCCGCCCACTCCGGCCCACGCGCCGCCACCTACGACTGCCCCTACCGCCCCTACCGCCCCTACCGCGCCCTCCGCCCCCACCGTCTCCGCCAGCGGCACCGCAGCCCCTCTCGATCCGGCGGGTTACCCGTCCACCCTCAAGGGCGCCCCCGCCTCCGAGCGCCCCCCACTCCCGGCGCACGCCCCCAACTCCCCGGCATCTCCAGCACCTCCGGCGCCTTCAGCCGCACCTGTGGGTGCTCCCGACCATCAAAAGGACTACGTCGGTTCCGGGCCGCCCACCTACGACGCCGAGCCCACCGCCCTCCCGCTCGCTGACCCGGAGGAGTTGGACGATCTCGTCGCCGACACCGTCCTGGACGGGGCCCGGTACGGGGCCTGGGCGTTGCGGGCCGTTTCCGTGCGGGGGGACTCCGCGCGGTACCGGGGCGAGCCGCGCCGTGACTCACTGCTCACCGCCCGTTTCGGCGCGGGCGAGCATGCGCTGATCCTCGTCGCGATGGCGACCGGCGCCCGGGCGACCCCGGGAGCCCACCGGGCGGCCGCCGAGGCGTGCCGGTGGATCGGACGGGCCGTGGGCCGCAGTCATGTCCGGCTCGCCGAGGACATAAGGGCGGCCCGGCGTGGCGACCTGAAGTCCGGCCTGCACCGGCTCACCGACCGCAGCCTCGGCCGGCTCCGCGCCAGTGCCGCGGAACAGGGCCTGGCGCCGGAGGAGTACGCGGCCACCCTGCGCTGTCTGCTCCTGCCCGCCGACCGCGACTGCCGCACGCGCGTCTTCTTCGGTGTCGGCTCCGGCGGACTGTTCCGGCTGCGCGGCGGCGTGTGGCAGGACATCGAGCCGCAGGTGGGTGAGGTCGCCGGGGAGCCGGTCGTCGGGTTCGGGTCCCTGCCGGCCGAGACGCCCGAGGGCGACCGCCTCACCATGGACCTCGGCATCACGACCCCGCCGAACCCCTACGACCCGGCCCCCGAGCCGCCCCGCGATCCCTTCCGCTTCCGTGCCTCCGTAGCCCGCCCGGGTGACACGCTCCTGATGTGCACCGGCGGCCTGGCCGAACCCCTGCGCGGCGAGCCGGAACTGTCCGCGTACCTGACGGGACGCTGGTCGGGCCCCACCCCGCCCAGGCTCGCCGCCTTCCTCGCCGACACGCAGGTGAGGGTGAAGGGTTACTCCGACGACCGCACGGCGGCGGCCGTCTGGGAGGCGTGACAGGGCCCCCGCGACCACTGTGGAGGGGACCCGAGGAGACCGAGACCGAAGGGGTGCGTCGATCCATGGCCAAGCAGAACGTCGCCGAACAGTTCGTGGACATCCTCGCCCGCGCGGGAGTGAAGCGCCTCTACGGCGTCGTGGGGGACAGCCTCAACCCCGTCGTGGACGCCGTGCGCCGCAACCCCGCCCTCGACTGGATCCACGTCCGCCACGAGGAGACCGCCGCCTTCGCCGCCGGCGCGGAAGCGCAGATCACCGGGAAGCTCGCGGCGTGCGCGGGCTCCTGCGGACCCGGCAACCTCCACCTCATCAACGGCCTCTACGACGCCCACCGCTCCATGGCCCCCGTGCTCGCCCTCGCCTCGCACATCCCCTCCAGCGAGATCGGCCTGGGCTACTTCCAGGAAACCCACCCCGACCAGCTGTTCCGCGAGTGCAGCCACTACAGCGAACTGATCTCCAGCCCGAAACAGATGCCCCGGCTGTTGCACACGGCGATCCAGAACGCGGTCGGCCGCAGCGGCGTCAGCGTCGTGTCGCTCCCCGGTGACATCGCCGACCGGCCCGCTCCCGAGAAAGCCGTCGAAACCGCTCTCGTCACCGCCCGGCCCACCGTCCGCCCCGGCGACGCCGAGATCGACGCATTCGTCGAGATGATCGACGCGGCCGACAAGGTCACCCTCTTCTGCGGCAGCGGTACGGCCGGCGCGCACGCCGAGGTCATGGAGTTCGCCGGAAAGATCAAGTCCCCGGTGGGGCACGCGTTGCGCGGGAAGGAGTGGATTCAGTACGACAATGAATTCGACGTCGGCATGAGCGGTCTCCTCGGCTACCGCGCCGCGTACGAGGCCACGCACGAGTGCGATCTGCTGATCCTGCTCGGAACCGATTTCCCGTACAACGCCTTCCTGCCCGACGACGTGAAGATCGCCCAGGTCGACGTGCGGCCCGAACACCTCGGCCGGCGATCCAAGTTGGACCTCGCAGTCTGGGGCGACGTGCGCGAGACCCTGCGCTGTCTGATCCCGCGCGTGCGGGCCAAGGACAACCGGCGTTTCCTCGACCGGATGCTGAAGAAACACGCCGACGCGCTGGAGGGGGTGGTGAAGGCGTACACGCGGAACGTGGAGAAACACGTTCCTGTCCATCCCGAGTACGTTGCCGCCGTCGTCGACGAACTCGCCGCCGACGACGCCGTGTTCACCGTGGACACCGGGATGTGCAACGTCTGGGCCGCTCGTTACCTCACGCCCAACGGCCGCCGTCGCGTCATCGGTTCCTTCTCCCACGGCTCCATGGCGAACGCGCTGCCCATGGCGATCGGCGCACAGTTCACGGACCGCCGCCGGCAGGTCGTGTCGATGTCCGGCGACGGCGGCTTCTCCATGCTGATGGGCGACTTCCTGACCCTCGTCCAGTACGACCTGCCCGTGAAGGTCGTACTGTTCAACAACTCCTCGCTGGGCATGGTGGAGTTGGAGATGTTGGTCGCGGGGCTGCCCTCGTACGGCACGGCCAACAAGAACCCCGACTTCGCCGCCGTCGCCCGCGCCTGCGGCGCCCACGGCGTCCGCGTCGAGAAGCCCGGACAACTGGCCGGCGCGCTGAGGGACGCCTTCCGGCACAAGGGCCCGGCCCTCGTCGACGTCGTCACCGACCCCAACGCGCTGTCCATCCCGCCGAAGATCAGCGCCGAGATGGTCACCGGTTTCGCGCTGTCCGCCTCGAAGATCGTCCTCGACGGCGGGGTGGGCCGGATGCTGCAGATGGCCCGCTCCAACCTGCGCAACGTGCCTCGCCCGTGAGGATGCTGGTGGTCAGCCTGCGGTCAGGCGGTGGCGGGGACCCACTGGCGCTCGCCGTTGTCCGAGCCGTACCAGTAGCGGGGCAGGCCCTTGACACCGCTCGTGCGGAACGGGCGGCCGTGATCGTCGACGCGGACCGTGCCGGTACGTCCCTCGGACGACCAGTCGAGTTCGAGGTACCAGTTGCAGTCGCAGCTCTCGGTCCGTGCCGTGACCAGCAGCACCTCCGGGTCCGTGCTGGACACGCGGTAGGGCAGGCTCACCGCCGGGATCGGAGTGCCCGCGTCGTTCCCGGCGACCGAGTGCGCGACGGGACGGTCCTTGTCCAGGTCGACTGCGAAGTACCGCTTGCTGAGCGAGCCGCCGCAGCCCTGGTCCATGGCGTACACGGTGCCCTGCGCTGGTGAGGCGCGGCCGACGACCCGCACACGCAACGCCGTCAGGACGACGGCCGTCGAGTCGCGGCCCTGCACCGAGATCTCCACGTTGGTCTCCCGCCCGTGCAGGGCGCCCTGGGCCGACGCCCACTGACCGGCGTCCTGCTGAGCCGGGGGCGGTGGCACCTGCGCCGGAGGTTTGTCGATGATGTAGTCGTGACCGCAGCCGAGCGCCCAGACCTGGGAGTCGGCGGTCCACAGCAGCGGTACGCCCGTCGCGGGGGCCGAGGCCCTGCCGCCGGCCGGGGCGCTGTCCGGGGAGGGGGAGGTCCTGCCGGGGCCGGTCGGAGGGGAGGGCGAGGCGGAGCGGGGCGTGGGGGAGGCGGTCGTGCTGGTGGTGGGCGTGGGGGAAAGGTGCGGGGACGCCGTCCGGTACGGGTCGGCGGTGGATCCCGGGGCCCGGCCGGCGTCGTCGGATGCCGACGGGTGGTTGCCGCCGGGCAGTGCGGACAGGCTGCCCAGGGTGGCGAGGATCGCGCAGGCGACACCGACGAGGACCGTGACGCGCCGACGCCGGTACCAACGGCGAGACGGTGCCTGTTGTCCGACGGATTGCCGAGGTTCTGTTTCCGCCGAAGGCCGGGTGTCTGCTTCCGGCGATGTGCCCGGCGTTTCCGGCATTGCCAGGGTTTCTAAGGCTTCTGAAGTCCCCCGCGTTTCCCGGAGCGTCGGTGCTTCCGGTGCTTCCGGTGCGTCCGGGGCAGTAACGCTCCGCGCCGCCCGCTGCTGACGGGCCGCCACTGCACGCAGCCACCGCCGGTGCAGTTCGAGGCGTTCCTCGGAGGTCGCTCCGCAGAACTCCGCGAGCCGTTCCACCGGGGCGAAATCCTGCGGAACCGCTTCCCCCGCGCAGTACCGGTGCAGCGTCGAGGTGTTCATGCCCAGTCGGCGTGCGAGAGAGCCGTAGCTGCGCTCCGTGCGCCCCTTCAGTTCCGTCAGCAGCGCCGCGAACTCCGTCACATCGCCCACACCGTCGTCGGTCGACACCGTTCCCCCGTGCTCGTCCGGCCCGGGCGGTCATCCCAGGCACCCATATACCTGCACGTCACATGGGCTGGGATGGTTCCACCACGGCAGATCGGGCGAAGACCGTTGCACCGGGCCGTTCCGTCCGCCGATGCTCTTGGTGTCGCCCCGACCAGAGCCGGATCGACCAACCGGCGTCGCGGCGACGATCCACACCCATGCACTCCACTCACGGGGGACACCCATGCCCAAGCGCATCCGAGCCGCCACGCTCACCGGGCTCACCGCACTCACGGCCGTGGGCCTCGCCCTCGGCACCCTGCTCGCCGTACCCGCCGGCGCCGCACCGGCGGGTACGGCCGCGCCGCAGCCGCCCGGCTTCCTCTCCGCCGCCGACCTTCCGCCGCACCCCAGCTCGCCCTGGACGGCCGGTGAGATCATCGCCGGCGCATCGCCGGAGGTGGAGGCGGACCGCTGTCTCGGCACGGTGCTCGGCGACGGATGGGGCTCCTGGTACCGGGACTTCCGGACCGACCTCGACACCAGCGCCCGTCAGGTCAGCCTCGAACTGTCGAGCGTCAGCGCGGCGAAGTGGCGGTTCGCGTCGGTCAACGAGCACATCAAGTCCTGCGCCACGCGGATCGAGCAGGCCGACCCGGAGGTCACAGCCACGCTCAAGGACTACGGGAAGCTGAACGTGGAGGAGGGAGCCCATGTCTACGGCCTGCACACCGAGACGTCCTGGGGCGCGACCGACATACGCCTCCTCTCCGTGGGCCGGGACGGCACGCGGGTGACGGTCGTGGACTGGGGCCAGCTGGGCGACTTCGACGACGCGCCGGTGAAGGCCTTCAAGAAGACAACCGTCACGGCCGTCAACAAGCTTCGCTGACCGCACGACCCCCACAGGCGTACGACCACTGCGAAGAGCCGGGGCCGCCGTCCTCCCGTCACGGGGGTCGGGAGGGCGGCGGCCCCGCACGACCACTTGGTCACCCGACAGACCACAAGTCCAGCCAGACCCGACACACGAGATATACGGGGAACACGCACATGACGAGCATGATCAGCTTGACCGGCAAGCCCAGCGAGCCCAGCGAGACCGGCAAGAGCACGAGCCGCCTTCGTACCACTCGCCGCCGGGCCGCCGTGGCCGCGGCCCTCGCCCTGGCCCTCGGGCTGGGCGTGACGGCCCAGGCCTCCGCCGGCAGCCCGCGCAGCGTCAGCGGCAAGTCGTCCGACAACATCACCCGTATCGCCGACTTCTACGGCGCCTACATCGACGCGGTGACCGACGAGGGTGGCGGAAAGCTCGCGGACGAGCTCCGCAAGCATTACCTCACCCCGGCCTTCCAGAAGGAACTGAACGCCTGGGAGGACAAGAACCACGCCAACGGCGTCCTGCGGGCCCAGAACGTGCCGCTCGCATGGAAGGTCACCGCCAACGGCACGGCTAACTACACGGAGGCGGTCGTCACCCTCACCTGGAGCAGCAACACAGCGACCAAGCTGGTCGTCGACATGACCCGCGGCCACAAGATCTTCCACATCGGCACGACGGGAGTCGAAGGCAGTTAGGGCTGCTGGGCGGTCAGGCGGTCAGGCACGGGGACATTCTTGGCCGGGCACCGCAGGCGGGTATCGCTTGGATCTCGGACTGCCGTAGTGCGAAAGGCCCTTGGGCCTCGTGCTGCGGCAGTCCGAGTATGCGGGGGCAAACGGGGGACACGGTTTCCGTTGCGTTTCCGTGTGAGGAGCAGTGCATTCCGGCCAATGTCGTCGGCAACGGGAAAGCGCTCCGGCCGTCCGGCATCAGCCGCCCCACCTCTTCTTCGGGTACGGCCAGGTCGGCAGGGGCGAATCCGTAGTCGGTGCGAGCCCGGACGGTCAGCAGGTCGCACGGGTGCGTAGGCGGGAAGGGGGCGAGGGCGGCCGGGTCGGCGTCCGCCTCGCAGAGCGGATGCCCCGGCTCACCACCGCTCACCGGGGAGGCGATCTTCGGGTGCCGGTTGCGCCGGCGCGCGCCCTTCAGGGGTTCGACCGCGCCGTCGTACACCGTCCCCTCGGCCTGGAAGCCGGGTTCGTCGCCGCCGGGCCTGGGGCCGATCACCGCCTTCCCGCAGCCGCCCGCCCGCTCCTCGGGGCCCCGCCCCGCCAACCGGATTCACCCTGTCGAGCAGGGCCTTTCCCGCCTGGTGCCGCTATCGGACGGCTCGTACGGGGCCCAGGGGCCCGATCGCTCGGCACCGGTTCGCCCGGCGCGTGCCCGACGGACCGGGTCGACGGCACACAGGCCCCTTGCGGCGCACGACACACGAACCGTCGCATCGCGCGCTCCGCACGCGCTGGAAACAGGGTCCGGTCGGTTGTTTCGCGGCGCCCTCCTCGGTGGTTCGGACGGGCGCCGCCGGCCCCTCAGCCGCCCGTGGGAAAACCAGGGGAGGACCCGGGAGTGCGGGGGAGCGACCCTGCGCCCCGCCCGAACATGGCCGAACACCCGGTCGTTGATGATTCGACATGACTGGCCCGGTATCGACCGGGCAAGGATCCCCGTGAACGTGTTCGAGCAGGAGGGGAACCGACATCGACACGCGGGCGGGGGTCATGGAGAGGCAGGCTTGGGGAAGCGGTCCGACGGCGATCGCGGGCACCTCGGCGACGAGACGGACAGGGGAGGGCACAGCCGAGGACGTGGCGGAGCAGGACGGGGCGTCGCAGCTCAGCCGCAGGCTCGGACGGGCGGATCTGCGGGCGGTGCCCGAGGCGCGCCGGGCGTTGCGGGAACTGCTGCGGGGCTGGGGAAGACCCGGCCGGTCGGAGACGGCGGAACTGCTCACCAGCGAGCTCGTCACCAACGCACTCGTGCACACCGACGACGACGCGGTGCTGACGGCCACCGTCTCACCGTCCGGCCTGCGGGTGGAGGTACGGGACTTCGTGGCCCGCCACCCCCGGCCGAGCATGCCCAGCCCCGACGAGGGCACGCACGGTCGGGGCCTGGTCCTGGTGGAGTCCCTCGCGGACACCTGGGGTGTGCGGGCGCAGGGCGGCGGAAAGGTCGTCTGGTTCGAGCTGGGAGCCGAAGCCGCCTGAAAGACAGGCCACGGGCGAGGAGCGACACGCAACGGGAAGGGGGCGCGACCGTCGTGGTCGCGCCCCCTTCCCGGTGGTGTCTAGCTGTCCGTCAGCCGAACTGCTGCTCCAGGTCCTTGAGCTTGCGCTCCAGGGAGTCGAGGCGCGGCAGGGCCATCGTGTCGTCCTCCGCGGTGAGATCGACGGTGATCGACGAGTCGGAGCCGTGGCGAACGGGCTGCAGGGAGGGCCGTGACCTTACGGGCAGCTGCTCCGCAGAGTTCGCTATGGCAGGCTCCGCGGAAACTCGCTCGGCCGTGGCGCGCTCCAGGGCGGCCTGGGCCTCCACCTGACGGCCACCGCCGCCACCACGGCCGGGGAAACGACCGTGACCTCGGCTGATCGCCTTCAACTGGGCCCGCTCGACCCGCTGCTGCTCGCGACGGCGCAGCTTGGTCTCCTCCTTGCGGACCTTGTCGTCGCGGACCTCCTCGACGGCCTCGTCCAGGCTGCGCACGTTTTCCAGGAGCATCAGCGACCACGCCTTGTAGGTCTCACGAGGAGCCCGCAGCCAGCGCACGACGCGGATCTGCGGCAGCGGACGGGGCACCAGCCCCTGCTCGCGCAGCGCGGCCCGGCGGGTCTGCTTCAGGGCCCGGTCGAAGAGAACGGCCGCCGACAGGGACATGCCGGAGAAGAACTGCGGTGCGCCGTCGTGGCCGAGGCCCCTGGGTGCGTGCACCCAGTTGAACCAGGCCGCGGCGCCCGCGAACGTCCATACGAGCATCCGGGAGCCGAGCGCCGCGTCACCGTGGCTGGCCTCGCGCACCGCGAGCACGGAGCAGAACATGGCCGCGCCGTCCAGGCCGAACGGGACCAGCAATTCCCAACCGTTGGTGAGGCCGAGGTTCTGCTGGCCGAAGCCGACCAGGCCGTGGAAGGAGAGGGCGGCGGCGACGGCCGCACAGCAGAACAGAAGGACGTAGGAAGCGGTTCCGTATATGGCTTCCTTGCGCCTGCGGCGCTCTTCGGTGCGCTCCCACGAGTCGTCCGCGCTCGCGTTCGCCCCGGAGGAGCGCTTGCCGCGCGCGAGCACCGCCACCGCCGCCAGCATGCCCAGGAGCAGTACGGCGCCGGGAAGCAGCCAGTTCAGCGATATGTCGGTCAGTCTCATCTGGGGGTCCCTTGCATTGGGATAGGGCGTAACGCCCGCCATAGTGGCCCAATCCCGCCGTCCCTCAGGGGGTTTCGGGGCAAGAGGCCGCCAAGGAGGTGCAAGGGGATGCCCAGGGCGACGTTCTGCTCGAACTGCCGCTTGAGGGGCGGGAGTTGAGTTCGAATAAGACTACCCGTACGGGTGGTTCCACGGAAAGTTCCCGTGACAAGTGAGAAAGTTGTGAATCGCCTGTAACCGAAAGGGAGTCTCGTCCGGGTGATCTTACGGGACCTGCGGGCGTGTCCCGTCGCCGGGGGGTGGCCGAGTGTGCCTGAGGGTGCCTCAACTCGTTGGGGTGCCGGTGAGCTTGGGGGCGCGGTCGGCGTCGCGGGTGCGCGGGCGGGTGGCGTAGGCGTCGCAGGTGGCGCAGGTGCCCCCGGGGTGCACCGCACAGAAGGCGCAGCGGTCGCCCGGTCCGGCAGGGGCGCTCGGCGGTGCAGGTACCAGGGGTCAGGCTCGGGAGGCCTCCGTTTTGGGGGTGATTAAAGGTAAGCCTTACCTTATCCGGTATCGTTGGGATTTGAACTGGCGGCCAGTGCGCCTAAGGTGCTTGACGGACGAGTAACAACCCGCCGTAATGACCCCAAGTACCGACAAGGCCGGAGGAGGCCCCGTGGAGCAGAGTGCGCAGGGCTCCATCGGTACCGGAGATCCGGCCGCGCAGGAGGCCGAGGACCGTGCTCGGGTGCCGGCGCAGTCGCGCGGAGGGGCGGCCGAGTACGGACAGTTCGGTGAGGCGGGTGAGTTCGGCGAGGGCGCGGGCCGCGAGCCGTGCGGCCCGGCGGGCGCCGCGCGCGGTGAGCACACGCACAGCGAGACCCCGATCCCGCGTCCCCGGCCGGTCGTCCAGCGCGCCTCGGTGCGCGGCCAGATCCTCGACGCGCTGCGCACCGCGCTGGTCGCCGGGGACCTGCGGCCGGGCGAGGTGTACTCGGCGCCGGTCCTCGGGGAACGTTTCGGGGTCTCCGCGACGCCGGTCCGGGAGGCGATGCAGCAGCTCGCGATGGAGGGCGCCGTCGAGGTCGTCCCCAACCGGGGGTTCCGGGTGATCGTGCGGGGTACGCGCGAGCTCGCCGAGCTGGCCGAGGTGCGGGCGCTGATCGAGATTCCCGTGATGCTGCGGCTCGCCCGTACGGTGCCTGCCGAGCGGTGGGCGGAGCTGCGGCCGCTCGCCGAGGCGGGCATGCGCGCGGCGGCCTCCGGCTGCCGGGTCACGTACGCGGAGGCCGACCGGGTCTTCCACCGGGCGATGCTCGCCCTCACCGGCAACGAGCAGTTGGTCGGGGTCGCCGAGGATCTGCACCGGCGGTCGCAGTGGCCGCTGGTCGGCGGGCCCGTCTCGCGCGCACGGGCCGACCTCGTGGCGGACGCGACGGAGCACCTGACGCTGCTGGAGGCGTTGACGGCACGGGATCTGGACGTGGTGCAGGCGGTGGTGCGAGAGCACTTCGCCGGCGCGGCCTGAGCGGACGGTTCGTGGTTCGCGCCGCGTGCGCGCCGCGTGCGCGCCGCGTGCGCGCCGCGTGCGCGCCGGCCTGCTGGGGGCTGCCGCCCCCAGACCCCCGCTTCGGCCCCGAAAGGGCCTCGTCCTCAAACGCCGGACGGGCTGAATCCGCCGCGCCCGCCACGGACAAGCCTGGCGTCTCTCGGCCCCCAGTCTCCCGGCTCCCGAGCCTCCCAGCCTCCGGTCTCCACGCCCCCGCGAGCCCGTGCCGGCCCCACGCCCCCGTGAGCCCCGCCGGCCCCACGCCCCCGTGAGCCCCGCCGGACCCACGCCCCCGTGAGCGCCCGCCGGGCCCACGCCCCCGTGAGTGCCGTCGTCCCTACGCTCCCCTGAGCCCCCGTCGTCCCTACGCCCCCTGAGTCGCCGTCGTCCCTACGCCGTCGCTGCCGGGGGTGTCAACTGTCTTGCCAGCCAGGTGGGGACGCCTCCGAGGAGGCGGAACAGGCGTCGTGCCTCCTCGCGTAGTCGGGAGGCCTCCGGTTCTGTTTCCGCGTCCGCCAGTGAGGCGAGTGCCGGTGCTGTGCCCACCAAGTAGCCCAACTCCTCCCGGATGCGCAGGGATTCGGCGAAGCCGTGGCGGGCCTCCGCCATCTCGCCGTCGCGCAGGGCGAGTCCGGCGAGGTGGCGCCAGGTGAAGGACAGCAGCAGCGAGTCCGAGTGCGCCGCGGCCGCCGTGTGGGCGCGGCGGTAGGCGGCCCTCGCGGCCTGCGGGGAACGGGCGATGTTCTCCGCGAGCAGGCCCCGGCGGAAGTCCAGCAGCGCCCGGCCGACCGCGTCCGGCGGGATCAGCGCCGCCGCCCGGCCGAGCGCGGCCCGCGCCTCGTCCACCCGGTCGCGCACCCCGTGCACCGTGGCGGCGTACGCAAGTTGCCCCCGTTCACAAGCGGCGGCGCCCCGCTCCTCGTCGTCGTGGGCCAGCGCCTCCGCCGCCCGCAGCGCGTCCTCGGCGTCCTGCCAGCCCTGCTCGGTGTACAGGCACCGCTCCACGAGCAGCGCGGCCCGCTGGATCGCGCCCTGCGCCGTGTCGGGCGGGATCAGAGCCGCCGCGTCGGACCAGCAGGCCCGCGAGCGCAGCCGCCATACCGCCGTCTGGAGGGGGTCGTCACCTGAGGTCGTTCCGGTACCGGACATGGCGGTGTACGCCACGTTGCCCTCCCCGAGCGCGCCGTCGAGCTTTGAGTGGTGGCCGCATCTCAGCACGAATCGCGGCACCGAGCCAAGGGGGCGGGTGAAAGATTTCACAAAGTCGTGGGACTCTCCGTCCCCGAAGGTTTCGACGGACGGCCGGCCGACGGACAGCAGGACGGGGGCAACCGGCCTCTGTTTCTTGTCAGCCGGTTGTCAGCTCATGCGCAGGGCCAGGAAGAAGTCCAGCTTGTCCTCCAGGCGCGACAGGTCACGGCTCGTCAACTGCTCGATCCGCCCCACTCGGTAACGCAATGTGTTGACATGCAGGTGCAGGCGGGAGGCGCAACGGGTCCATGAGCCGTCGCAGTCGAGGAACGCCTCCAGCGTCGGGATCAGCTCGGCGCGGTGGCGTCGGTCGTAGTCGCGCAGGGGATCCAGGAGACGGGCGGTGAACGCTCTGCGGACGTCGTCCGGGACGAACGGGAGCAGGAGCACGTGCGAGGCCAGTTCCTGGTGCCCGGCCGCGCACACCCGCCCCGGCCGGGCGGCGGCCACCCGTCGCGCGTGCCGCGCCTCCTCCAGCGCCCCGCGCAGCCCCTCCGCCGAATGCACGGCCGCGCTGACGCCCAGCGTGAGCCGGCCGTCGCCGTCGAGACCCGCCGACAGCGGTTCCCGTACGGTCGTCAGGAGCGCGTCGGCGAGGACGCCGCTCTCGGAGCCGTCGTGCTCGCTCGACACCGCCGGCAGCGGTACGAGGGCGACGGCCTCCGCACCTGTGTGGGCGACGGCGATGCGGTCGGAGGGCTCCGGGCCGGTGGCGAGCGGGTCGACCAGGATCTCCTCCAGGAGCGACTGGGCGACCGGGCCGGCCTCCGGGCCGCCGTCCTCCCACTCGACGCGGGCCACGACCACCTGCCAGTGCGGCGCGGCCCCCAGTCCCGGCAGCAGCACCGGCGCGGCCACCCGCAGCCGGGCCGCGATCTCCGCCGGGGCCGCGCCCGTCTGGACCAGCTCCAGCACCTCCTGCGCCAGGCGCCTGCGCACCGTGCGCGCGGCGTCCCGGCGGTCCCGCTCCACCGCGATCAGCTGGGTGACGCCCTGCAGCAGGTCGAGGCGCTCGTCCGCCCAGTCCCCGGCGTCGGCCTCGACGGCCAGCAGCCAGTCCGACAGCACGCTCTCGCGCACGTCCCGGCCGGCCTTCGGGCTCTGGGCGGTCTGCGGGGCGCGGCCGCTGCTGCGGATCGGGAACAGTGAGTACGTCGCCTGGCCGACCAGCACCCGGTGCGGTCCGCGCCGGCCCGTCCGGACGGCCGCCAGCTGCTCCGCCGCGAGCTTCGCGCACACCTCGGCGGGCAGGCCGGGGCCCGCTCCCTTCGGGCCCGCGATCAGCCGACCGGTGGGGGACAGCACCCAGGCGCGCAGGTCCAGGTCCGAGCCGAGCAGGTCCAGGACCACGTCCGGGCCGCCGCCCGCCGGGCCCGAGGTCATCATCCGGCGGTGCCGGTCCACGACGGCCGCGAGATCCCCGGCGCGCTCGCCGGACACCTGCCGCACCACGTGCTCGGTGATCGTCGCGAAGGCCACCGACTCGTGCACCGCGAACAGCGGCAGACGGTGCCGGGCACAGGCCACGACCAGGTCCTCCGGGATGTCGCCCAGCTCCGCCTCACCCGCCGCGAGCGCGGCCACCCCGGCCTGCACCAGGATCCGCACGAACGGCTCGGAGTCCGCCGCGTCCCGGCGCCACGCCAGGCCCGTCAGCACCAGCTCACCGCCGGAGAGGTAGCGGCTGGGGTCCCGCAGGTCGGTGGTCATGACACCCCGCACCGCGCGGTCCAGCTCGTCCTCGCCGCCGAGGAGCCTCAGGCCCAGCGCATCGGTGTCCAGCAGGGCGCGCAGCCGCATCTCGTCGCCGCCGTTCTGTGTCTCGAAATCTACGATGAATCTTGAAGGATGTGGCGGGAAGACACCCGCCGCCGGTCCTGCCCACCGGGGCCGGACCGCCGCGGCGGACAGTCACGCACCGCATTCTTTGATTGCCAGGCTGTTTCCTACGTTTCCACAGGAAAACGAGGAGGTTACTGATGACCTCCGTTCATACGAATCTACAAGATGCCCCGGTCGACCAGCCAATTCCTTCATGCTTTCGGTGACTGACCGGGCTGGAGCAAGGCACTGTGTACTGGCCTCACTCCACGTGAACAGCACATGACCGAGCCGGGCCCGCCGCACCCGATTCTGGCTCGATCGATTCGGCCGTCGGTCGCCATCGACAGCCGATACGACTCCGAGACGCACGAGACGAAGAAGAGAGCCGGTCATGGACTTCCTTCGCCCCGCCAGCTGGGAGGAGGCGCTCGCCGCCAAGGCCGAGCACCCCACCGCTGTGCCCATTGCGGGTGGCACCGATGTGATGGTCGAGATCAACTTCGACCACCGCAGGCCCGAGTACCTGCTCGACCTCAACCGGGTCGGTGACCTCTACGAGTGGGAGGTCGGCGAGGAGAGCGTGCGGCTGGGCGCCTCCGTCCCGTACACCCGGATCATGGAGAACCTGCGCGCCGAGCTGCCGGGCCTCGCCCTCGCCTCGCACACCGTGGCCTCTCCGCAGATCCGCAACCGCGGCGGCGTCGGCGGCAACCTCGGCACCGCCTCCCCGGCCGGCGACGCCCACCCCGCCCTGCTCGCCGCCGGCGCCGAGGTCGAGGCCGAGTCGGTGCGCGGCTCGCGCCGGATCCCGATCGACGCGTTCTACACCGGCGTCAAGCGCAACGCCCTCGCCCCCGACGAGCTGATCCGCGCCGTCCACATCAAGAAGGCCGACGGACCGCAGCAGTACTCCAAGGTCGGCACCCGCAACGCCATGGTCATCGCCGTCTGCGCCTTCGGCCTGGCGTTGCACCCCGAGACCCGGACCGTCCGCACCGGCATCGGTTCCGCCGCGCCCACCCCGATCCGGGCCGCAGCCGCGGAGGACTTCCTCAACGCGGCGCTCGAAGAAGGCGGTTTCTGGGACAACGGGAAAATCATCGCCCCGTCGGTCGCCAAGCAGTTCGCAAACCTGTGTTCCGCCGCCTGCAACCCGATCGACGACGTACGGGGAACGGCCAGTTACCGCCGTCACGCGGTGGGCGTGATGGCCCGCCGCACGCTGACCTGGACCTGGGAGTCGTACCGCGGCGCCCGCCGCACCACCGAGGGAGCTGCGTGATGCGCGTCAACTTCACCGTCAACGGACGTCCGCAGGAAGCCGACGACGTGTGGGAGGGCGAGAGCCTGCTGTACGTGCTGCGGGAGCGGCTCGGCCTTCCCGGTTCCAAGAACGCCTGCGAGCAGGGCGAGTGCGGCTCGTGCACGGTCCGGCTGGACGGCGTCCCGGTCTGTTCCTGCCTGGTCGCCGCCGGTCAGGCGGAGGGGCGTGACGTGGTCACCGTCGAGGGGCTCGCCGAGTACGCCAAGCAGCGCGCCGAACACGGCGGTTGTGGAACCGGTTCCTGTGGAACGTCGGACGGGCCGGTCGAGGCGAGCGCGTCGGGCGTCCCGGGGACCTCGCTCGACGAGGCCAGGGGATGGCAGCCCAAGGGTCACGACTCCCAGACCGGCGAGGGCACCGAACTCGCCCCGATCCAGCAGGCGTTCATCGACGCCGGTGCCGTCCAGTGCGGCTTCTGCACTCCGGGGCTGCTGGTCGCCGCCGACGAGATGCTGGAACGCAACCCGAACCCGACCGATGCGGACATCCGCGAGGCGCTCTCCGGCAACCTGTGCCGCTGCACCGGTTACGAGAAAATCATGGACGCGGTCCGCCTGGCGGCCGCCCGGCAGGGAGAGGTGGTCTGACGATGCCTTCCCGCACTCTCGAATTCGCTCGAGCGGGCGGTGCCCCCATCGGCGCACCCACCAAGATCACCCAGGGGTCACGGACCAAGGGCGGCATCGGGGAGTCCACGTTCCGCCCCGACGGCACGCTCAAGGTCACCGGAGAGTTCGCGTACTCCTCCGACATGTGGCACGAGGACATGCTCTGGGGTCAGATCCTGCGCTCCACGGTCGCCCACGCCGAGATCGTGTCCATCGACACGTCAGAGGCCCTCGCGACCCCCGGCGTCTACGCCGTGATGACGTACGACGACCTGCCCTCCGACGTGAGGAACTACGGTCTGGAGATCCAGGACACGCCGGTCCTGGCCCACGGCAAGGTGCGCCATCACGGCGAACCCGTCGCGATCGTCGCCGCCGACCACCCCGAGACCGCGCGCCGCGCCGCCGCCAAGATCAAGGTGGAGTACCGGGAACTGCCGGTCATCACGGACGAGGCCTCCGCGACCGCCCCGGACGCGATCCTCGTCCACGAGGGCCGCGACGACCACCACATCACTCACGTCCCGCACCCGAACATCCTCCACCGCCAGCCGATCATCCGCGGCGACGCGACCGAGGCGGCCGGGCGCGCCGATGTGATCGTCAAGGGCGAGTACACCTTCGGCATGCAGGACCAGGCCTTCCTCGGCCCGGAGTCCGGCCTCGCCGTGCCGGAGGAGGACGGCGGCGTCCACCTCTACATCGCCACCCAGTGGCTCCATTCCGACCTGCGCCAGATCGCACCCGTCCTCGGCCTGCCCGAGAGCAAGGTGCGGATGACACTGGCCGGCGTCGGCGGCGCGTTCGGCGGCCGCGAGGACCTGTCCATGCAGATCCACGCCTGCCTGCTGGCCCTGCGCACCGGAAAACCCGTCAAGATCGTTTACAACCGTTTCGAGTCCTTCTTCGGCCACGTCCACCGCCACCCGGCCAAGCTGTACTACGAGCACGGGGCCACCCGTGAGGGCAAGCTGACCCATGTGAAGTGCCGGATCGTCCTGGACGGCGGCGCGTACGCCTCCGCCAGCCCGGCCGTCGTGGGAAACGCCTCCTCGCTCGGTATCGGCCCCTACGTCGTCGACGACGTCGAGATCGAGGCCATCGCCCTCTACACCAACAACCCGCCCTGCGGCGCGATGCGCGGTTTCGGCGCGGTCCAGGCGTGCTTCGCCTACGAGGCGCAGATGGACAAGGTGGCGGCCGAACTCGGCATGGACCCGGTCGAGTTCCGCCGGCTCAACGCGATGGAGCAGGGCAGCCTGCTGCCGACCGGGCAGGCGGTGGACTCCCCGGCGCCGGTCGCCGAACTCCTGCGCCGCGTCAAGGCGATGCCGCTGCCGCCGGAGCGCCAGTGGGAGAGCAGCGAGGGAGCGGACGTCCGGCAGCTGCCCGGCGGTCTGTCCAACACCACGCACGGCGAGGGCGTCGTTCGCGGAATCGGTTACGCCGTCGGCATCAAGAACGTGGGCTTCTCCGAGGGCTTCGACGACTACTCGACCGCCAAGGTCCGCATGGAGGTCATCGCGGGCGAGCCCGTCGCGACCGTCCACACGGCCATGGCCGAGGTCGGCCAGGGCGGTGTCACCGTCCACGCGCAGATCGCCCGCACCGAGCTGGGCGTCGCGCAGGTGACCATCCACCCGGCCAACACGGAGGTGGGCAGCGCCGGTTCGACCTCGGCCTCCCGGCAGACGTACGTCACCGGCGGCGCGGTCAAGAACTCCTGCGAGCTCGTCCGGGAGAAGGTCCTGGAGCTCGGGCGCCGCAAGTTCGGCTCCTACCACCCGGCCTGGGCCACCGCCGAACTGCTCCTGGAGGGCGGCAAGGTCGTCACCGACGGCGGTGAGGTTCTCGCCGACCTGGTCGACGTGCTCGAGGGAGAGGCCGTCGAGGTCGAGGCGGAGTGGCGGCACCGGCCGACCGAACCCTTCGACCTGCGCACCGGACAGGGCTTCGGACACGTCCAGTACTCCTTCGCCGCACACCGCGCCGTCGTCGAGGTCGACACCGAGCTCGGCCTGGTCAAGGTCATCGAGCTGGCCTGCGCGCAGGACGTCGGAAAAGCGCTGAATCCGCTTTCCGTGATCGGTCAGATCCAGGGCGGCACGACCCAGGGGCTGGGCGTGGCGGTCATGGAGGAGATCATCGTCGACCCGAAGACGGCGAAGGTCAGGAACCCGTCCTTCACGGACTATCTGATCCCCACGATTCTCGACACGCCGACCATCCCCGTCGACGTGCTCGAACTCGCCGACGACCACGCCCCCTACGGGCTCCGTGGCGTCGGCGAGGCGCCCACCCTGTCCTCGACCCCGGCCGTCCTCGCGGCGATCCGCGACGCGACCGGGCTGGAGCTCAACCGCACTCCGGTACGTCCGGAACACCTCACCGGAACGTGACCCCACGGGGTCTGAGCGCCTGACGCCCGGGGGCGCCGCCCCCGGACCCTCAACTGTTCTCCGACCGTCGTCCTGATGCCCTTCACGTACACCGTCACCACCGGTGTCGCCGCGGGCGTCGTCTCCTACGTCGCCATCAAGGCCGCGCAGGGCAGGGCGCGGGAGATCGGGGCCTTCATGTGGGGCCTGACGGCGATTTTCCTCGTGTACTTCGCCCTCCACGCAACCGTAGTCAAGGAGACCGAGAGATGCTGGACATCGCCGAGGAACTGAACCGGTGGGTCGAGCAGGGCCGTGACTTCGCCGTGGCCACCGTGGTGGCCGTCGGCGGCAGCGCGCCCCGCCGGCCGGGCGCCGCCCTCGCGGTGGACGCCGACGGCACGGCGATCGGCTCGGTCTCCGGTGGCTGCGTGGAGGGCGCGGTCTACGAGCTGTGCCGGCAGGCGCTTCAGGACGGGGAGCCGGTCCTCGAACGCTTCGGCTACAGCGACGACGACGCCTTCGCCGTGGGACTCACCTGCGGCGGGATCATCGACATCCTCATCACCCCGGTGCGGGCCGGCGACCCCGGCCGCCCGGTGATCACGGCCGCCCTCGATGCGGCCGCCTCCGGCCGGGCGGCCGCGCTGGCACGGATCGTGACCGGCCCGGCGGACCTGGTCGGCCGCGCACTGCTCGTCCGCACCGACGAAAACGACGACAACGTCTCTTACGACAGCGGTTACTACAGCGGTGGCTTCGGGGCCCATCCCGAGCTGGACCGCACGGTCGCAGCCGAGGCCGCCGCCTTCCTCGACGCCGGTCGCACCGGCACCCTGGAGATCGACGAGCGGGGCTCCCGCTGCGGGGCCCCGCTCACCGTCCTCGTCGAGTCGTCCGTGCCCGCGCCCCGGATGATCGTGTTCGGCGCGATCGACTTCGCGTCGGCGCTGGTACGCGTCGGCAAGTTCCTGAACTACCACGTGACGGTGTGCGACGCGCGACCCGTCTTCGCGACCGAAAGCCGCTTCCCGCAGGCCGACGAGATCGTCGTCGAGTGGCCGCACCGGTACCTGGAGCGCACCGAGGTGGACGCGCGGACCGTCCTGTGCGTCCTCACGCACGACGCCAAGTTCGACGTCCCCCTGCTCCGGTTGGCGCTGCGCCTCCCGGTCGCCTATGTCGGCGCGATGGGCTCCCGCCGCACCCACCTCGACCGCAACGACCGGCTGCGCGAAGTGGGCGTCACCGAGCTGGAGTTGGCACGCCTGCGCTCACCCATCGGCCTCGACCTGGGCGCCCGTACGCCCGAGGAGACGGCGCTGTCGATCGCCGCGGAAATCGTCGCCAACCGGCGGGGCGGCAGCGGTGTCTCCCTCACCGGGGCGCGCACGCCGATCCATCACGACGTGACGTCGGTGCCCGCTCGGCGGATCGGCTCGGTGGCCTGAGCCGCCGCCCCGCGCACGGCCGGCTGGTCCGGCCAGGCGAACGCGTAGCGGGGGTCGCCGCCAATGCACACCCGCACGTAGCGCAGCAGCTCGCGCGCGATGCCGGCGTTGCCCATCGCCCACCCGGTCTGCGGTTCGAGGTCGCTCGGAGTGACCCGGTGCTCGACATTGGACCAGCGCGCGCCGTCGCCGTCCCGGATCGCGTGCGAGACGAGGTCCGCGACGAGCACCCGGGCGAAGTCGGGGGAGTCGCCCTGCTCGGCGATCCGGTCGCAGGCCAGCGCCAGCACGCCCGCGGTTCCGCAGCAGCGCCCGTTGTTGTCCCAGAAACCGGGCCGCGATCGTCGTGGCAGACCGGAGTGGGTCACGGTGTGCCAGCAGCGGTCGGCGAGGTCCGACCAGGAGGGCCCGCCGCAGGCGTCCCGCAACAGCCGGAAGACCTGGGCGTCGCCGGCCGGCCCGTGACACCAGCCGTAGTTGTGGCGCTCCACGCGGTCGGAGCTGGGCTGCGGGTGGGAGTACGGGACGAGGAAGCCCTCCGGTCCGGCCTCGTCACGGGACACGACCTCCGCCACCGCGGCCCGCGCCAGCTCGACGAGATCCTCGCGGTCCGTGGCCGCTCCGACGGCGGCGAGCGCGTACGCGATGCCGAGAGCGCCGTGTGCGAGGTGGTGCAGTCGGAGCTCGGCGCCGCTGCGCCACTGCCAGGTCACGCCCGCCGCGGTCGGCTCGGCCGTCCGCGCGTACGGCTCCAGTGCGTCGAGCGCCGACTCGGCGTCGCCGCACAGCAGCGCACCCAGTCCGATGCCCGCGTTGCCGCCCATCAGCTCGAACAGGGCGCCCCAGCGGGTTCCGTCGAAACGTGACCGCACGCGTTCCAAGGCCCGGTCCGCGGCGGCGCCGGCCGCGTGGTCGCCGAGTTCGCGGTGGACGGTGCGCAACACGAGGGCGATGCCGGTGAGACCGAAGTACAGGGAGTCGTCGGGGTGGTCGTCGACACACTCCGTGAGGCTGCGGGCGGCGCGCACAGCGGTGTCGGCGTACGTGTCGTCGCCGAAGTGCCGCCATGCCTCGAGGAGTACGGGTACGACGCCGGCCGTCCCGTTGTAGAGCATCGGCTCGACGTGGTCGTCGGAGGGTCTGACGGACCAGCCGAGCCCACCGTCCCCGGTGTCCCGCGCGGCGCCCCGCATCCAGCGCAGGGCGTCCACCGCAAGTTCCTCGACCTGGTCCGCTTCCGACATGCCCTCACCCTGACATGGGCACGGGGCACCCGAACAGTCATGGTCTGCGGAGCAGCCGGTTGACCGCCCGGCTCAACACCGTGCGGGCCGTGGCCCCGAGGAGTGGATCGACGAAGGCCGGCAGGAACCGCACCCGCAACTCTTCGCGCCAGACCACGCGGGCCCGCCCGCCCGGCCCCGGCCGTACCTCGATCTCGGCCCAGCCCAGGACGACCCGGCCCCGCTTCTCCAGTCGGCACCGGCCCGGCTCGTCGTAGGTCGGTGGTTGCCAGACGGTCACCTCCATCCGGTCGGCGAAGGCTACGGGGCCGAAACCCGTTCGCGCCACGAAGAGCGTGCCCTCGCGGGTCGGCGAGGGAGTGAGCACGGACACGCGGGTGAGCGGTACCACGTCGCCGTGCCGGGACCACTCGGTCAGTCGACGCCAGGCGTCGTCCAGGGAGAGCGGTGCCGTGCGTTCCAGCCGGAAAATGACCACGCGGAGATCGTAGGCAGTCAGGACCGTCCGGCGGAGGATGACCCTCCGGCTCACCGGTCAGCGGTAGACCCGCCCCGGCTGAGCCTCCCCGGGCGCCAGCAACTGGGGAACCGTCACGAAAACGTATCCGCGCTCTTTCAGCGCGTCGATGATCCCGGGCACGGCCGGTACGGTCCCGTCGTAGATGTCGTGCAGCAGGATGATGCCGTCCCGGTCGGCCTGTGCGAGGACCCGGCGCTGGATCAGCGCGGAGTCGGTCGTCGTGTAGTCCTTGGCGGTCACCGACCACAGCACCTCGGCGAGGCCCAGCTCGCGGGAGATCTTGTGCACGGTCTCGTTCGTGCGGCCCTGCGGCGGGCGCATCAGGGTGGGACGGCGGCCGGTGAGGCGCTCTATCGCGTCGTTGGGGCGCTGCAGCTCCTCGCGTATCTCCGCCGGTGTGATCTGCGTGAGGATCTTGTGGTCCCAGGTGTGGCTGGCCACCTCGTGTCCCTCGGCGGCCATGCGTCTGACGAGCTCCGGATACTTCTCGATGTGCCGCGCACCCAGCAGGAAGAAGGTCGCCGGAACCTGTTTCTCCTTGAGGATGTCCAGCAGCCGGGCTGAGTTCTCGCTGGGGCCCGCGTCGAAGGTGAGGGCGATGCACTTCGCCTCCCGGCAGTCCACGGCGCCGAAGCGGGCGGCCTGGGTGGTGGCCGCGGGATGGGCGCGGGCGGCGCTCGGGTGGGTGGTGTCGGCACCGCCGCAGCCGGCCAGCGTGACCGTCAGGCAAGCGGCCGCCGCAGAGATGGCGGCGGGACGCAACCAGGCCCCCGTGTTCTTCATCTTCCTGGTCAGATTAGGCATGCCGAGACTATACATAGAGCGTATACGTCCTATGTATAGTCTCGATGCCGTGCCGCTGCCGCGCTGTCGGCAGCCCGCCCGTGGGGCCGACATCACGTCGGCGAGGCTCTCACTGGGCGTAGAAGGTCGCGTCTGCCTTGTCCGTCGTCGTGCTCGGCGTCTGCACGTACAGCAGGTAGTCGTAGTGGCGGAGGTAACGGCCGGCGTAGTTGGAGGACTCGTACGAGATCCCCGCGGAGTCGGCGAGCCCGGCCCGTCGGTAGAAACTCGCGTCGGAGGCGAACGTCGACGTGCCGTCGTTCTTCTCCAGCCACACCTCGAAGTTCTTGTGCCGCAGGTAGTAGCCGGGGAAGTCGGCCGACTCCAGCGACACGGTGCCGGTTCCCGTGAGACCGGTCACCACCCGGAACTGTGAGTCGGCGAGCGGGCTGACGTTCGCCTCGATGCGGGCGCGGTACTCCCAGTGGCGGATGAAACGGTCCGCGTAGTTGTACGAGGAGAACCGTTGCGGGGTGACGCCGTCGGCGACCGGGATGCCGAAGTCGGGCGTGCCGTCGGCCTTCCAGTACACCTTCTGCACGCGGGTGCGGCGGTTGGGGTCGTTCAGCGGATCGCCGGTGATGTCCTTGTAGCTGCGGTCGTGGTAGACGAGGATGTCGGACTTTCCGTCCTCGGACACCGTGAACGAGTTGTGGCCCGGCCCGTACTGCGAGGTCGAGGCGTTCGTCCTGAAGACGGGCTGCGACCCCTTGGTCCAGGACGCCGGGTCGGTCAGGTCGGCCGTCGCGGAGGCGGTCAGCATGCCGAGGCAGTAGTTGGCGTCGGTCGCGCTCGCCGAGTAGGTCAGGAAGACCTTTCCGCCGTGCTGGATCAGCGCGGGCCCCTCGTTGACCTTGTAGCCGACCGTTTCCCAGGAGAGCGTCGGCTGTGAGATCTCCGCCGGAGTGCCCTGGATCGTCCAGGGGTTGGCGAGCTTCGCGATGAACAGGCTGGTGTTGTTGTTCTCGGAGGGGTTGCGCTGAGCCCAGGCGAGGTAGCGGACACCGTTGACGACAAAGGTTGTGGAGTCGAGCGAGAAGCTCTCCCAGGTCGTTTTGATCTGGCCCTTCTCGGCCCAGGTCGCGGTGAGCGGGTTGGCGCCGGTGCCCTCGAGGACGTACATCCGGATCGCCCACACGTCACTGGTGGACCCGGCCGCGAAGTACACGTACCACTTGCCGTCGATGAAGTGGATCTCCGGCGCCCAGATGTGGGCGCCCATGACCCCGCTGCTGTGCTTGGTCCAGATGGTGACCTCCTGGGCCGTCGACAGGCCCTGGATGGTCGTCGCCCGGCGCAGCACGATGCGGTCGTACTCGGGGACGGTGGCGGTGAAGTAGTAGTAGCCGTCGGTGTGCCGGTAGATGTGCGGATCGGCGCGCTTCTCGGCGATCGGGTTGGTGTACGTCACCGCGGGGGAGTCGGGCACGGCGGCCTGGGCCGGGGCGCCCAGGCCGGTGAGGACGGCCGCGAGGGCGACGAGACCGGCCAGGAACAGCCGAACGGCGTTGCGTCTCAAGGGAGTTCTCCAGATGGGTAAGGGAGACAAAGAGGGGAGAGGGTTCAGGTGGTCGGCACGAGACGCCACTGCTGGCAGGCGTTGTTCAGCCAGGTCCACTGCCGTACGTCGGTGCCGTTCGCGGTACCGCAGTCCGCGACGTCGGCGACCTTGCCGCTGTTCTCGCCGACGAGCCGGACGTAGTCGCCGCTCGCGGTGAAAACGAGCCGGAAACGCTGGCACTTGTTGTTCAGCCAGGACCACTGACGCAGATCGGCGCCGTCGGCGGTGGAGCAGTCGGCGGTGTCCATCACCCCATTGGTGGCCACGTTCACCAGCCGGCTGGTGTCGTCGCCCTGGTCCTCGATCCGCCACTTCTGGTTGGCTCCGCCGGTGCAGGTCCACTGGAAGATGTTCGTGCCGTTGGCGATGGCGCCGCCCTCGACGTCCAGGCACTTGCCGCTGTTGCGGTTGACGAGGGTGTACGACGTCGGAGTCGTCGCCGTCTCGCCGGACGGGCCGGGAAGCGTCGTGCCGAGCGCGACGGGGGTGCCGAAGTCCGGGGTGCCGTCGGCGTTCCAGGTGAACTTCTGGGCGCGGGTCGTCCGGCCGTTGCCGCAGCCGCCGCTCGCGGACGAGTTGGCGTGGTAGACGATCCAGTTCTCGGTGCCGTCGGGCGAGGTGAAGAAACCGTTGTGGCCCGGACCGTAGACGCCGTTGGTGTCGCTGCGCTGGAAGACGGGCGTCTGCTTCTTGGTCCAGGACGCCGGGTTCAACGGGTCGCTGCCCGTCAACTCGAGCTGTCCCAGCTTGTAGTCGGCGGTCTGGCAAAAGCTCGCGGAGTAGGTGAGGAAGGTGCGGCCGTCGTGGTACAGCGGCTCGGGGCCCTCGTTCACCGGTGAACCCGAGGTCTCCCAGCTCAGCGTCGGGCTGGAGATCACCGTGAAGGTGCTGCTGGACAGCGTGTACGGGTTGCTCATCGGCGCGATGACCAGACTCTGCGGGCCGCCGTTCACAAAACCGCTTCCGACGAGAAACAGCTTTCCGTTCGCCTGCAGGACGCTTGCGTCGATCAGCCAGCCGCCCGGCGTGAGGTTGGAACCGGTGAGGGACCCCTTGTAGGTGTAGGGGCCCAGCGGGTCGGTGCCGGCGCTCTCCAGGACATGGGTGCGCTGGGAGTCGCAGCAGGCGGTGCCGCCCTGTCCCGCCGAGTAGTACAGGTACCAGTGGCCGTTGAACTGGTGGATCTCCGGTGCCCAGATGTTGTTGTTGCGGGTCGACGTGGTGTCCGACCACACCTGCACGGTGGGCGCGGTCGCGAGACCCGCCAGGGTCGGCGCCTTGCGGATGCCGAGGACACCCGTGAACGTCGTGGTGATCAGGTAGTAGTTGCCGTCGTAGTACTCCAGCCAGGGGTCGGCGCCCTTGGCGGATTTCAGCGGGTTGGTGTACGGGCGGCCGTCCGCCGCGGACACCGGCTGGGTCGCCGCCACCAGGGCGACGAGGAGCGCCGACACGCAGACGAGCAGGGGTCTGCGGCGGTACATCCGAGGCATACAGGACCGTCCCTTGTCCATGAAGCCACCTGTTCGCAATTTCGAACATGGTTCGTAACTTCGGCCAGAAGATAAAGGGCCACCATGTCCTCGTCAATGGTTTCGGCAGGCCGCGATGCGGACGCGGGGGCCGGGATGGAATGCGGCGACCGCTGTGCCGCCGGCCCGGCGCGGGTCTGCGCGGAGCGCCGTATCGTCTCTGCATTTACTGGCCACCTTTTTTCCGCACGCTCCGTGAAATTAATGGGGAAAGGTGGTCGGTTCGGCCACTGGTTCCTCCGTTGCCGACCGGTCCGAACCGGCTGGATGGGGCCTGGTTTCTGGCCTGAACCGGCTGGTTTCCTCGCGGCGCATTACTCTTCCGGGTGACGGGACAGGTCTCGGCTTGGTTTCTGCCCTCGGGACTCCGATACGCTGATGCGGGTTCGCAAATGCCGGGGGTAATGAGTTTCCGCCCCCGAAAAGAAGGGGTACGACTCATGCCTCCCGTAGTTCCCCCGTTCCTGATCGGTCTCATCGCCGCACCCCTGGCCAAGCGGGTCGTCAAACCGCTGATGCGAGGACTGGTGAAAACGTCGGTGGGGCTGGTGCTCGAAGTGAAGCGCGCCGCGCAAGAAGCCGGCGAGGGCTTGCAGGATCTCGCCGCCGAGGTTACCGCCGAAGTCGTCGCGGCGCAGATGGGGGGCAGTGGTCAGCCGGATCCGCTGTCGCACCCGCAGGCGCAGTCGGGCGCTCAGGAAACCACCGCCGCCGTCCCCCATCCCAAGGGGCCCGCCAAGGGGCGCACGGCCGCCGTCGGCACCGGCAAGGCGAACTGAACGCACACGCCTCGAAGGGGAAACGGCTCGGGGGTCTGCTGAACATGACATTGCTGGTGGGGACTGCGGCCGTACAGAAGTCGGGCCGGGAAAACGCGGAAACATACTCGCTGAGAATGTGCTCTGAGATTCCTGGGCGGCAACGTTGGAAGATTGCCGAAATGGCGGGCAGAACGCGTTTCGCGAAAGTCCTGGAAAGCGTTCTCGAAAAATCTCCTGGCGTACGGACGGCAAAGGTCAGCGGAGTCACGGGAAGTGTTCTCGTCCTCCACGATCCACGCCTGGAAAGCATTGAGGTCGGAAGAATCATCCGTGATTCCCTGGCGACCGTTTTCCGGGCCGCGCAACGGCGACCCACCACACCCCTCAGCCAAAACGCCCCGAGCACCGCCCCCGCCTCTGCCTCCGCCCCCGCCTCTGCCCCCACGCGCACCCCGGCCCCCGCCCTGGCCCTCGCAGGCGGCGCGACGGTGGCCGCGCTCGCCCTCGGCCCCGGCAAGCTCCTGCGCAAACCGCTCGCCGTCCTCGGCGCCGTCGTCACCGCCACCGTCCTCGTCGTACGCCGGGCCGTGCGCGCGGCAGCCGACGGCACACACCCGCCCGGCTCCATCGCCGACGAGGCGTCGCCGCCCCGGCCGAGATCCTCTCTGCGCTCCCTGCTCGACATCGTCGGCCCGCACAGACCCCGGCTCTGTCTCGCCTCCGGGCTCTCCGTCGCATGCCAGCTGGCCGAGGTGGCGCTGGGTCTCTTCCTCGGCTGGATCGCGCTCGTCCTCATCAAGGGCGAGGCCGCACCCCTTCTCGCTCTCGGACTGACCGGCGCCTCAACCCAGTTGTGGTTCCTCGCGGGCGCCGCCGCCGTGACCTGCGCCGCCGTCGCCGGCCTGTCCTACGCGGCGAGCGTGGAATGGCGGCGACTCGGTCAGACCGTCGAGCACGACTGGCGCAGCGCAACCTACGCCCAGGTGCAGAAGCTCGAACTGCGCCATCTGGAGGGCGAGCGCACCAGCCGCATCGCCGGGGTCCTCACCGAAGAGGTCACCCAACTCGGCGCCTTCTTCGCGACGGCGGCGGGCGACGTCGTCCAACTCTTCGCCAGTTTCCTGGTGTTGGTTCCGGCTTTCCTGCTGCTGGCCCCCGAGATCGCCTGGATCGCCTTCCTTCGGACGCGTTCCGCCACGACCCCTACCCGACCTACGCCCGGATGCGCGCCGAGTGCCCGGTGTACCGGGCGCCGCAGGGCGTCTGGTACGTCACCCGGGACGCCCACGTCGAACAGGCCCTGGGCGACCCGCGGTTGTCGAACGACCGTGAGCGGATGACCGGGGCACTGGTTGCCCGGGACGGCCGGATGCGCGACCTGAGCCGGCTGACGGCGCGGCTCGGGCGGGTCATGAGCAACACCGACCCGCCGGACCACGCCCGGTTGCGGGGGCTCGTCAACAAGGCGTTCACCGCCCGCCGGGTCGAGCAGCTGCGGGAACGGATCCAGGAGGTCGTGGACCGGCTGGTCGACGACGCGCTCGCCGCGGGGCCGACGACCGACCTGCTCACCGCGGTCGCCTCGCCGCTCCCGCACACCGTGGTCTGTGAGCTGTTCGGCATCCCCGACGCCGACCGGGACCGCGTCAAGGAGTGGTTCCGCGGGCTCGGCCGGATCCACGAGGACATCGAGCGCGCCGAGCGGGTCGTCGACGCCTTCGAGGCGTATCTGACCGAGCTGGCCGCGCAGCGGCGCGCCGCCCCCGGCGACGACCTGATCAGCGCGCTGGTCACCGCGCAGGCCCGCGGCGACCGGCTCACGGACCACGAACTGCTGTCCACATGCTTCCTGCTGATCACCGCGGGCGACGAGACCACGACGAACCTCATCGGCAACGGCGTCCTGGCCCTGCTCCGCCACCCGGACCAGCTGGCCCGGCTGCGCGCCGAACCGGAGCTGATCCGGACGGCCGTCGACGAGATGGTCCGCTACGACACTCCCAGCCAGGCCATCGTCCGGGTGGTGGCCGAGGACGTGCCGCTGGGCGGGCGCACCCTGCCCGCCGGCGACCTCGTGTATCTCTTCCTCGCCTCGGCGGGCCGCGACCCCGACCGCCACAAGGATCCCGACCGGCTCGACCTGGCCCGCCCCGCCCACCGTCACCTCGGCTTCGGTCACGGGCCGCACTTCTGCCTCGGCGCGCCCCTGGCCCGGCTGGAGACCGAGCTGGCCGTCGGCACCCTCGTCCGCCGGCTGCCCGGCCTGCGGTTGGCCGTCGCAGCCGAGGAACTGCGGTGGCGCCCCAACCCGCTGCAACGCCGGCTGACGGAGCTCCCGGTCACCTACACCACCGACACCACCGTCCGAGAGAGGAAGTGACGCGCATGGCCCGCGAGTTCCGGGTGCGCCGCGAGCAGGTGCTGCCCGCGACACCCGAGCAGGTGTGGAACGCGGTCGCCACCGGCGAGGGCAACCTCGGCTGGCTGTACCCGATGGACATCGAGCCGCGTGTCGGCGGCGCGGTGTCGAGAGGGCAGGCCACCGTCGTCGAGTGGGAGCCGCCCCACAGGTTCGCCTGCCGGACCGCCGACCAGGACGGCTTCAGCAACACCCTCGACTACACCGTCGTACCGCAGCAGGACGACGCGCGGCTGGGCGACGGACCCACCGTGCTGTCGATGGGAATCCACTGGGTGCACACCGGCGTCGCGGACGACGGCTGGGACACCCGGGCCGACGCCGCCGAGAAGCACATCGACTTCTACCGGCACAGCCTCGCCGAGTACCTGCGGCACTTCTCCGGCCGCCGCGCCGCCTACGTCAAGGCCACCCGCCCCGACCCGGCCGTTCCCGGCAGCCTCACCGCCGTACGCGACCGGCTCGGACTGCCCGCGGCGGCCGGCGCGGGCGACACCGTGAAGGTGACGCTGCCGGGCCGGACCGGGGCCCCCGTCGAGGCGGTCGTCGACTTCCTCGACGCCGACTTCCTGGGCCTGCGCACCGCCGACGCCCTGTACCGCTTCTACGACGGAAGCGCCTGGAACTGGCCGGTGTGGCTCGGCCACCACCTCTTCGCACCGGATGCCGACGCCGACGACGCCACGCGCGCGTGGGACGCGTGGCTGGCGGAGGTGGCGCCCTGATGGAGACGCCTCTGTACTCGGCCGAACTCGTCGAGGAGGACGGCGTGTTCAAGCTCGTCGTCACCGATCTGCGCCAGGACACCGTGCAGACCGCGCACGTCCCCAAACGGGCCGTGGACAAGCTCCCTTACTTCCTTTCGCTCCTCAACTCCCGCCGTTTCAGCACGTTTCGCTAACTCCAGGAGGACCGTCCGACCATGGCGCCGACCCACCTCACGACCGCCGCCGCGCTTCCCGCGCCCCGGCGGGCCCCGGCGGACCGGTGGTTCCGGGTGCACAGGTGCCGTGCGCCCCGGGCCGCCCGCCGCCTGCTGTGCTTCCCGCACGCCGGCGGCACCGCCCACCTCTTTCACGGCTGGCCCGCGCATCTGCCCGACGACGTCGAACTGCTCGCCGTGCGCTACCCGGGCCGCCAGGACCGCCTGGCCGAACCCTGCGTCGAGGACATGGGCGAACTGGCCGACGCCGTCACCGAGGCCCTCGCTCCGTACACCGATCTGCCGCTTGCCCTGTTCGGCCACAGCATGGGCTCCGCCGTCGCCTACGAGGTGGCGCTGCGGTGGGAGGCACGCGGTCTGCGTCCGGCGCGGCTGCTGGTCTCCGGGCGGGCCGCCCCGCACTGGGCCCGGCCGGCGGGCGTCGTCGACGGCGACGACGAGGCGCTGCTCGCCACGGTGCGGGGCCTCGGCGACTACCAGGCAGAGGTCTACGACATCCCCGAGCTCAGGGACCTGCTGCTGCCCGCCCTGCGCGCCGACTACCGCCTCATCGAGAGCTACCGCCCCACCCGCCCGGTGCCGCTGCGCACCCCCGTCACCGCCTACACGGGCCGGGACGACGCCAGTTGCCCGGCGCAGTCCGTCGGCGCGTGGGCGGAACTCACCGAACCGGGCCGCTTCACGCTGCGCTCGTTCCCCGGCGACCACTTCTTCCTGGTCCCGCACGAGGCGCAGCTGGTCGCGGACATCGTCGCCCGGCTCGGCTGACGGGAATCTCCGCACCGGCGGGCCCGACTGAACAGGCTTGTACGACAAGGGAGTCACCCCATGGCGAACACGACCACCTCGGCCCCCCGCACCGCACGTCCGCCCGGAGAGCCGTACCTCCTCGATCCCGAACTGCAGGCCGACCCCGCAGCCGGCTACGGCAAGATCGGCGAGCAGGGTCCCGTGGTGCGCGGCTGACTGACCGAGACCCGGCCGGTGTGGCTGGTCACCCGCTACGACGACGTCCGCGACGGGCTGCGCGACAGCCGCTTCGGCAGCAGCCCCGCCGCGATCGAGGGGTACACGGGGGAGGATCCGCGCCGGACCCTGGTGGACACTGTCCCGCCGCCCCGGTCTGTGTCTCGCCGAGGGCCCGGAGAGCCTGCGGCGCACCAGCATCCCGGGGACGGCACCCCGGCTGCCCCGGCTGGCGGCGCGCGTCTAGGACGACGGACACGGCGCCGAACCCGTTCCAGTGGGGAACGCGCCGGGGCGCCCGGCTCGGCCTGTGCGGGCCGGCCGGACGCCCCGGACGGTGCTGAATGGTGCTCGTGGTGCTGGGTGGTGCTGGATGCGCCGGCCGGATCACGCGAGGCGTGAGCCGACCGGTCGGGCTCAAACCAGGTCGAACCGGTCGAGGTTGGAGACCTTGACCCACGCGGCGACGAAGTCGTTCACGAACTTCTCCTTCGCGTCGTCGCTCGCGTAGACCTCGGCGACCGCGCGCAGCTCGGAGTTCGAGCCGAAGACCAGGTCGGCACGCGTACCGGTCCACTTGACCTCGCCGGAGGCGTCGCGGCCCTCGAAGGTGCTCTGGTCCGAGGACGTCGACGACCAGGTCGTGCCCAGGTCGAGCAGGTTGACGAAGAAGTCGTTCGTCAGCGTGCCCGGGGCGTCGGTGAGGACGCCGTGCGAGGACTGGCCGTGGTTGGCGCCCAGCACGCGCAGACCGCCGACGAGGACCGTCAGTTCGGGGGCGCTCAGGGTGAGCAGGTTCGCCTTGTCGAGCAGCAGGTACTCGGCCGGCAGGCGGTTGCCCTTGCCGAGGTAGTTGCGGAACCCGTCGGCGGTCGGCTCGAGCGCGGCGAACGACTCGACGTCCGTCTGCTCCTGCGAGGCGTCCACGCGGCCCGGCGTGAAGGGGACATCCACGTCGTGACCGGCGTCCTTGGCGGCCTTCTCCACGGCGGCGGCGCCACCGAGGACGATCAGGTCGGCCAGGGAGACCTGCTTGCCACCGGAGTTGAACTCGGCCTGGACGCCCTCCAGTACGCGCAGCACCTGCGCCAGCTCGTCGGGGTTGTTGACCTCCCAGCCGCGCTGCGGCTCCAGGCGGATGCGGGCGCCGTTGGCGCCGCCGCGCTTGTCGCTGCCGCGGAAGGAGGACGCCGACGCCCACGCCGTGGACACCAGCTGCGCGACGGTCAGACCCGAGTCGAGGAGCTTGGCCTTGAGGGCCGCGATGTCCTCGGCGCCGATGACCTCGCCCGTGGCCTCCGGCAGCGGGTCCTGCCACAGCAGGGTCTCCGCCGGGACCTCCGGGCCGAGGTACAGGGACTTCGGGCCCAGGTCACGGTGGGTCAGCTTGTACCAGGCGCGGGCGAAGGCGTCCGCGAACTCGGCCGGGTTCTCGTGGAAGCGGCGCGAGATCTCACCGTAGATCGGGTCGAAGCGCAGCGACAGGTCGGTGGTGAGCATCGTCGGGAGCTTCTTCTTCGACGCGTCGTGCGCGTCGGGGATGATCGCTTCGGCGTCCTTGGCCACCCACTGGTTGGCGCCGGCCGGGGACTGGGTCAGCTCCCACTCGTAGCCGAAGAGGATGTCGAAGAAGTCGTTGCTCCACTGGGTGGGCTTGGTGGTCCAGGTGACCTCCAGACCACTGGTGATCGCGTCGCCGCCCTTGCCGGTGCCGTAGGTGGACTTCCAGCCCAGGCCCTGCTGCTCGATGGAGGCGGCCTCGGGGTCGTCGCCTACGTTGTCCGCCGGGCCCGCGCCGTGGGTCTTGCCGAAGGTGTGGCCACCGGCGATCAGCGCGACGGTCTCCTCGTCGTTCATCGCCATGCGGCGGAACGTCTCGCGGATGTCGCGGGCCGCGGCCAGCGGGTCCGGGTTGCCGTTGGGGCCCTCGGGGTTGACGTAGATGAGGCCCATCTGGACGGCGCCGAGCGGGTTCTCCAGCTCGCGGTCGCCGGTGTAGCGCTGGTCGTCGAGCCAGGTGGTCTCGGGACCCCAGTACACGTCCTCGTCGGCCTCCCAGACGTCCGCGCGGCCGCCGCCGAAGCCGAAGGTCGTAAAGCCCATCGTCTCCAGCGCGACGTTGCCCGTGAGGATCATGAGGTCGGCCCAGGAGATGGACTGGCCGTACTTCTTCTTGACCGGCCACAGCAGACGGCGGGCCTTGTCGAGGTTGCCGTTGTCCGGCCAGCTGTTCAGCGGCGCGAAGCGCTGCTGTCCGCGGCCGCCGCCGCCCCGGCCGTCGCTGATGCGGTAGGTGCCGGCGCTGTGCCAGGCCATGCGGACCATCAGCGGGCCGTAGTTGCCGAAGTCGGCGGGCCACCAGTCCTGCGAGCTGGTCAGCACCTCGGCGATGTCCTGTTTGACGGCCGCCAGGTCGAGGGCCTCGAACGCCGCGGCGTAGTCGAACTCCGCGCCGAGCGGGTTGGCCACGACGGGGTCCTTGGCGAGGATCTTCAGGTTGAGCCGCTCCGGCCACCACTGGCGGTTTCCGCCGCCCTGGGTCGGGTGCGCCGCGCGACCGTGCGCGACCGGGCAGCCACCTGCCTCCGCCGCCTTGGGCTCGGTCACGATCGCATCATGGTTCTCGGTCATGGGGGAATCCTTCTGGGCTGGTCGGATCACATGCTCACGTACCGCAGCGCTCGGGTGCTGCGGGTGCTCAGGTACTGCCGGCGGTGGAACAGGTGGGGCACAGGCCCCAGTAGATGACCTCGGCCTCGTCTATCGAGAAGCCGCGGTCGTCGGCGGCGGTCAGACAGGGCGCGTGGCCGACCGCGCAGTCGACGTCGACGACGACGCCGCACGAGCGGCACACGAGGTGGTGGTGGTTGTCCCCGACGCGCCCCTCGAACCGGGCCGGGCTGCCCGGCGGCTCGATTCGGCGCACCAGTCCTGCCGTGGTCAACGCGTGCAGCGCCTCGTACACGGCCTGCAGCGAGACGTGGCCCACGCGGTCGCGTACGCCCGTGGCGATCGCCTCGGCGTCGAGGTGGTCGCCGCTGCGGACGGTTTCGAGCAGGGCGACACGGGCGGCCGTCACCCGCAGGCCGACACCGCGCAGCTCCTCCGCGGTGGTCGGTGTACGGGGTGCTGTCATGCGGCCGAACCTACTTCATAAACACGAACGATTCAAGAAAACGAACAGTGCAGGTCTGGGAAACGGGGCAGGTCGGGGAGAGGAAGCCGGTGGATGCCGGTGGAAGTCGGCGAAGGCCGCGGTCAGAGGAACGAGGCGAGGCCGTCGAGGAGTCGGTCGACGTCCTCGTCGTCGGTGTAGGGCGCGAGTCCCACCCGCAGCGCGGGGTCCTGGAGCTTCAGCGCGGTGAACGGCTCGTAGGCGTAGAAGGATCCGGCCGGGGCGACGACCCCGCGGGCGGCCAGGTGTGCCTGTGCCTCGCGCGCGTCCCGGCCCTCCAGGGTCATCAGGACGGTCGGGGTGCGGTCCGGCGCCTTCGAGTGGACGGTGACGGCGTCGCCCAGCGCCCGCAGACCGTCCTCCACCCGGGCGCGCAGCGCGTTCTCGTGCGCGTGCAACGACGCCAGCGACCGCGTGAGCCGCTCCCGGCGCGACGCCCCCGCGGTCCGCGTCGCGTCCATGGCGGCCAGGAAGTCCACGGCGGCGGTGGCGCCCGCCAGGATCTCGTAGGGCAGCGTCCCGAACTCGAAGCGCTCCGGCACCGCGTTCGTGGACGGCAACAGCTTGTCCGGGTCCAGTGCTTCGAGGAGGCCGGGGGATCCGGCGAGCACACCGCAGTGCGGTCCGAGGAACTTGTACGGCGAGCAGACGAACAGGTCCGCCCCCAGCGCGGGCACGTCCACCAGGTGGTGCGCGGCGAAGTGCACCCCGTCCACGTACAGCAGGGCGCCCACCTCGTGGGCCCGGTCGGCGATCCGGCGCACGGGCGGCTTGGTGCCCAGCACGTTCGACGCAGCCGTCACCGCGACCAGCCGCGTCCGCGGCGACAGCGCCCGCTCGTAGGAGTCGAGGTCGAGTTCGGTGGTTTCGGCGTCGATCTCGATCCAGCGGACCGTGGCCCCGGCGTGCTCGGCCGCCTGTATCCAGGGGCGCACGTTGGCGTCGTGATCCAGACGGCTGACGACGATCTCGTCGCCGACCCGCCAGTCCTTGGCCAGGTGTCGGGAGAAGTCGTAGGTGAGCTGGGTGGCGCTGCGCCCGTGCACGACGCTGCTCGCGGGGACGCCGAGCAGGTCGGCGTAGGCGGCGCGGAAGTCGGCGACGGCCTCTTCGGCGTTGCGTTCGGACGGGCTGACGAGACCCCGGTTGGACAGGGGGCCGGTCAGCGTCCTGGTGACGGCCTCGGCGACGGGGGCGGGGGTCTGGGTCCCGCCCGGTCCGTCGAAGAAGGCGAGGCCGTGGGTGAGGGAGGGGAAATGGGCGCGGAGGGCGGCGACGTCGATGGCCATGGCCCAGACTCTGGCATCCGGGACCGGGCCCCACCAGCGCATCGCGCCGGTTCGACCGGATCACGTCCCCCCGAAGAAAACTGTCAGACCCTTGACTGTCTCGCTTTGACAAATGCGTTCCGTCGAGTCGGAAGGGGCCGCAGTGACCGAGCACGACGAGACCGCCGAGAACTGCGACGCCGAGAACGTCGACGTCGGGGGCTTCGACGCCGACGTGGTGATCGTCGGGCTGGGCCCGGTCGGCGCCACGGCCCGGACTGCACGCGGGCTTCCTCGCACCGCGGGGGTTTCCCGCGCGCGGCGACCTCCTGCCGCAGCCGAGGGCGACGGACGCCCGGTCCGGCACCGCACTGCTCGACGGGTTCACCGGGAGCTCCTTCCGGCTGGTGCTGCGGCACGACACGGACCCGGCCGCGGACGTACCGCGAGGAACAGCCCGTCCTGGACGGCTGGTTGCGCCGCCAGTCGTGCGTGGCCGTACTGGCTCGGCCCGACCACTACGTCTTCGGCGGCGTCCGCTCGACCGACGACCTCGGCGCCCTGCTCGCCGCCGCCCGCCGGCAACTGCGCACAGCGACACCGGAGTCGGTCTGAACGGTTGGTGCCCGCCACCTCAACTGCCCGGCTGCGTAGGGGGTTTGACCAGCCCGCTCTGGTAGGCGATGACGACGAGCTGGGCGCGGTCGCGGGCATGGAGTTTGGTCATGGCGCGTTGGATGTGGCTGCGCACGGTCAGCGGGCTCAGGACGAGCTCGACGGCGATCTCGGCATTCGACCTGCCGTGCGCGGCCAGGGCCATCACCTCGCGTTCGCGGTCGGTGAGCGCCTTGAGGACATCGGGCAGGGCGAGGGAGTCCTCGGTGTCCGGGGTGGCCAGAAAACGGGTGATGAGGGTGCGGGTGGCGGTGGGGGAGAGCAGGGAGTCGCCGGCCGCGACGGTACGGATCGCCGACAGCAGGACGTCGGGACCGACGCCCTTGCCGAGGAAACCGCTCGCGCCGGCGCGCAGGGCCTTGGCGACGTTCACGTCGTTCTCGAAGGTGGTGAGGATCAGGATCCGGGTGTCCGACAGCTCCGGTCGGGAGCAGATGGCGGCGGTGGCCGCCACACCGTCGAGGTGCGGCATCCGGATGTCCATGATGACCACGTCGGGCCGGTGGGTCGCGGTGCGGTCGACGGCTTCCTGTCCGTCCGCGGCCTCTGCGACGACGGTCAGGTCCTCGACCGAGTCGATGAGGATGCGGAAGGTGGCCCGCAGCAGGGCCTGGTCGTCGGCGAGCAGGACGCGGATGGTCATGAGAGAGGGCCTTCGGGATCGCGGTCGTCGGGGCTGTCGTCGGTGTCGCCGTCGTCGCTGTCGCCGTCGTCGTTGCGCAGCGGAAGGGCGCAGGCGACCTCGAAGCCGCCCTGCGGGCGATGGCCGGCGTGGAAGGTGCCGCCCACGGACGTGGCCCGCTCGCGCATCCCGAGCAGACCGAAGCCGCCGCCGGGAGCGGTCGGCGCCGCCGGGCGGTCGCCGGTGGTGTCGTTGGTGACGGTCAGGGTCAGATGGTGGGGGGTGTGGACGAGCCGGACCTGTGCGGTGCGGGTCGCGGCGTGCTTGGTGACGTTGGTGACGGCCTCCTGGATGATCCGGTACGCCGTCAGGTCGAGGACGGGGCTGAGGCGGCGCGGCTCTCCCTCGACGGTGACCGTCACCTCCAGGCCGACCGCCGAACAGCCGTCCACCAGCTCGGGCAGCTGCCCCAGCCCCGGGGCGGGAGCCAGCTCGTCCGCCGCGTCGGTGTCCTCGCGCAGCAACCCCACGGTGGCCTTGAGCTCGCGCAGCGCCGCGGCCGTCGTCTCCGGCAGCTTCGCGATGATCTCCAAGGCCTTGCCGGGGTCCGTCCGGGAGAGATGGGCGGCGGTGCCGGCCTGGGCGTCGGCCAGCGTCAGATGATGGGCGACCACGTCGTGCAGCTCCCGGGCGATGCGCATGCGTTCCTGGATCACCCGGTGCCGCGCCTCCTCCTCACGCTGCCGGTCCGCATGCTCGGCACGGGCCACGGCGTACTCGCGGCGCACCCGGACATACGCGCCGACGGCCGCCGACAGCAGCACCCAGGCCGCCGGGTTGGCGATCGCGAGGATCGGCGAGTGGAGGAACGACGGGACGAACAGGCCGGTGACGGCGATGCCGACGGTGGCCGCCAGCGCGCTGTTCCAGCTGATGCGGCGTGGCCGGCGCACGCTCGTCGAGTACTGCGCGACCAGGAGCGGGCCCATCACCCCGGGGGTCAGCAGGTAGCCCAGTACCGCCTGGGCCAACGTGCACAGCAGGGTCGTGGCGAGGACGTACAGGGGGCGTTCACGGCGCCAGGGCAGCGCGCCGCACCCGACGGCGGCGAGCGCGACGCCGGGCCACAGCGCCGGCGTCTTTGGCATCACCGTCCGGGTGAGGAGGACGCCGGCGACCGTGAGAGCGAACAACAGGACCAGCGCGGTCGCCTCGACGGTTTTCGGACGGGTCGCCGCTCGACGCCGCCAGCTGGTGTACATGACGCTCCGGGAGAAGGGTGTCGAGGACATTCATGCTCACACACCGCAGGTCGCGGCACCGTTGTCCACGGCGCCGCGACCTGCCGCATGACCGTACGGGAGTACGGGAGTACGGGACCTGGCCACGGGGTTCAGATACGGGCCGGTTCCTGCGGCGCGGGCTCGTTGCCCGCCGGCGCGGCGCAGTGCTCCCGCGAGGCGGTGAGCCCGGCGCCCTCGACGTCCACGTGCGGCAACAGCCGGTCGAGCCACCGGGGCAGCCACCACGCCTTGTCGCCGAGCAGGGCCAGCACCGCCGGCACCAGCGCCATACGGACCACGAAGGCGTCGAACAGCACCGCGACCGCGAGTCCGAAACCGATCGTCTTGATCATCGACTCGTCGGCGCCGACGAACCCGGAGAACACCGCGATCATGATCACCGCCGCCGCGACGACCACCCGCGCGCTGTGCCGGAAACCGGTGACGACCGCCTGGGGAGCCCGGTCCCCGTGGACGTACGCCTCGCGCATCCGGGCCACCAGGAACACCTCGTAGTCCATCGCCAGGCCGAACACGATGCCAACCAGGAAGATCGGCATCAGGCTCATGATCGGACCGGTCTGCTCCACGCCGAGCAGCTGCGCGCCCCAGCCCCACTGGAAGACCGCCACGACCGAGCCGAGGGCGGCCAGCACCGACAGCAGGAACCCGAAGGCCGCCTTCACGGGCACCAGCACGGAACGGAAGACCACCAGCAGCAGGAGCAGCGCGAGCGCGACGATGACGCTCAGATAGGGCACGAGGGCGGCCTGCAGGGCCTGGGCGACGTCGATGTCCATCGCGGTGCTGCCGGTGACCTCGAACGTCGCCCCCGTCGTGCGCTCCAGCTCGGGGCGCTCGGCGCGGATGGTCTGGACGAGGTCCTTGGTGTGCTCGTCATTGGGTCCGGTGGCGGGCACCGCCGAGAACAGCACCGTGTCTCCGGCCTGGTTGAACCGCGCCGGGGACACGGACACGACGCCGCGGGTCGCGCCGATCTCCTGGGCGATCCGGGTCGCGGCCGCCTTGGGGTGGTCCGCTCCCCTGACGTCCGCCACGATCGTCAGCGGCCCGTTGAAGCCCGCGCCGAAGCCGTCCGCGAGCGCGTCGTAGGCGCGCCGTTCCGTGGACGAGACGGGCTTGGACTCCGCTCCCGGCATGCCCATCTCCAGGCGCGTGGCCGGCAGGGCCAGGGCGCCCAGGCCCGCGATGCACACCAGCAGCACGGCCAGCGGGCGGCGCAGCACGAACCGTGCCCAGCGGGAGCCGCCGTTGTCGGCCGGCCGAGCCGGGCCGCCGCCCTTGCGCGCCCGACGCGAGAGCACGGCGTCCGGCCACATGCCGAGCAGCGCGGGGACCAGCGTGAGGGCGATCAGGACGGCGACGACCACGGCGCCCGCGGCGCACAGGCCCATCTTGGTCAGCATCGGAACGCCGACCACCGACAGGCCCGCCAGCGCGATGACGACGGTGAGGCCTGCGAAGACCACGGCGGAACCGGCCGTGCCGACGGCGAGGCCGGTCGCCTCGCGCGGTGCGTGGCCGCCCGCGCGCTCCTCCCGGTAGCGGGAGACCACGAACAGGGCGTAGTCGATGCCGACCGCCAGTCCCAGCATCGTCGCGAGCGTCCCGGTCGTCAGGGACAGCCCGAAGGTGCTGCCGAGGGCCATGATCGAGGCCATGCTGATCCCCACGCCCGTGACGGCGGTGAGCAGGGGGAGACCCGCGGCCGCGAGGGAACCGAAGGTGATCAGCAGGACGACGGCGGCCAGCGCGATGCCGATGGCCTCGGAGGAGCCGCCCGCCGCGGGCTGCTCGGCGAGCGCCGTGCCCCCGACCTCGACCGTGAGGCCCGACTCGCGCGCCGCGTCGACGGCCCTCTCCAGGGCCGTCTTGTCGGCGTCGGTGAGATCGGCGGCCTTGACCTTGTAGTTCACCGTGGCGTACGCGGTGGAGCCGTCCTCGCTGACCGCGCCCGCCGTGAACGGGTTCACGGCGCTCGCGACCCGGGGTTCGTCGCCCGCCTCGGTCACGAGCGTGTCGATGGCGGCGCGGTGCCCCGCCGCGGTCACCTTCTCGCCGTCGGGGGCCACGAACACGATGCGCGCGCCCGCCCCGTTGGCGTCCGAGCCGGGGAAACGCTCTCCGATCAGGTCGAACGCCTTCTGTGCCTCGATGCCGGGCATGAACGACGTGCCGTTGTCGGAGGCGGCGGGAGCCTTGGCGGCGCCGAACCCGACGGCGCCGAGGATCACCGCCCAGAGCAACGTCACGAGCCAACGCCGCTGGAAGGCGGTCCGGCCCATCCGGTACAGGAAGGTAGCCACGAGAAACGGTTCTCCAGGTCTGGGTTCGGGTGGACCACCAGCCTGGCCTGCGGGGGTGCGCCGGGGCATCGTGCTCGTGCTCGCACTTCCGCCTGGTGCCGACGCACCAAGTGACGGCCTGTTGTCATCCTCGAGGAGGACAGCCGGATACGGCCCGAGCATGAGACGGGGCCCGCAGCCGCAGCCACAGTCGCAATCCGGAGCCGCGGTCCGGAGCCGGGGAGCGGAGCCGCGGTCCGGAGCCGCTTTGCCGACGCGCGATTGTCAGTGCCGGGTGTCAGGCTGAGGTGTCAGGACCTGCGACCTGCGAAAGGGAATCGCCGTGATCACCACCGACCTCACTCCCGGCTCCCCCTGCTGGATCGACCTCGGCGCCCCCGACGTCCGGGCCGCCGCGGACTTCTACGGCGCGGTGCTGGGCTGGGAGTACGAGCCCATGGGGGGCGAGGGGGAGGAGATGCAGGGCGGGATGTTCCGCAAGGACGGCAAGACCGTCGCCGGGCTCGGCAAGCTGACCGAGGAGGGCGCGCGCTCGGCCTGGATGATCTACTTCACCGTCACCGACGCGGACGCCACGAGCCAGGCCGTGGAGCGCGGCGGCGGCACGGTGCGGGTGCCGACGCGGGACCTCGAGGACTGGGGCCGGATGGCGCAGTTCAACGACCCGCTGGGCGGCCAGTTCGCCGTCTGGCAGCCGGGGAAGGACTCGGGCTTCGAACTGGCGGACAAGCCGGGCTCGTTGTCCTGGACGGAGCTGTACACGAGCGACGCCGGGGCCGCCAAGGAGTTCTACGCCGGTGTCTTCGGCTGGCAGTTCGGCGACATGGAACTGCCGGGCGGCGGGGGCACGTACACCCTCGTCACGCCCGCCGGTCAGCCCGAGGAGCGCATGCAGGGCGGCCTCATGGAGGTCGCGAAAGAGGACCTCGCCCTCGCGCACGGGCGGCCGTACTGGCACCCGGTCTTCGCCGTCGCCGACTGCGACGCGGCGGTCGCCGAGGTCAACGGGAACGGCGGCAGCGTGCAGATGGGGCCGGCGGACGCGGAGGGCGTGGGCCGGCTGGCCGTCTGCCTCGACCCCTCGAATGCGGACTTCGTGCTCCTCACGCCGGCCGAGGCGACGCGATAGCCGCCGACCGGACGGCGTGCGCCCAGGCCCCGGTGTGATTCCGGCTGCGGCGGGCGGCTCCCGGGCAGGGGTGAAACCGGTGGTCCGCAGCCGTACGGGACGGGTGATACGGGCCACTTGGCGGGCGAGAGCGCGATCACGCCAGGTGGGGCGCTATTGGCCATGAACCCGACACACGGTACCGTCGCTCTGATATCGACGACGGCATCACGGAAGCCGGTGGGAATCCGGCACGGTCGCGCCACTGTGGTCGATGCGCCCTTTCTCGACACGGGGGCGCATCGCGAGTCAGACCCGGGACCGTCGTCCTGTGCACCACCGAGATGGGACGCGAACTCCCAGAGGAGGCCCTGCCATGGCTCAGCATGTCGCCCAGCCGACCGTCAACAACCCCGTCGTGCCCGCAAAGCTGCCGCTGAAGGACATCGCCCCGTGGGCCGTCTTCTTCGGCGTCCTGATGCTGGTCCTGCTGTACTTCGTCGGCGCCGAGCAGGGCGCCACCTCCGTCGTCTCCGGCGAGAACGTCCACGAGTGGGTGCACGACGCCCGCCACCTCCTCGGCTTCCCCTGCCACTGACCTGAGGGACGCCGCAACCCCGATGAACTCCGCAACGGTAAGAAACCTGCTCGTGCGGGGCATGCTCGCCGGCCTCGGCGCCGGCGTGCTCGCCCTGATCGTCGCCTATTTCCTCGGCGAACCGTATGTCGACAGCGCCATCGGCTTCGAGGAGTCCCACGCCGCCGGTCACGAGCACGAGGTCGAACTCGTCTCCCGCAGCCTGCAGTCCACCGCGGGGCTGGCCACGGGTGTGCTCCTCTACGGGGTGGCGTTCGGCGGTATCGCCGCCCTCGTCTACTGCTTCGCGCTCGGCCGCGTCGGCCGCTTCGGCCCCCGGGCCACGGCGCTGCTGCTGTCGGGCACCGCTCTGCTCGCCGTGTACGTCGTCCCGTTCCTGAAGTATCCGGCGAACCCGCCGTCCGTCGGCGACGCGGACACCATCGGTAAGCGCACCACCCTGTACTTCCTGATGATGGTGCTCAGTGTGCTTCTCGCGGTCGCCGCCGTGATCGTGGGCAAGCGGCTCGCGCCGAAGCTGGGCAACTGGAACGCCACCGTCGCCGCCGTCCTGGGCTTCGTGCTGGTCATTGGGCTGGCGTACGAGTTCCTGCCCGTCGTCAACGAGGTACCGGCGGACTTCCCGGCCACGCTGCTGTGGCGGTTCCGGCTCTCCGCGCTCGCGATGCAGGTCACGTTGTGGGCCGGCTTCGGCCTGGTCTTCGGTGAACTGGCCGAGCGAGCGCTGCACCCGAAGCCGTCCGGCGTGTCCGCGGGCTCGGCGGCGGCGGCCCCGCACTGACAGGTCCGACACCAAGTTCAACAGCATGGTGCGACACCACGGTTCAACACCCCGAGAGGGCCCGCGGAAGTGTTCGCGGGCCCTCTCGGGTTTCTCGTCATGAGCCGTCGGCGTGCGGCTCGGACGGGTCCAGCGGATGGCCGATCCGCAGGTTCCAGCGGCCGCTTCGCCCACTGATCGTGGTGGCCGTCAGCGGCGGTACGTCGACCCGCCAGAAGGCGGCCGGGGGCGCCCCCAGCACATGGACCACCACGGCTCGTACGACCTCCGGTTCGACGACGGCGAGCGTACGGCCGCCCATGTCCTGGGCCGTCTCCAGCCAACGCCGCACCCGCCCGCACAACTCCTCGACGGACTCCCCGCCATGGGGTGCGGACGCGGGATCGGCGAGCCAGCGGGCCACCGCCTCCGGCTCCCCGGCGCCGACCTCGGCGAGCGTCAGGCCCCGCCAGCGCCCCACGTCCAGCCCCGCGAGATCGGCCGGCTCCGCCGACTGCGCCGCGTCGAGACCGAGCGCGGCCGCCGTCTCCCGGCAGCGCACGCTCGGAGAGGCGACGACCCGCGCGGCCGTGGGCAGGGTTTTGGCCGCGCCCCGGGCCCGGGCCTGCCCGGCGGCGTCGATCGAACCCCCGTCGTCGAAACGGCCCTGCCGCAGCGACGCGTTCGTCGCAGGCGAGACGAAGGTGACACGACTGGTCACTGGGCGGCTCCTCTTGGTCCGGTCACGGCGTGGTCCTGGCGTGGTCCTGATATGCGCTCACCGTGGGCCCAGAAACCGTATGTGCGGGCGGTCGTCGGGGCCGGTGCGGGTGACGCTGGCGCGAACGCCGTACACGTCCGCGACGAGGGTCTCGGTGAGCCCGGACCGCGATCATGCTCCAGTGGCCGGTGCCCCGCCCGTCGCCCTTACCGCTGCGCGTCAGCTCCGGAGTCACACCGGATTCCCTGACCCGCGCACGTACGGATACGCACATGGGTACGACTGGCCTCGGCAAGCTACCACAGCCCCCCGGCCGCACGTCCTGGACTCGCGACGAGTTCGACCTCGAAGCCGTCCTCGTTCTCCAGATAGGCGGCGCAGTGCTGTCGGCCGCCGGCGTAGGGGTGTCGCTCGGGGAACATCAGGCGCCAGCCGTGCTGCGCGGCGTCGGCAGCCAGCCTCTCGACCATGGCGGCGTCGTCGACGTGGAACGCCAGATGGTTCAGCCCCGGGCGGCAACGGTCGTGCTGTTCGGCGGTGAGGGCCGGGGACTGCTCGATGACCAGATAGGTCGCCCCGAGCCGCCAACTGCGCCCACCGCTCCAGCTCTGGAAGAGGGTGTGCCCCAACGCCTCCAGCAGCCAGCCGAACGAGGTGACGGCGCGGTCGAGGTCCGGCACCCACAGCTCGACGTGATGCAGCGTGCCGTGCGTCGGCCGACTCACTTCGCGTCGCCCGCGGTTACCGGACCCGCCGGGCCTCCTGCGCACAGTGCGTGGTCGATCAGCACGCCGGCCGCGTTCTCCCGGGCCAGGATGTGCGCCGGGGTGTCGCCGCGTGCCTCGGACATGGAGACCACGGCGCTTCGGCTGCCGTCGCCGGTTACGCCCAACTGCTGCGTGGGGGAGGGCCCGGCGGGCTGGGCGAAGGCGGTGGTCACCTCGGCGGCGAGCAGCACGGCGACCCCGAGTGCCATGGCGAGGTGCTTTCGCGGAGTGGACGTCATGAGCGCACGCTAGGGCCTGTCCGGCGGATCATGCCGCAGAGGCGGGGAATGGCACGCCCCCCGCTCGGCTTCGCTCGAGCGGGGGGACCCCCATCGCGTCGACGCCCTCCTGCGCCTTGCAGCTGCACGCACCATTCCCCGCTCACCTGCGTCGATCAGGCGCCGCTGCTCTCCTGCGACCTGATCCGCCGGACAGGCCCTGGTTTCGCCGCCGACGGGGGCACGATCCGGCATACCCAGCACGGGCAGGGGGACATCCCCAGCGCGCCCCGGCCCGGGTGCCTTGAGGACAGCAACTGTCCTCATTCCGCGTTAGCTTGCCCTGCATGACGAAGACGACGTCCCCGGCGGCCCCCGTGCTCGGCGCCCGCGCCCTCAACCGCGCCACCCTCGACCGGCAGCTGTTGCTGCGTCGCTCGTCGCTGTCGGCCGGGGCCGCCGTCGAACACCTGCTCGGACTTCAGGCGCAGAACGTCAAGCCGCCGTACTACGCGCTCGCCGCCCGCCTCGACGGCTTCGTCCCGGAGAAGCTGTCGACGCCGATGGCCGGCCGCGAGGTCGTCCGCATCGTCAGCATGCGCTCCACCATCCACGCCCATACCGCCGACGACTGCCTGACCCTGCGGCCGTTCGTCCAGCCTGCCCGCGACCGTGAGCTGACGTACTTCCGCAAGGGCCTGGCCGGCGTCGACCTCGACCGGCTCGCCGTCCTCGCCCGCGACCTCGTCGAGAGCGAACCGCGCACCATGAAGCAACTGCGCGAAGCGCTCTGCGTGGAGTGGCCGGACGCCGACCCCCGGTCCCTCGCCGTCGCCGCCCGGTGCCGGCTGCCCCTCGTCCAGGTCACCCCGCGCGGGTTGTGGGGCAGGAGCGGGCAGGTCGCGCTGACCACCGCCGAGCACTGGCTCGGCCGGCCCGCCGCACCGGCGCCCGCGCCGGACGATGTCGTCCTGCGCTACCTGGCCGCCTTCGGCCCGGCCTCCGTCAAGGACATGCAGACCTGGGCCGGCCTGACCCGACTGCGCGAGCCCTTCGAACGACTCCGCCCCCATCTGCTCACCTTCCGCGACGAGCACGGCGTGGAACTCTTCGACCTCCCCGACGCCCCCCGCCCGGACCCCCAGGTCCCGGCCCCGCCGCGCTTCCTCCCCGAGTTCGACAACCTCCTCCTCTCCCACGCCGACCGCACCCGAGTCGTCCCGCCCCAGTACTGGGGCCGCAGCTGGCAGGGCAACCAGGCCTACTGCACGCTCCTCGTCGACGGCTTCCTGGCGGGCCTGTGGAAGCTGGAGCGGGACGCGCTCGTCATCGAGCCCTTCGGCCGCCTCACCAAGGCCCAGCGGGACGAGGTGACAGAAGAGGCCGAGCGGATGCTGTCCGCGATGCACCCGGGCCGGCCCCACGACATCCGGTTCGCCACCGTCGTACGCCCCTGACGCGAAGGGGGACGTCCCGGTCGGGGACGACCCCGAAACAGGCCGAAGCCCCCACCGGTGAGAGGTGAGGGCTTGGATAGGGGGCGCTGCGGGCCGCTCGTGGAGGCTCGCAGCGCCCCCCGGTCTTTCCCTGAGGGGTACTCAGGAGGTTCTTGGGGGCGACCCGGTGACTACGCGTTGACCTGCGCCGTCACCAGGCTGGAGAAGGTGGTCAGCCGGGTGTACACACCCGGGTGACCGGCCTCCGCGCAGCCCTCGCCCCAAGAAGTGATCCCTGCCAGGACGCCCCCGATGAGCAGGGGACCGCCGCTGTCGCCCTGGCAGGTGTCTGTGCCGCCGGAGGTGTATCCGGCGCAAACCATGTCGGACTTGACGTAGTCCGAACCGTAGGAGCTCGCACAGCTGGTGTCGGACACGATCGGGACGGTCGCGGTCCGCAGCTGGTTGGAGGAGCTGCCGTTCTCCGAGGTGGTGCCCCAGCCGATGATGCGGGCCGTGGTGCCGGCCGCGTACACGCCGGTCTGGGACGAGGAGACATACGACGCCGTGGTGTACGGCATCGCCGTCGACAGGGTCAGGACGGCCACGTCGTCGCCGTTGGTGGCGTCCGTGTAGTCCGGGTTGATCCAGATCTTGCTCACCCGGCTGACCGTGCCGTTCGTGCCGTTGAGGTACGTGCGCCCACCGACGACGCGCACGCTGCTCGTGGTCTCGCCGACCATGCAGTGGGCGGCCGTGACCACCTTGGTCGCAGAGACGAGGGTGCCGCCGCAGAACTGGTTCTGCGAGGCGTCCGTGATCTGCATCATGAACGGGTACGTCGTGGTCGTGGTCGTCGTGCCGCCGACGATCGGCTGGGGCGCTGCGACAGCGGTGGGGGCGCTGAGCAGTGCGGTCGCTGCCGCGGCGGCGGTCGCCGCGAGGACGGCGGCGGTTTTCTTGGCGCGGTTGAGCCCGAACATGGAACTCCTCGGTGGAGATGGCCGGTGGGGGGTCGCGCGGGTGTGGGGGTGAGCACGGGGGTCGCGGGACCGACCCCCGTGTGCCCGGGCGAGCGGCACGTCCCTTACGCTAGGACCCGGAACCCGCTCGTCCCAATGAGGGAACCCCCTAGGGGAGTTGGGGCAGGGAAAACCCTCGGTCGCCCGGGGAACCCACAGCCGCCGCCGATGGGGCCGCCTGAGGGAGCCCGCCGCGCGGGGCGGAGACCCAGGAGAAGCCCACTAAGGGTAGATAGCCCCTCAGGGGCGGTTGACCCGCGGATTCCTCACTTCGCGTGACGCCCTGCCGCCAGTCGGACGATGTCCACCCGGGAACGGATCCCCAGCTTGCGGTAGACCCGGGTCAGGGTCGCCTCGACCGTCTTGACGCTGATGAACAGACGCGCCGCGATCTCCCGGTTGGTCGCGCCCTCCATGACGAGCGCCGCGACCTGACGCTCCATCGAGGCCAGGCCCTCCAGGGCGTCGGAGGCGGGCGAGGGCTGGGCGACGGCGACCGGCTGTGCCTGCCCCTCCGCCGCGGCCGCGTCCACCTGACGCAGCCAGGGCAGGGCCCGGCACCGCCGGAACAGCCGCGCCGCCTCGTCGTACGACGTCGGTCCCGGGACCGTCCCCGGCCGCAGGGTGCGCAGCCGGGCCAGCGCGAACGTCGCCCGCGCCTCCTCCAGGCCGTACCCCAGCTTGGCGAGCCGGTCCTGCACCGACGTCAGCCGGGACAGCGCCGCCTCGTGGTCGCCGAGCGCCGCCCGCACCAGCGCCTCCGACCGGTCCAGCACCGCCAGCACGCTCTCGCGGCCCAGCCGCAGCGCGTGTTCGCGCGTCACGTCGATGACGTCCTGCGCCTCGCCCGGCTCGCCGACCCGCACCAGCGCCTCGGCGAGGTCGCCCTGCCAGCGGCCCCGCGCCGGATCGGTGATGCCCAGGCCCTGCTCCAGCTTCCGCACCCGACGCAGCGAGCCGACCGCGCCCGCCGCGTCCCCGGCCACCAACTGGGCGTGGCCGAGGGCGGCCAGGGCGCGGGAGACGTACATCTGGTCGCCGTCCTCCTCGGCGTGCTCCGCCGCCTCCCGGGCCAGCGCCAGCGCCCGGTCGACGTCACCGCCGGAGGCCTCGGCGAGGGAGGCGAGCATCGCGGAGGCGCCCAGGCCGATGCCCGAGTCCCGGGCCAGCCTGAGGCTCTCGCGGGCCAGGTCCAGGGCGCGCCCGCAGTGCCCGGAGCGCAGTTCGGTCTCGGCGAGGAAACGCTGGAAGTGCACCTCGCTCTCGACCATGCCGCGCCGGCGCACCTCGCGCAGCAGCGCGGTGATGGTCGACCGGGCCTCGGGCAACTGGTCGCTCATCAGCAGCCAGCGGAACCGGGCCGCGCCGACCCCGTTGTGATGGCAGGCCACATACGGGTCCTGAGGCTCCTTCAGGGCCCGCTTGATGGTCGCGGGGGCGTTCGGATGGCCCATCAGGGCCTCGGTGTGCCCCTGGAAGGACAGCGCCATCAGCTCGGTGCGCCGGTCGCCGCCGCGTGCGGCCAGCTCCGCCGTGTGCGCGGCCTCCTGCCGGGCCTGCGCGAAGTCGCCCTCGACGATCAGCTTGCGCCAGGCCAGCCGGTAGTGGACCAGGGCGAGCAGCCGCGGGTCGTCGCCGGCGTCGGCGAGGGCCTGCGGGAAGACGGCGTCGACCTCGCCGAGGGACTGTCCGGCGGCCTCGATCACCACCTCCCAGGCCCGGATCCGCTCGGCGGGCACGGTCGCCCGGGTCAGCACCTCGCGCGCGATGTCCCGGGCGAGATCCACCTCGCCGGCCGTGATGGCGTCCTCGGCGGCCTGCAGCCGCCGGTCGTCCGGGGCGGGGACGCCGTCCGGCGGGGTGTGCCGGGCGGCCAGCAGCCCGAGCGAGGCGGCGACCGACGGGGCGCCCCGGTCCCGGGCCAGGGCCGCCGCCTCGGCGAGCCGGGCGGCCACCTCCGGGTCGGTGCCGGTGGTGGCCAGGGCGAGGTTGCGGGCCCGCTCGATCGGGTCGGAGGCGGCCGTGGAGAGCGCGGCGTGCGCGGCCCGGCGTTCCTGCGCGGGCGCCTCCGCGTACAGCGCGGCCGAGATCAGCGGATGCGCGAACCGTACGGCAGGACCCTCCGGCTCCGTCGCCAGCAGCCCGAGCGCCGCGGCCTGCGCGGTCTCGGCCTCGGCGTTCTCCCGGCCGGCCGCGTGCAACAGGGCCAGCGTGGGGCGGGCGCCGGCGCTGGCCACGAGCAGCGTGCGGCGGGCTTCGTCGGAGAGCATGTCGAGACGGCTGAGCACCAGGGCGCGCAGCGAGGTCGGCACCGGCAGCGGCTCGCCCGGGCGGGGCGGGGTCGGGTTCTCGCCGAGGGCGCGGCCGAGCTCCAGCGCGAACAGGGGGTTGCCGCCGCTGGTGCGGTGGACCTCGCGGACCGTCGAGCGGGGCAGGTCGGTGTAGCCGCGGTGGTCGAGCAGCGCGGAGACCTGGGCACGGGAGAGGGGGTTCAGCCGGACGGCGAGGGTGTCGGGCGGGGACGCGCGTAGATGACGGTCGTACTCCTGGCCCTCCGTCCGCACCGCGCACAGCAGTTGGACGGGGGTGTCGCCGAGGCGGCGGGCGGCGAAGCCGAGGAGTTCGGCGCTGGCCGAGTCCAGCCACTGGAGGTCGTCGGCGACGAGCAGCACGGGGCCCGCGGCGGCGAGGGCGCGCAGGGCGGACAGCACGGCCAGACGCAGGGCGAGACCGTCGCGTTGCAGCGTCGACTCGCCTCGGCCGGTGAGCGCCGACTCCAGCGCCGTGCGCTGGGCGGCGGGCAGCCTGTCCGAGATCTCGTCGAGGACCAGACCGAAGAGATCGGCCAGGGCCAGGAACGGGAGGTGGGATTCGGACTCGGTCGCCGAGCAGCGCAGCACGGTGCGCGCCGCCTCGCCGTAATCCGCGGCCAATGCCCGCAGCACGGTCGACTTTCCTATTCCGGCGGGGCCGTGCAGCAGCACACTGCCGCCGCGAGACAGCTGCTCACGGGCGGCCGTGAACAGCTCTTCCCTGCCGATGACCAGGTCGGGGCGGCATCTGGCAGGCTCCTTGAACTCCCGTCGCACGGTCACCGCTCCCCTCCGAGTGTCGTGTCCTGGCCAAATTCTAGGCAACGACTCTTTGAAATTCGGAGACGCGGCGTGGTGAGGGATATAACAACGTGACGCATGGGGAAATTCATGACGGCTGCGCGTGAATGGTCTCTTGTCGTGAGGCACCTCCCTGGCTTGATGTGATCGCTGCTCCCGGCATCCTGCACGCTCCGCGCTACAGCCGTGTTGCGCGCCCCCGCTACGGCAGCAGACCCGCCCTGCGGGCCAGGACCACCGCCTCTCCCCGGGTGTGCGCGCCCAGCCTGCGCATCGCCGACCTGAGATACCCCTTGACGGTCTCCGGGCGCAGCCCCAGCCGCTCGGCCGTGGCCGCGTTCGTCGCCCCCGCCGCCACGCAGGCCAGCACGTCCAGCTCGCGCGCGGCGAGCGTGACCTGCTCGGCGTCGCCGCTGCCGGAGGTGAGCAGCCCGCAGGCGTCGAGGAGCTCGGCGCGCAGCATCGGGTCGGTGATCCGCGGAGCCAGGGCGCGCAGGGCCGCGTGCGCCTCGCGCACCTGCTCCCAGCCGGCCGCAGCGCCGGCCCCCGGACCGGCCTCCGGACCGGCCTGCCGACCGCCGCCCGGGCCGGCCACGCCGCCCGGGGCGCCCGGCCGGGCCGCCGTCAGCAGCTCGCGCGCCTGGTCCCGGGCCACCAGCGCCTGCTCCACGTCCCGCGCCACCTGCACGGCCGCGGTCAGCGTGCGGTCGCCCAACGGCTGCGCCGTGCGCAGGGCGCCGTACAGCACCCCGCGCACCCGGCGCCGCACGATCACCGGGATCGCCAGCACCGAACGCAGCCCCTCCTCGGCGACGGCCGCGTCGTACTCGTGGCTGATCTGCCGGGACAGGGAGTAGTCGCTCACCGCGCACGGACGGGCCAGCGCGACGGCCTTGCCGCCGAGACCGTTGCCCGAGGTCACCGCCAGTCCGCGCAGCGCGAGACCCCGCGCGCCGCTGAACTCACTGATCCGCATCTGCCGGCGCCCCGGCTCGACCAGGCCGCCGAAGGCGACCGGCAGCCCCGTCGCGCGCCGCAGCCGCGCCAGTGCCCCGCGCATCTCCACCGTTCCGGCCGCGTCTGCTGCCACGTTCTCGCCCTTTCCGTGCGGCCTGGTACCGCACACCCCCGTTCGGGGGTAGTGAGACCTGCACCACGGATTACACGATGGCAGAGAGCCGCCCGGCAATGGTTCGGCACCACGGGAGTATGCCGCCAAGGCGCACCGGAGAAGCGTTCCGCGGTAACGACCGACAGAGCAAGGAGGACAGATGACGACGGCGACGGGGCGTTTCCGCAGAGCCCGCGACTTCCTGCTGGCACACCGCGAGGACTACACAACCGCTTACGAGCGTTTCGAGTGGCCCCGCCCCGAGCACTTCAACTGGGCCCTCGACTGGTTCGACGTCATCGCCGACGGCAACGACCGCACCGCCCTGCACATCGTGGAAGAAGACGGTTCCGAAACGCGTCTCACCTTCGCCGAGCTGTCGGAGCGCTCCGACCGGATCGCGAACTGGCTGCGCGGCCGTGGGGTCGCCGCCGAGGACCGGATCCTCGTCATGCTCGGCAACCAGGCCGAACTGTGGGAGACGGCGCTGGCCGCGATGAAACTGCGCGCCGTCGTCATCCCGGCCACCCCGCTGCTCGGCCCCGCCGACCTGGCCGACCGCGTCGAACGCGGCCGGGTCCGCCACGTCCTCGTGCGGTCCGCGGACACCGGCAAGTTCGACGAGGTCCCGGGCCGCTACTCGCGCATCGCGGTCGGTGGCGCACCCGAGGGCTGGCAGCCGTACGAGGACGCCTACACCGCCCCGGCCGGCTTCACCCCCGACGGTCCCACCCTCGCCGACGATCCGCTGATGCTCTACTTCACCTCCGGCACGACCGCCCGCCCCAAGCTGGTGGAGCACACCCACACCTCGTACCCGGTCGGGCACCTGGCGACGATGTACTGGATCGGGCTCAAGCCCGGCGACGTCCACCTCAACATCTCCTCGCCCGGCTGGGCCAAGCACGCCTGGTCCAACCTCTTCGCCCCGTGGAACGCCGAAGCAACCGTTTTCATCCACAACTACACCCGCTTCGACCCCGCCCGGCTGATGACGGAGATGGACCGGGCGGGCGTGACGACCTTCTGCGCGCCGCCCACCGTCTGGCGCATGCTCATCCAGGCCGACCTCACCCAGCTGCGGATCCCGCCCCGCGAGGCCGTGGCCGCGGGCGAGCCCCTCAACCCCGAGGTCATCGACCAGGTGCGCCGCGCCTGGGGGGTGACCGTCCGGGACGGCTTCGGCCAGACCGAGACGGCCGTGCAGATCGCCAACAGCCCCGGACAGGAACTGAAGACCGGCTCGATGGGCCGGCCCAGCCCCGGCTACCGGGTGGAGCTCCTGGACCCGGTGTCCGGCGCGCCGGGCGCGCAGGAGGGCGAGATCGCGCTCGACCTGTCGGCCCGGCCGGTCGGCCTGATGACCGGTTACCACGGCGACGCCGACCGTACGGCGGAGGCGATGGCCGGCGGCTACTACCGCACCGGTGACATCGGCAACCGCGACGAGAACGGTTACATCACCTATGTCGGGCGGGCCGACGACGTCTTCAAGGCCTCCGACTACAAGATCAGCCCCTTCGAGCTGGAGAGCGCGCTGCTGGAGCACGAGGCGGTCGCCGAGGCAGCCGTCGTCCCCGCCCCGGACGAGCTGCGCCTCGCCGTGCCCAAGGCCTACGTCGTCCTCGCCGAGGGATGGGAGCCGGGCCCCGACACCGCGAAGGTGCTGTTCGAGCACTCCCGCCAGGTCCTCGCCGCCTACAAGCGGGTCCGCCGCCTGGAGTTCGCGCCGCTGCCCAAGACCGTCAGCGGAAAGATCCGCCGGATCGAGCTGCGCGAGGCGACGGCCGCCGGCTCGACGGCGGAGTACCGCGAGGAGGACTTCCGGTGAGCGGGCCGTCGTCCCCGCAGACGTCGGGGCAGACCTCTGGGCAGACGTCGGGTTCCTCGTACGCGCACGGGACGAGCGCCACCGCGCTGCTCGGGGACACCATCGGGGCCGATCTGGACCGGACCGCGGCGCGCTGGCCGGACCGCGAGGCGCTGGTCGACATGGCGTCCGGGCGGCGCTGGACGTACACCGAATTCGTGGCGGACGTCGACCGGCTGGCCTGCGCGCTGCTCGCGAGCGGGGTCGCCAAGGGCGACCGGGTGGGCATCTGGGCCGTCAACTGCGCCGAGTGGGCACTGGTCCAGTACGCCACCGCCCGCATCGGCGCGATCATGGTGAACATCAACCCGGCCTACCGCACCCACGAGGTCGAGTACGTCCTCAACCAGGCCGGAATCTCGGTGCTGTTCGCCTCGCTCATCCACAAGACGAGCGACTACCGGGCGATGGTCGAGGAGGTGCGCCGCAACTGCCCGAAACTGCGGGAGACCGTTTACATCGACGATCCGAGCTGGGCGGCGCTCATCGCGCGCGGCACGCTCGAACTGCGTGCGGAACTCGTGCTCCGGGCACAGGAGTTGTCCTGCGACGACCCCATCAACATCCAGTACACCTCGGGCACAACGGGCTTCCCCAAGGGGGCCACCCTCTCCCACCACAACATTCTCAACAACGGTTACTTCGTCGGCGAGTTGATCGCCTACAGCGAGCAGGACCGGATCTGCGTCCCGGTGCCCTTCTACCACTGTTTCGGCATGGTGATGGGAAACCTCGCGGCCACCTCGCACGGCGCCTGCATCGTCATCCCGGCCCCGTCGTTCGACCCGAAGGCCACGCTGCAGGCGGTCCAGCAGGAGCGGTGCACATCGCTGTACGGCGTCCCGACGATGTTCATCGCGGAGCTGAACCTGCCCGACTTCGCGACCTACGACCTCTCCTCGCTGCGCACCGGCATCATGGCGGGCTCGCCCTGCCCGGTCGAGGTGATGAAGCGGGTCGTCGCCGAGATGAACATGGCGGAGGTGTCGATCTGTTACGGCATGACCGAGACCTCGCCCGTCTCCACCCAGACCCGCCGCGACGACGACCTGGAGCACCGCACCAACACCGTCGGCCGCGTCCTGCCGCACCTCGAGGTGAAGGTGATCGACCCTGTGAGCGGGGTCACCCAACCCCGGGGCGTCTCGGGCGAGTTGTGCACCCGCGGCTACAGCGTGATGCTCGGATACTGGAACGAGCCCGAGAAGACCGCCGAGTCGATCGACGCGGGACGCTGGATGCACACCGGGGACCTGGCGGTGATGCGCGAAGACGGCTACGTCGAGATCGTCGGCCGCATCAAGGACATGATCATCCGCGGCGGGGAGAACATCTACCCGCGCGAGATCGAGGAGTTCCTCTACGCCCACCCGAAGATCAGGGACGTCCAGGTCGTCGGCGTCCCGCACGAGAGGTACGGCGAGGAGGTTCTCGCGTGTGTGATCCCGCACGACGCGGCGGACCTCCTGACCCTGGAGGAACTGCGCGCGTACTGCGAGGGCCGGCTGGCGCATTACAAGATCCCGAGCAGGCTGCAGATCCTGGACGCCTTCCCGATGACCGTCTCCGGGAAGGTGCGCAAGATCGAACTGCGGGAGAAGTATCGAACCGCTTGAGACGCACCGTATGAGAAACACGGTCGTTGGCGGTTACTGCCCCGGGCAGCGGTTACCTACCCCGGTAGCGGTTGCCGCCTCGGGCGTCGAGGGCGTCGGCGAGCGCGTTGACCGGCTGTGGAGTGCCCGCGAGGTCCAGCACGAAGAGCGGGACGTGCAGTTGGTCTGCGCGGGCGCGGGCGTCTGCGTCGTATCCGGCGAGGGAGAAGTAGACGCAGTCCGCGGACTCCGTCATGGCCGTCAGCCACAGACACTCCACGTCCCGCAGTGAGGCCGGGCGCACGCTCGGGTCCACCTGGACCAGGAGCCCGCGGGCGGCCAGGCCGATGCCGCAGGTGGGCCGCTGGTCGGCCCGCCGTATGCCCTCGTGCCCGAGCCAGTTCAGGTACAGGGCGGTGGCCTTGACCGCGTCGAGCGCGGTGCGGATGGCGACGGGCCGGAAGGCGGGCCGTCGTGCCGCCGGTGCGGGCGCGGGCGCCTGTGCCGGTTCCGCCTCCGGTGCCGGCGCTGTTTCCGGCTTGGGCTCGGCCACCGGGATCCGTAGCGTTGTTCCGCAGGCGCAGCCGAACTCCGGGCGGGGGAACTGGTCACGGCGGCCGCAGGCGCGGCACCGCAAGGCGATCCACTCGTCGTCCCACGCCCGGTGTGCGACGGCCGTCGGCGCCGTCCGCCGGTCGAGCACCGGCGTGACGGGGGAACCGCACGCACACGGGTAGGACGGCGCGGTGTAGAGGCGCTCGCGCCGACAGGCCGGGCAGCGCACCGGCACGCTCTCGGGCATGGCCCCCATCGTCCTCCTTCGGCCCCCGCTTGTCCGTCTCTTGAGCGGAATCCGGCAGCTGAACCAGTTGAAGCAGCTGAACCAGCTGGACCAGTTGAATCAGGCGAAGCAGGAGTAACTCCATGGCTCGTATGACCGCTGCCCGCGCGGCAGTCGAGATCCTCAAGCGTGAGGGCGTCACCAGTGCGTGGGTCGGCCTTCGCCACTCCCAGCGCCGCCTCGGCTGCAAGGCGATCCGGGTGACGGACCCGGCCGATCTGGGCGCGGCCTTCGAGCAGGCCAGGAAACTCGCCGCGGAGTTCCAGGTGCCGGTCGTCGTGGAGGCGATCCTGGAACGCGTCACCAACATCTCGATGAGCGGCACCAACGACATAGAAACGTCGTGGAGTTCGAGGAGATCGCCACTGAGCCGGAGCACGCGCCGACGTCGATCAGAACGCTGAAGGTCTGACCCGCCTGACCCGCCTGACCCGTCTGGCCATGGAGGCCAGAGTCTGCCCGAGAGGACGTAAGAGGCCATGGAGAAGGGGCGCCCCCAGGAACCTCCGGAAGGAGGGGGCGCCCCTTGTTTCTGCTGGGCTCAGTCCGTGCCGCCTCCGCCGCAGGAGTACATGAAGCCTCCCGTGCCGCCGCCTCGGGGAGCGCGTCGGTGGAAACCCTTGTCCGCCACCTCCGCGCGGGCGGTCAGCCCCGCCCGCAGGGCGAAGCGCGCGGCCAGCACGCTCAGGGCGGCCTCCCCGTGCAGGGCCACCGCCATCAGGATGTCGTCCGACGGCAGTCCCTTGCGGTCGGCCGGCAGAGTCGGCAGGGGATGTTCCAGGCGAAGGGCGCTCAGCGTGCGCCGGGCGGTACGGGTCCGGCGCGGCGGGAGAGAACGCAGCATGCCGGCCGCCACGAGCCCGGCGCGCAGCTCCGCGAGCGCCCCGTGCACGTCCGGTCGGGACTCCAACTCCGGGATGCTCACGAACCGTTGGAGTGTCGCGTACACAGCCGCGGGCAGGGGAGGGAGGTCGTCGCCCGCGTCCTCGGAGGGCGCCGTCCCCGTCGCCCGGATCCTCCCAGGCCGGCCCACCTCGATCAGTCCCCGCAGATGCAGGGCGAGCACGGCCACCGTGACCGCGGCCCCGGAACCACCCCGCAACAGCGCGACCTCGTACGGCTCCAGCCGGACCGACGTACCACCGCTCATGTCATCACCCCCGTGGCGGGGCCCGCCGCCCCCGTGTCGGCGGGCCCCGCGTGACGACAATGTGCCCTGCCCCGGAGGCGGTTGAAGCCTGCTGAACCATGTTCAGAGGTTGATTTGAGGTTGGCGTGTCCTATGCCCCGTGCGGCTCGGACAGCCCCGGCCAGTCCTCGGGGCCGCCGCCCTGCCACTCGATGAGGTCGCTCTCCTCCACCTCGATCCGGTCCAGGTCGGCCAGACGCAGGATCTCGACGACGTCGTCGAGATGCGAGGCGACCCCGAGGACGGCATCGCCCGAGGTGACGCGGCGGGATCCGTCCAGGGCCGGGGGATGGACCACGATGTGCGGAAACTGCGTCGGATTGCCCATGCCCTCAGCCTCCTGCGGACGGGGCGGATCCGCACGCCGGACGGGGCTCGGGTGCGGGCGGGACCGCGGCGGGTACGACGCAACCGGGCACGCCTTCCCGCAGGGTCGAGAAGGGCGGCTCGGATCCTTCACCACCGCACTGGCTGACACACCGGCGCGGTCCTCACTGTCTTTCCGAGGGCCTCGAAAAGGGGCTTCGCCTCGTCGAAGTCGGCCTGCTCACCGCCGACCATGATGGACAGCACGGCCTCGACGGCGCCGGCCTCACCGCCGGACACGGGGGCGTCGAGGGCCCGGGATGCCCTTGTCCCTCGCCGCTCGCGCGAGGTCGACCGAGGTCTGCGGGGTGATCGAGGACATGTCGACGAGGAGCGCGCCGGACCGAGCGTGGGCCAGGATGCCGTCCGGGCCGTAGGCGATGGCCTAGACCTGCGGGGAGGCGGGAACCATGGTGATCACGACGTCGGCGTCGCGGACGGCTTCGGCGATGGACGCCGCCGCGGTGCCGCCGACGGCGGTGAGCCGGTCCAGCTTGTGCTGCTCCAGGGGGAAGCCGGTGACGTCGTAACCCGCCTTGATCAGGTTCTCGGACATGGGGGAGCCCATGATGCCGAGGCCGATCCAGGCCACCTTGGGGAGTGCGTTGCTCATCAGGGTGCCTCTCGGTACGGGGGTCAGTGGGGCAGCCAGTCGAAGGCCTCGGCGCTCGGGCGGTCGTCCGGCTTGTACTCCAGGCCGACCCGGCCGTCGTATCCGGACTTCCTCAGCTGATCGAGGAGCTCCTCCAGCGGCAGCGTCCCCGTGCCGGGCGCGCCGCGGCCCGGGGTGTCGGCGATCTGCACATGGCCGGTGATCGGCGCGTACCGCTCGATCACCGACGGCAGGTCCTCGCCATTCATCGACAGGTGGTACAGGTCCATCAGGAACTTCGCGTTGCCGAGCCCCGTCGCCTCGTTGACCTTGTCGACGATCCCGGCCGCGGCCGGTGCGCTCACCAGCGGATACCGCGGCGACTCGAGTCGGTTCAGCGCCTCGATCAGCAGGATCGCGCCGATCCGGTGCGCGGCCCGGGCCGCGAGGGTCAGGTTCTCCAGCGCGAGGGCGTCCTGCTCGGCCGGGTCGACGCCGTCGACGCGGTTGCCGTACAGGGCGTTCAGCGCGGTGCAGCCCAGGGACTGTGCGAAGTCGGCGACCACGTCGACGTTGGCGCAAAACCGCTCCGACTCCTCGCCGGGCAGTGACAGGGCGCCGCGGTCGGGGCCCGGGAGCTGTCCGGCGTAGAAGTTGAGGCCGGTGAGCCGGACGCCCGCGTCGTCGATCGCGCTCTTCAGGGCGTCGAGCTCGGACCGCTCGGGGGTGGGGGAGTCGATCCAGGGCCACCACAGCTCGACCGCGGTGAAGCCGGCCGCGGCGGCTGCCGCGGGACGCTTTAGGAGCGGGAGTTCCGTGAAGAGGATCGACAGGTTGACGCTGAAGCGCTGGTCTTCGAAGCCCATGGGGTTCCGCGCTCCCTCCCGTGTGAGGTATTTCCGTAATGCGGAAGTAAATTTCTGTGTATTGGAAGATTGTCGGTCGGTGTCCTGGATTGTCAAGGGGGCGCGGAGGCGGGATCGGGGTGCCGGGAACGGGTTTCCGTGGTCGCGGCCCCCGTTTGCGAGCTGCTGTTGTCGCCCGGCCGAGGGGGAATCCCGAGTCCCGGGTGGTCGTCCGCCGGGTCCGTTAAGGTCGGGGTCCGGGCGTCGACGGTCCGGTCCGGTTCAGAGAGATGTGGGGCGCGATGCGACTGAAAGTGGAGTTCACCACCGAGCCCTTCGACCTCGACGAGGCGCCCGCGCACGCGCTGGTCGCCCGCGAGGTGATCGAGGCGGCCGACCTGGACGCGGTGGACGTCGGGCCGTTCGGCAACACCGTGGAGGGTGCCGCCGACGCGGTGCTCGCCGCCGTGGACGCCCTGCTGCGCAAGTCCCTGGGCGCGGGCGCCACCCGCATCTCCCTCCAGGTCAACGTCCTCGGGGAGGGCGAGTGAACGCGAGGGGTGACGAGGCCTTCATCGCGGCGGTGAAGCCGCTGGTCGACGCGATGGGCGCCGAGATGCTTCCGCCCGACGAGGCCGGCGTCGACGACGTCGTCCTGGCCTGGGCGGGCGTCGAGACCGTCGCCGTACGTCTGCCACAGCTCGCCGACTCCCTCGATCACATCCTGGCCGCGATGGAGCGCAAGAAGGGCAAGCCCCTCGCCGACCTCGACCGCAAGGCCAAGCAGGAGGTCGTACGGATGCTCGAGGCGCGCGGTGCATTCTCCGTACGGCACGGCGTGGAGACCGTGGCGAGCGCGCTCGGGGTGAGCCGCTTCACGGTCTACAACTACCTCAACCGGGAGAAGGAGGCCTGAGCGAGGTCTGAGTGAGGCCGGGGGCCCGGGGGAGGCCTGGGCCGGGAGGCTGGGCCGGGTTTCGTTACCCGGAATTTTCAACAAAGTGTTGACGCTGTGTTCGGGAGAGGCGTTAGCTGAACGCAGCCCGCTCAAGCACGAAGGCCGTCTCGCGGCCACGGAGGCTCCCGTGACTTCGACTTCCACGCCCCCGGGCCTGGCCCGGTTCAACGAACTCGGGGAGTCCGCGGCCCGCGCCGTCCTCCACGAGGCGTGCGCCGCCACGGCGTGGGCGAGCCGACTGCTCGCGGCCCGCCCCTACGCCATCGCCGACGACCTGTACGCCGCCAGTGACGCGGCCATGGCCGACCTGACCGCGGCGGACCTCGCGGAGGCGATGGCCGGGCATCCCCCGATCGGCCGCCCCAAGCCCGGCGACCCGACCTCGGCCCGTGAACAGCGCGGCATGGCCGGCGCCTCCGAGGAGCTGAAGGCGCAGATGCTCGAACTGAACCTGGCCTACCAGGAGAAGTTCGGCCAGGTCTTCCTGATCTGCGCCACCGGTCGCACCGCAGAGCAGCTGCGGGATGCGGTCAGGGAGCGCCTCGGCAACGCGCCCGAGCAGGAGCGGGAGATCGTCCGCACCGAACTGGGCAAGATCAACCGTATCCGGCTCGCCCGGCTCGTCGAAGAGGACTGAGAACCGCCATGAGCACCAGCACCACCGCCTCGGTGTCCACCCACATCCTGGACACCTCCGTCGGCCGCCCCGCCGCCGGCGTCGCCGTCCGTCTCGCGGCCCGCACGGGCCGTGCCGCGGCCTGGCAGGCGCTCGGCGGCTCCACGACCGACGAGGACGGCCGGTGCAAGGACCTCCCGGCGCTGCCGGAGGGGACCATCCACGCACGCCTCGACTTCGCGGTCGAGGCGTACTTCGAGAATGATGTGAACCAGCAAGCCGATGCGCAGCAGGACGCCCCCGCGAATCGGGACAGCGGTGCCGCCGGAGTGTTCTTCCCGGAGGTGGCGATCACGTTCGCCGTCGTGCCCGGCGAGCACTACCACGTACCGCTGCTGCTCAACCCGTTCGGCTACTCCGTATACCGAGGGAGCTAGCTACATGCCCATCCTGGGACAGAACCAGTACGGCAAGGCCGAGAACCGAGTCGTCAAGATCACGCGGGACGGCGCCACCCATCACATCAAGGATCTCAACGTGTCGGTGTCGCTGAGCGGCGACATGGACGAGGTCCACTACTCCGGCTCCAACGCCAACGTCCTGCCGACCGACACCACCAAGAACACGGTGTACGCGTTCGCCAAGGAGCACGGCATCGAGTCGGCCGAGCAGTTCGGCATCCACCTCGCCCGGCACTTCGTGACGAGTCAGGAGCCGATAGGCACGGCCCGGATCAGGATCGAGGAGTACGCCTGGGAGCGGATCGACACCCCGCGGAGCAAGCACTCGTTCGTCCGTCAGGGACAGGAAACCCGCCTCGCCCAGATCACTTTTGACGGTACGTCATGGGAGGTCGTCTCGGGCCTGAAGGATTTGGTGGTCATGAACTCCACCGACTCCGAGTTCTGGGGGTACGTCAAGGACAAGTACACGACGCTCCCCGAGGCCCACGACCGCATCCTGGCCACGCAGGTCTCCGCCCGCTGGCGCTTCAACTGGTCCGACGACGAGCAGCGGATGCCCGACTGGGAGGAGTCCTACGAGCAGACCAAGCAGCACATGCTTAGGGCCTTCGCCGAGACGTACTCGCTGTCGCTGCAGCAGACCCTGTACCAGATGGGCTCGCGGATCATCGACCGCCGCGGAGAGATCGACGAGGTCCGCTTCTCGCTGCCCAACAAGCACCACTTCCTGGTGGACCTGGAGCCGTTCGGCCTGAAGAACGCCACCCCCGACGGGGCCGTGTACTTCGCCGCCGACCGCCCGTACGGCCTGATCGAGGCCACCGTCCTGCGGGACGGCTGCGAGGCGCGCATCCCGGTGGACCTCACCAACCTCTGACGCGGACACGAAGCGGACACGAAAGCGAAGGACTCACCATGACCCAGCGCATCGTCATCGAGAACGCGGCGATCGCGACCGTGGACGCGCAGGACACCGAGTACGCCACCGGATACGTCGTCATCGCCGGCAACCGCATCGAGTCGCTCGGAGCGGGCACGGCTCCGGCGGACCTGGGCGACGTCGTACGCCGGATCGACGCCACCGGACACCTGGTCACTCCCGGTCTGGTCAACACCCACCACCACTTCTACCAGTGGATCACCCGGGGCCTGGCCACCGACCACAACCTCTTCGACTGGCTCGTCGCCCTCTACCCCGTCTGGGCGCGCATCGACGAGCGGATGGTCCGCGCGGCGGCCCAGGGCTCCCTCGCGATGATGGCCCGCGGCGGGGTGACCACCGCCATGGACCACCACTATGTGTTCCCGAAGGGCTCCGGCGACCTGTCCGGCGCGATCATCGGCGCCGCCCGCGACATGGGCGTCCGCTTCACCCTCGCCCGCGGCTCCATGGACCGCAGCGAGAAGGACGGCGGCCTGCCCCCGGACTTCGCCGTCGAGACCCTCGAAGGCGCGCTCGCCGCGACCGAGGAGACCGTCGGGCAGCACCACGACGCCTCCTTCGACGCGATGACCCAGATCGCCGTCGCCCCCTGCTCGCCCTTCTCGGTGTCCACCGAACTGCTGAGCCAGGGAGCGGAGTTGGCGCGCCGTCTGGGCGTGCGCCTGCACACGCACGGCTCGGAGACGGTCGAGGAGGAGAAGTTCTGCCACGAGCTGTTCGGCATGGGCCCGACCGACTACTTCGAGTCCACCGGCTGGCTCGGCGAGGACGTGTGGATGGCGCACTGCGTCCACATGAACGACTCCGACATCGACGCCTTCGCCCGGACGAAGACGGGGGTCGCCCACTGTCCGTCGTCCAACGCCCGGCTGGCGGCCGGCATCGCCCGCGTCCCCGACATGCTGGCGGCCGGCGTCCCGGTCGGTCTCGGCGTCGACGGCACGGCGTCGAACGAGTCCGGCGAACTCCACACCGAACTGCGCAACGCCCTCCTCATCAACCGCCTCGGCGCCCACCGGGAAGCCGCCCTGAACGCCCGTCAGGCGCTGCGCCTGGGCACGTTCGGCGGGGCCCAAGTCCTCGGCCGGGCACGGGAGATCGGCTCCCTGGAGCCGGGCAAGCTCGCCGACCTGGTGCTGTGGCGGCTGGACACCCTCGCCCACGCTTCCATCGCCGACCCGGTGACCGCGCTGGTCTTCGGAGCGGCGGCCCCGGTCACCGCCTCCTTCGTGAACGGCCGTCAGATCGTCGAGAACGGACGTCTGTTGCACGCCGACGAGGACGAGATCGCCCGCTCCACCCGCGAGGAGGCACAGCGCCTGGCGCGTATCACCGCGCAGGGCTGAGCGACCCGAGAACTCCGGTCGAGGGGAACCGGTTCCCCGCCACCGGCTGCGCGCCGCCGCTCACCTCGCGCACCCAACGGGTGAACTGCGCCATCGCCAGCGCGGGTTCGTGTCCTTCCCCGGCCAGGCGCTTGCTGTCGAGCCCGCTCACAGCCGACGCCTCGGGACGAACTCGTCGCCGATCGGCGGCAGTTCACGGTAGAAGGTCTACCGGGCGGGGTCGTCGCATGCTGACCTTGACACTGCGCAACCTGGAGCGCGACGGCCCGCACCGTGTACCCGACGGCGCCGCCGAAGGTGGAGTACGAACTCACCCCGATGGCCCGTGAGTTGCACGAGACACTGCAGCGCCTCACCGACTGGGCGGAGCGCAACAGGGTCTACATCGCCGAGGCACGCGCGACGTACGACACCGAACAGGAGCGGGAGCCGGTGTGATCTCCCGGCTCGACGGGGACCGGCCCGGCCCTAAAGTTCGAACAGGCCGGGGTCTTTGGCCAGTTCCTTGAAGCAGTCGTGCGGGTTCGCGATCATCCGGCGCTTCTCCAGGTCCAACAGGCCGCCGATCGACGTGAGTTCGGCGGCGACCGTGCCGTCGGCCTTGCGGATGGTCTGCTGGATCCGGAACGTCTTCCCGCTGCCCCACTCGAAGGCGCAGGTGACGTCGATCTCCTCCCCGGCGAGGAGTTCACGCTTGTACCGGATGGTCGTCTCCAGGCCGACCGGGCCCACGCCCCTGCCCAGCAGGTCGGCCTGACTGATGCCCGCGGCCTGCAGCAGGGACCAGCGGGCGTGTTCCGCGTAGTTGATGTACACGCTCTGGTTCACATGGCCCTGCACGTCCGTCTCGTAACCGCGGACGGTGATCCGGACGGAATACGGCTCGCTCACAGCTTCCCCTTCTCGTCGACGAGCATTCGATGCAATTCGATGCACTGGATGCACTGGATGCACTGGGCATCGATCTTGGCATGTCCGTCACACCCGGCGTGGGGAAGCCAGCAGATAGCGCGCTCTCGTCCGGGGATCGGTGTGCTCGCCGACCTGCCAGCCCGCTTTCTCCAGTGTGGTCGCACAGGCCCGCAGCGTCGCGTCGTCCGGCCCGTGCACGGCCACCGCCTCCGGCTGCGGGGTCGCGCGCACCCGGTAGCCGTCCGTGCCCTCGGGCCCGGCGGGGCGGTAGCCGGCCGCCTCCAGGGCGAGCGCGGCGGCTCGCACGAGATGCGTGCGCTCCCAGCCGCAGGGCCGGTCCGTGCCCCCGTCCGGGTTGGTCATGCGGCGCAGCTCCAGCAGTCCCTGCCAGGCACTGTGCACCTCGCGGGTCCGAGCGGGACCGGCCGGCCCGGCGCCCTCCTCGCCCCCGACACGCGCGGCGAACACGCCGGCGTCGGTCTCCTCCTTCGGGGACGGGGGAGCGGGCGCGACAACGGTCACCGCCCCCGCCTCCCGTATCCGATGCCCCGCCGGGGTCAGGAAGTGGTCGTGCGGCGGGCGCGGGTGGCGGAACGCGAGCCCGTGTCTCACCAGGGCCGTGAGCTGCGCCTCCGTACCCCGCAGTCGCCCGGTGACCGGATCGGCGGCGTCGATCACACGCCGCTGCGCGGCGGTCGGCGGTCGTGTCACGGCGTACTCCCTCCGAATGCTGCCCCGGCCTCCTCCTCGAAGGCTACGACCGGGGTCTGACATTCCAGCCGGCGATCACCGGCCGTCCGTGCTCCGTGCCCAGCCGGCACAGCGTCCCCGTCGCCAGCTGGAACAGCGCCCCCGCCGACGCAGGCAGTCCGAGCCGGCGGGCGGTCAGCACCCGCAGGAAGTGTCCGTGCGCCACCAGCACCACACATCCCTCGGTGTTGGCGTGCGCCGCGTCGACCTTGGCCAGTATCCGGTCGGCCCGCTCTGCGACCTGTTCGGGCGTCTCCCCGGGACGGTCGGGCGGTCCGGGCGCGACGCCGTCCGTGAACAGGAACCAGCCCGGCCGGGTGCGCTGGATCTCGACGGTCGTGACGCCCTCGTAGCCGCCGTAGTCCCACTCGCGCAGGTCCGCGTCGACCCGGACGTCGTGCAGCCCGATCAGCTCCGCCGTCTCCCGGGCCCGCTGCAGCGGGCTGACGAACGCGGCCCCGATCCGGTGCGAGCGGATCAGCGGCACCAGCCTTCGCGCCTCCTCCCGCCCGTGGTCGGTGAGCGGGACGTCCGTCGATCCGGTGTGCCGGCCGGAGCGCGACCAGGAGGTCTCGCCGTGCCGGACGAGAAACAGGTCGCCCACGTGTGCCCTTCCTGCCGTGCCTGAACAGCACCGTGTCACAGGGCGTCGGCCGGCGCAGTCCGGCACGCGCGAGGCGCTACTGTCGGTACCCGCTCAGGAAGCGCCCGATCCGGCCGATGGCGGCCTCCAGGTCGTCCGCGTGGGGAAGGGTGAGGATGCGGAAGTGGTCGGGGGTGGGCCAGTTGAAGCCCGTGCCCTGGACCACCTGGATCTTCTCCCTCAGCAGCAGGTCCAGGACGAACTTCTCGTCGTCGTGGATCTTGTGCACCTTGGGGTCGAGACGCGGGAAGGCGTACAGCGAGCCCTTCGGCTTCACGCACGACACGCCGGGGATCTCGTTGAGCTTCTCCCAGGCCACGGTGCGCTGTTCGTACAGCCTGCCGCCCGGGGCGGTCAGGTCGTCGATGGACTGCCGGCCGCCGAGCGCGGCCTGGATGGCGTACTGGGCGGGCGCGTTGGCGCACAGACGCATGGAGGCCAGCATGGTCAGGCCCTCCAGGTAGTTCCTCGCGTGCTGCTTCGGGCCGGTGATCACCAGCCATCCCGAGCGGAAGCCGGCTACCCGATACGTCTTCGACAGGCCGCAGAAGGTCAGGACGACCAGGTCGGGGGCGAGCGCGGCCACCGAGTGGTGCACGGCGTCGTCGTACAGGATCTGGTCGTAGATCTCGTCGGCGAAGACCATCAGGCCGTGCCGACGGGCGAGGTCGAGGATGCCCTCGATGATCTCCCTGGGGTAGACCGCGCCGGTGGGGTTGTTCGGATTGATGATCACAACCGCTTTCGTACGGTCCGTGATCTTCGACGCCATGTCGTCCAGGTCGGGGTACCAGTCGGCCTGCTCGTCGCACAGGTAGTGGACCGCCTTGCCGCCCGCCAGCGTGGTGACCGCCGTCCAGAGGGGGAAGTCGGGGGCCGGGATGAGGATCTCGTCGCCGTCCTCGACCAGCGCCTGTACGGCCATCGAGATCAGCTCGGAGATGCCGTTGCCGAGGAAGACGTCGTCGACGCCCACCTCCAGGCCCCGCTCCTGGTAGCGCTGGGCCACGGCGCGGCGGGCGGAGAGGATGCCGCGTGAATCCGTGTAGCCGTGCGCCTGCGGGAGCATCCGGATCATGTCCTGGAGGATCTCCTCCGGCGCCTCGAAACCGAAGAGCGCGGGGTTGCCGGTGTTCAGGCGCAGGACGCTGTGACCCGCTGCCTCCAGCGCGTCGGCGTGCTCGATCACCGGGCCGCGGATCTCGTAACAGACCTCGCTCAACTTGTTCGACTGCCGGAACTCCATGCGCGCTCGCCCCTCCGGTTCGTTGTGTTGCTTGGTTTTACCAAGTTCCAGCTTGGAAAGTCCAACGACATGTCTAGACTGCGTGCCATGTCACCTCGCCGAAGCTACGACCAGTACTGTTCCGCCGCCCGCGCGCTCGACACCGTCGGCGACCGCTGGACCCTGCTGATCGTCCGGGAGCTGCTCGCCGGCCCGCGCCGCTACACGGACCTGCACGCCGATCTGCCCGGTGTGAGCACGGACGTGCTCGCCTCACGGCTGAAGGACATGGAGCGGGACGGGCTGACCACCCGCCGCAGGCTGCCTCCGCCGGGCGCGGCCTACGTGTACGAACTCACCTCGCATGGGCGGGAGTTGCTGCCCGTACTCCAGGCCTTGGGGAAGTGGGGCGAAGGGGAACTCGGCCGGCGGCGTCCCACCGACGCCCTGCGCGCACACTGGTTCGCGCTGCCCCTGCTGCGCGGGCTGCAGAGGGAGGGGCTCGACGGTGCGGGGCTTGTCGAAGTCCGGCTGGAGGAGGGGGAGTTCCATTTGTTCGTCGGTGCGGAGAGCGGGCCGGTGTACGGCTTCGGCGCCGCGCCCGGGGAGCCCGACGCGCGGCTCGCCCTCGACACGGGCACCTGCACGGCCGTCGCCCAAGGGGAGTTGACCGTGCTCGACGCGGTGCGCGCCGGGCGGATCGGCGTGACCGGTGACGGCACTCTGGCCAAGGCGCTGCGGGAGGCCTGAGGGCGCGCATGCGGGACAGAGGTCTCGCAAAGCAGAAGGCCCACCGCTGTGCCGCCGTGGGCCTTCTGATGGAGCGTCAAGCAGTGTCAGGCGGCCGGCGGTACGTTCCTCGGTCGTCCCGCGCCGCGCGTCAGCGTGTAGCCGCCGATGCCGGCGAGGGCGGCCAGGATCGCGCCGATCGCGGTCCACACCCAGCGGTCGGACCACCAGCCGGACGCCCAGCCGTCATCCGGCTCGATGCTGGACAGGACGGCCGTGGCCGACGAGTCGTCCTTCTCCGCCTCGGACTTCACGGCGATACCCGGAACCAGTGGCTTCGCCAGCGAACCGTCGACGGCCGCGGCTCCACCGATGTCCTTGGACTCCACCCGCAGTTCGACGTCGACGGGCAGGCCCAGGTCGCCCGCCTTCAGGTCCAGGGCCGTCAGGCGGACGTAGTACGTGCCCGGCAGTGGGTCGTTCGCCCACGGCTCCGACCAGGCGCGGACCGTGCGCAGTACGCAGGCCAGCTCGACGGAGGTCGCGCCGGCGGCGGCGGTGCGCGTCTGGGCGCCGTACTGGCAGGCCTGGCGGCGCCGCAGACCGTCGTACACGTCGACCTGCCAGGTCTGCGCGGTGTGGGTCTGAGGCAGTTTCACCGTCGCCTTCACGGTGGGGCGTTGACCCGAGTCCGCCGGGAACGACCAGTACAGGTAGTCGCCCGCGGAGCCGCTGGCCGTCGCCTTCTGCCCCTGGTCGAGCTCCGTCGCCGTACGGAACGACGTGCCCGCCTCGGTGGGCGCGGAGCTGTCGCCCGACGGGCTCGCCGACGGGGTGGCGTCGGCCGTGGCCGAGGTCGCCGCCGGGCCGAGCGTCAGCCCGAGCGCCAGTCCGAGAGCGGGCAGGGCGCTGTTCAACACGCGTGTGATCCGCATCAGTTGGTCCTCCAGACCGCGACCCGCCAGCGTGACAGCCAGCCCCACAGCACACCCGCGAGGAAGCCGACCAGCACCAGGACTCCCAGCAGCCACCAGCCGCGGCCGAGGCCGAAGGAGGCGACGTCGCTCGCCGGCGACGGGCCGTCGACCACGTCCACGGTCAGCTCCAGCGGCATGCCCGGCGTGGTCTTCACGCCGGCCGCCGCCGAGTAGGAATTGGTCACCTGCACGCACACCGTCTCGGCTGGGGGTCCCCCCTCTGGGGGAGCATCGTCCTCGTCGCTCTCCGCCTTCGGGTAGCGCAGACCGGTGGAGATGACGTCGGTACGGCCGTTGCCGGACGCCTCGCCGCGCACGATCTCCCGGCCGTGCACCGTGACCGCCCGCAGCAGCACCCCGTAGTCGGGGTTCATGGCCCGGTCCGCCGACACGCTCACCGAGGCGCGCAGCTCCTGGCCCGGCTTCACGTCGACCTTGTACCAGCGCTCCTGGCCGAACTCCTCGCGGTCGGTGTACAGACCGGACTTCAGCGTGGGCGCCTTGGTGCAGGAGGCCGCGCCCGTGGCGGCCACCGGCGTCACCACGGGGTCGGCGGCCCGGTCGACCAACTGGTTGACACGGTCGGTGAGTTCCTCGGTGTGCTCCACCGACGTGTAGGTGCCGCCGGTCGCCTCGGCGATGCAGCTGAGCTGCTGGCGCATCTTGACGTTCGGCACCAGGCCGAGGGTGTCGATGGTCAGGCCGATGCCCTTGGCCGCGATCTCACGGGCCACCACGCACGGGTCGAGCGGAGCGCAGGTGTCCTCACCGTCGCTGATCAGCACGATGCGCTTGGAGCCGGTTCCGCCCTCGAGGTCGTCGGCCGCCTTCAGCAGTGCGGGGCCGATCGGTGTCCAGCCGGTCGGCGACAGGGTCGCCACCGCCGTCTTCGCCTCGGTGCGGTCCAGCGGGCCGACCGGGTAGAGCTGCGCGGTGTCCTTGCAGCCCGTCTTCTGGTCGTCGCCCGGGTAGTTGGCGCCGAGGGTGCGGATGCCCAGGAGGACGTTCTCCGGGGTCGCGTCCAGCACCTCGTTGAACGCCTGCTTGGCCGCGGCCATCCGCGTCCCGCCGTCCATGTCCTTCGTCCGCATCGAACCGCTGACGTCGAGGACCAGGTCGACCTTGGGCGCGAGGGCGGTGGTCTCGTCGGCTACCGCCCAGGCCGGGAACGCGATCCCGGCCGCGAGCAGGGCGAGCAGGGCGCAGACGCCCGCCGCCAGCCGTTGTGTTCTGATCATCGGCGGATCCTATTGATCAGAGGCGTCCCGCCACAAAACGACGACGCAACCGCTCACGAAACGACGACACAACCGCTTAAGAAAACGGCGACGAACCGGGCTCCGGAAACCCAGGGGTACCGCGTTCTGGTAACGCGGGGGCACCGGTTTCGGGAGACGCGGCGGAAGGCCGGGCTTGGCGATGCGGCGTATGCGGTTTCGGTGATGCGGGCGGAAGCCGGCGGCGGCGACACGTGTGGGACCGGTTTCGGGAGACGCGGCGGAAGGCCGGCCTCGGCGACGCGTGTGGGACCGGCCGCCTCGGGGGCGCGCGTACAGGCGGGTTCGGTCGCCGGGAACGTGGTCAGTTCGTGTTCGGCGGGGGCGGATTGGGGGACAGCGGGTTGGGCAGCAGTGTCCACTGGTCGCCGGGTACGCCCGGCGACAGCCGCATCAGCGTCAGTGCCTTTGTGGGAAGCGGTTTTTCGCGCAGTGCGGTGAGGTCCGGGGTGCGTGGCAGGTCCCGTAGGGCCGACTCCAGGGCCGTCCGCAGGGCCGGGCGGCTGCCGGCCGTCGCCGCGAGCGCGCCCGCGACCAGGGAGCCGAACAGCTTGCGTCGCAGCGCCGTGACGTCGTCCGTGAGGATCCGGGCGGGCAGGTCGGCCGGCAGCGGGACGCCGCGTCGGGCCAGCCGGGCCGGGCTGACCCGGATGTCGGCCAGGTCGCGGTAGACCAGCCGCAGCGGCGCGCCCGAAGCCGACAGCACGACCAGCAGGTTCTGGCCGTGCGCCTCCAACGCCACGCCCAGCTCCAGCAGGCGCAGCCCGACGGTGAGCGCGAGCCGCGCGAACTGCGCCAACCAGACCGCGGAGCCCGGCAGTTCGGTTCCGGCGAGGGCCCCCACCGGGACCACGTGCTCGCCCGGCGCCCCGTACACGCGCGGCGACTCGCGCAACACGGCCGCCAGGTCGGGGGAGTCGGCGGTGGCCGCGCCCAGTGTGCGGGTCATGTGCAGCAGGCCGTCCGTGCGCGGCGTCAGACTCTCCGCGAAGGCCGACAGGGCCGCGGAGGCGGCGATGGAGCCGACGGAGATGTCCCGCACCGAGGACGTCAGCCGGGTGCTCAGCGCGGTCTTGACATGCGGCCCGCCGGGCAGCGCGAGCGTGCGCAGCGCCATCAGCGGATGCGCGACGAGCTCCTCCTCGCAGGATCGTTTGAGCACGTGCGCCGCCTGCCACGGATGCACCGGGATCAGCAGCCGGCCCCCGTCCCGCAGCCGCTCCGGCCATTCACCCGACACCAGGCACTCACCGGCCGGCACCGGCAGCAGACCCAGCCGTACCGACGGCCGGTGCTCGGGCCCGTACGCCAGCTGCTCGGCGACCGAGAACCCGGGCCGCGCACGGCAGTTGGGGTGGTAGGGGTGTCCGTCGACGACCCGCTGTTCCCACTCCCAGTCGTGCACCGGCCACTCCCGCGGGTCCTTCGACAGGGCGTCGTCGGGCTCCTGCCCGGCCCGCGACAGCGCCAACGACGCGACGCTGTGGCCGAGCTCGGCGGCGAAGGCCCCGCCGTGCGGCACCGCCAGCGCCGTCGTCAACGCCGCGGGATCCTCGTACGCCACCCCGTCCAGCCGCACCTCGGCCACGTAGGCGGCGGTCGCGTACGGGTCGGCGCGCGGACCGTGCAGACGGCGGCCGTCACGCAGCCGCAGCATGCTCTGCGTCCCCGACTCCTCCCGGTGCGCGATCCAGGGCAGCGGCTCGTGGACGAGGGCCCGCCACAGCCGGGTCAGCACGGCCGCCCGCGCCCCGGGCAGCGCGGCCGAGTACCGGGTGCCGAGAGCGGGGCGTACGGCGGCCAGTTCCGCGGCGAGCTCGGCCTCGACGGTGGGGGGACGGTGCACGGGTGGGCTCCTGGGGTACGGGCTGGTGGTACGGGTACGACGTCACGGAGGGCCGTGACGACAGCGATACTGATCGTCTCCGCCCAGAAGAGCCGTAGGGAACCAGGGAACCAGTGGATCGCGTGGACCTCATACCTCCGCCCGCCGACGCCGAGGCGCCCGCCGACGGCGTCGCCGAGCGCGCTGACGCCTACGCGGCCGCGCCGCTGCTCAACTGCCTCCTGCGGGAGGTCGCGCAACCGCTGCCGGGACCGCAGGGAGACGACGACCGGCTCGTGTACCGGCTGCCCGGTGACCGTCTGCTGCGGGTGCGCGGCTCCCGGCGGCCCGCCGACCCCGAGGTGTACGCGGCGGGCGCCTGGCACCGCCTCGGCCACCCCGAGCTCGTCAAACTGGCCGGCGACGTACTGCGCCGGCACACCGGGCTGTCCAACCACGAGCTGCCCGCCGAGATGATCGACAGCAGGGACGCGGTGGCCGCGCTGCTCACCGCACGCGTGCGTGCCACCCCGCCGGACTCCCGATACCTGCGTTCCGAGCAGGCACTGATCACCGGCCACCCCCACCACCCCGCCCCCAAGGCGCGCGGCGGCGGCCCGCACGCAGGCTGGCTGCCGTACGCCCCCGAGGCGCACGCCCGGTTCCCGCTGGTCGTGCTGGGCCTGCGCGAGGACCTGGTCGTCGAGGAGGGCGACACCTGTGCGCTGGACGCGCTCGGCGAGGCGCCGCCCGGCTACCGGCTGCTGCCCGCCCACCCCTGGCAGCTCGACCTGGCCGGTCCGCGGCTCGCGCCCGCCTTCGCCGACGGCCGGCTGCTGCGGCTCGGCACGACGGACTTCGAGGCCTGGCCGACGGCCGCCGTACGCACCGTGTACGCGCCGGAGCGTGATCTGTGTCTGAAGTTCAGCCTCGACGTCCGCATCACCAACGACATCCGCCGGCTGTGGCGCCACGACCTGCTGAAACTGTGCCGCACCGACGCGGCGGCGGCCCACGCCTTCGCGGCGTTCGCCGGCGCCGACGACGGGCGGGCGGTCCGCGCACCGGCCGCCTGGCTGAGCGATCGCGGCTACCGCACCGCCGCCTTCGCCTTCGAGGAGCTCGCCGTCCTGGTCCGTGACGGCCTGGACGACCACCTGCCGCCCGGCGCGACCCCGCTGCTCGCCGCGGGCCTCGTGGAAGGCTTCGACGGCAGCCCCCTGGCCGCCACCGCGGACCCGGCCGCCTGGTGGGAGGCCTACCTGGCCGTCGTCGTCCCGCCGGCGCTCCGGGTCTTCGCCGACCACGGCGTCGTCCTGGAGGCGCATCTGCAGAACACCCTGGTCGCCGTCGACGCCGACGGCACCCCCGTGCAGGCCCTGTTCCGGGACGCCGAGGGTGTGAAACTGCTGCCGGACGTGGAGCGGGCGGCCGGCTGGGAGCGGCTGGTGTACTGCCTGGTCGTGAACCACCTCTGGGAGGTCGCCGGGGCTCTCGCCGCACACCACCCCGGCCTCGACCCCTGGCCCGCCGTCCGCCGTGAGCTGGCCCGCCACGATCTCCCCGAGGCCGCCGCCCTGCTCACCGCGCCGACTCTGCCCGGCAAGACGAACCTGCTGCTGCGCTGGACGGGCGCGGACGGCGCGGACGCCCGCTACCTGCCGTTGCCCAATCCCCTCGCCGCGGGCCGCTGACCCACGCGGGGCGGTGTGCCGCGCGACGTGACCGCTGGTCGATACGCGAACCCTCTCGGCGTCCTCCGGATCCGGGTCGCGTCACGCGCGGCCGATCCCCCGCACGCTGCCCTGACGGCGCGACCCTGCCGTAGCCACGCCGAGTGACTGCCGCAGGGGGTTCCTCGTCGCGGACCCACTTCGCCGCGGTCAGTTCAGGCCGAGGCCTCGGGCGATCAGCCCGCGCTGCACGTCGTTGGTGCCGCCGCCGAGGAAGGCCAGGACGGACAGCCGCAGGCCCAGCTCGAAGATGCCCGCGCCGGGGGCGTCCGGTGTGTGCAGGGCCGCCGCGGGGCCGAGGATCTCCAGGGCGTCGCGGCTGAGCTGCTCCGCCGCCTCGGCGGCCAGCACGCCGGCCATGGCCGCGGCGAGGCGCGCGGTGTGCGCCGCACCCCGCTCGGCCCGCTCGGCCCGTTCCGCCTGCTCGGCCGCCTCGGCGAGCAGGACGTTCACCGCCTGGACCTGGACGGCCATGCCGCTCAGCCTGGCTCGCCCGGCCGACCCGGGCGGGCCGAGCACACGGTCCGGATCGGCACGGCCGGCTGCCAGCAGTTCGTCGAACTGCCGACGGCACATCCCGGCGATATCGCTGGCCAGCAGCAGCCGTTCGCCGGTCAGGGTGTCCGTGATGACCTGCCAGCCGCGGTTGACCGGGCCGATCCGCGCGGAGTCGCTCACCCGGACGTCGTCGAAGGTCACCGTGCAGCAGATCTGCCCGGACAGCGCCTGGTGCTGCTCCGTTCTGATCCCCGCGGACGCCATCGGCACCATGAACATGCTGATCCCGGCCAGCGGCAGCTTCGCGTCCACGTCCGTGCGCACGGCGAGCCAGATGTACTGCGCCGTGTGCGCGCCCGCGATCCAGGACTTCGTCCCGTTGATCACCCAGTCGTCGCCGTCCCGGATCGCGGTCGTGGTCAAAGACGCGAGATCGGACCCCGCCTCGGGCTCGCTGTAGCCCAGGCAGAAGGTCAGGGTGCCGTCCTGGATCCGGGGCAGATACGTCGCCTTCTGCTCGGACGTTCCGTAGGTGACGACGGGAGCGCCGACCACCGAGACGGCAGCCATCGCGTGGGCGACCGGCAGTTGGTGATAGGCGGTCTCGTCCTGGAGGGCCAGCTGCTCGGCGAGCGTGGCGTGGCGGCCGCCGTCGGCGGTGGGCCAGGTCATCCCGAACCACTTCCGCGCGGACATGGCCGCCACCAGAGCGGGATCGTCGCCCTTGGCGAACTGCCGGGCGTCGGTGCGGTGTTCGGCGCCGAAGGCGCGGACCTGTTCCCGCATCGCCGCCGCGGGCGCGGTGGACGCCACGGCGGGCAGACCGGCGGCGGACCCGAGAAGGATGTCGGCGACCGTCGCGAGCGGTGGCGGACAGGACGGCAGCAGCGCGATGTCGGCGTGCACCCGGCGGAACAGCCAGGGGGCCTCATGTTCCTCGAAGTACCCGCCCGCGCCGAGGTTGTGATGGGCGCTGACCTGGATGCGCGGTGCCACAGCGACCGCGTGGCACACCGCGAGCTCCGTGGCGAGGATCCGGTCCGGTGCGTCCTCAGCGTGTCTGCGGACGGCGTCGTCGATGAGGAGCTCGCCCGCGCGGAGTTCGATCTCGCGGGTTGCCGCACGCTGTTGGACCGCCCCGAACCCGCCGATCGGCCGGCCGAACTGCCGACGGACCTTCGCATGGGCGAGGGAGCGGTCATGAGTCCGCCGCGCGGCCGCCATCGCCCGTACCGTCAGGCCCAGCCGGAGCAGCGAGAGCGCCCGGCCGGCCAGCTCCGGACCGACGTCGACGACGGCCTCGGGACCGCCCAGATGGAGCCGGGCCCAGGCGGGCGACGCCAGCCCGGGCTGGGGGACGGCGAACTCCACGGGCCGCACCGACGCGCGCCCGCCCGCGGGCGGCAGGACCAGGACATGTGAGGCGGCCGTACCGCCCTCCGCGAACGGTATGGTCTCGGCCGCCGGGTCCGCCGGCGCCACCACGATCCGCACGTCCGCGGCGCGGATGCGGGCCACGGTCTCCGGGGCTTCGGTCAGCAGGCCGGCGGCGACGAAGCCGTCCATCACGGGCAGCGGGCAGGCCGCCGCTCCGGTGGCCCGGACCAGCGCGACGGTGTCGGTGAGGTCGCCGGGGTCGAACCAGCCCCGGGCCGCGGCCGTTCTCCACAGCCGGGCCAGGGCGGCGTCGTCCGCCAGGTCAGGATAATTCCACTGCCGGGTCAACAGTTCGGTGATTTCATCCATGCTGAGCATTCGCCCGTCCCGCCTGCGGTGTCCATTGCCGCGCCGTCGGTCCGAGCGTAGGGACCGCGTCAATGCCGGGCAACGCGAGGCCCCGAACAATAGGGGCCTGATAGGGGTTCGCCGAATTAAGTCGGCGGATAGGCTCGAACGCGACTGAGGGATCGGCCAGGGGTGCTGCGCTCGGAAAGGTGAGGGCATTGGGAAATACCGACGACGACAGTTGGATCCGCGTCCACCGCGAGGCGCCGGAAGGCATGCGTCTGTTCTGTTTCCCCCACGCGGGCGGCGCCGCCAGTTACTTCTACTCGTGGTCGAGGTCGCTGCCTCGGGACATCGAGGTGCTGGCCCTGCAGTACCCGGGCCGCCAGGACCGCGGTAGCGAGCCCTGCGTTCGCACCATCCCCGAACTGGCCGACCGGATCCATGCGGCGATCCGGCCGCGGCTGGGGGAGCCGTACGCGTTCTTCGGCCACAGCATGGGAGCGATCCTCGCCTTCGAGGTGGCGCGCAGGATCGCCCGCCAGGAGGGGGCCGCCCCGGCGCATCTGTTCGTCTCCGGCCGACGGGCGCCCTCCCTGGTCCGGCACGAGGAGCTGCACCGGGCGAGCACGGCCGCGTTCGTCGCGGAGATGCGCGCGCTGGGCGGCACGGACCCGCGCATCCTGGCGGACGAGGAGCTGCTGAACCTCGTCCTGCCGACGGTCCGCGCCGACTACCGGGCCATCGAGACCTACCGGTACGACGCCGCGCCACCCCTGTCGTGCGACATCACCGCGCTGGTCGGGGACAGCGACCCCAGGGCGTCCGTCGACGACGCGGCGGCCTGGTCGGGGCACACGCTCGGCCGGTTCGACATGCGGATCTTCCCGGGCGGCCATTTCTATCTGGACGACTGCCGGGCCGGGGTGTCCGACGTGATCTCGTCCGTGCTCTCCGGAGTACGGCAGGAGACGGGTCGTGCCTGACGCGTCCGTGCGTCTCCCGGAAATTCTCCGCGGTCTCCGCGCTCTCTCGCGCGGACCGTACGTCGATTGTGCCTTGACCGAAACCCCTACCGCACCCCTAGCCGCACCCCTAGCTCCACCCTTCTTCGCTTAAGGGTGCGGTAAGGGTTGGGGTCCGCTCGCCCGGAACATAACGTTGCCGAGTGTACCGGGCCACATAAATCAAATGTCGCTGCATCTCACTTTCCGCATACGGTCTCCGGGGGGATTGAATTGGCAACGGTCGAATACACACCGGAAAACGACTGATGGACTTCGAGCTGTCACCTATTCAACGTGAACGCTGCGCCGGCATCGGCGCGGCTGTCGCCGAGCGGTTTGCCGAGCATGTGACGTCCGCCGACCCGGAGCTGGTGCGGCTTGCCTGGAAGGACGCGGCGGGCGTCGGACTGACGGGACTGTGCCTGTCCGAGCAGCACGGCGGGGCGGGGCTGGGGGCGCTGGACACGGCGCTGGGCCTCGAGGCGTTCGGCCGCTCCTGCTCCGACATGGGCCTGGTGTTCGGGGTCGCGGCGCACCTGCTGTCGTGTGCCGTGCCCGTCCGGGAGTTCGGGACGGACGAGGCGGCCAGGGAACTGCTTGCGGGCATGGCGGCGGGCGACCTGATCGCCGGGAACGCCATGACCGAGGACGAGGCGGGCTCGGACATCGGGCGGATCCGTACCACCGCCACCCGCACGGGCGAGGGGTATGTGCTGGCGGGCGAGAAGTCCTTCGTCAGCAATGCCCCGGTCGCGGACGTGTTCGTGACCTATGCGGTCACGGACCCGTCCGCCGGGTTCCTGGGCGTCTCGGCGTTCGCCGTGCCCCGCGAGCTCGACGGCGTCGTCGTGGGTCCGCCGCTGCGCAAGATGGGGCTGAACGGCTGCCTGGCGGCGCGGGTGCGGTTCGAGGACTGCGTCGTACCGGCCCGGTATCTGCTCGGTGCCGAGGGCAGCGGCGGGGCGATCTTCCAGCACTCCATGGCGTGGGAGCGCGGCTGTCTGTTCGCCGCGTACCTGGGGCTGATGGAGCGGCAGCTGGCCGAATGCGTCGGCCGCACGACCCGACGGCGTCAGTTCGGGCGGAAGATCTCCGGGTTCCAGGCCGTGTCGCACCGGGTCGCCCGGATGCGGCAGCGGCTGGAGAGCGCGCGGCTGCTTCTGTACCGCGCCTGCTGGCTGCTCGACCAGGGCCGCACGGACGTCACCGCGATCGCCATGGCGAAGACCGCCGTGTCCGAGGCCGCGGTCGCCAACAGCCTGGACGCCATGCAGCTGTTCGGCTCGGCCGGCTACCTGGCCGACACCGGGATCGAGGAGCAGCTGCGCGACTGCCTGCCCACCACCGTCTTCTCCGGGACGACCGAGATCCAGCTGGAACTCATCGCGAGAGAGGCAGGCCTGTGACTCTTCATCAACTCGTCATCGAGGCCGCCGCGCGCAGGCCCGACGCGCCGGCCGTGAGCGGGCCGTCGGGCGCCCTCACCTACGGCGAGCTCGATGCCGCGGCCGACGCGATCGCCGCCAGGCTCGCCCGTCAGGGCGTCCGGCGCGGTGACCGTGTCGTGCTCTGGGCGGGCAAGAGCCCGGCGACGGTGGCGGCGACGCAGGCCGTCCTCAGGCTCGGTGCCGCCTATGTGCCCGTCGACGGCAGCAGCCCGGTGGCCCGGGTCGCGGCCATCGCCAGGGACTGCGCGGCGCGCGTCGTCCTGACCAACGGCGCACGGATTCCACGGATCTCCGCCGAACTGGGCCCGGACGTCCGCTACGAGGAGCTCGACGGCCCCTACGAGCCGGCGCCGGCCGTCGACACCGCCACGGGCCCCGACGAGCTGGCGTACATCCTGTACACGTCGGGGTCGACCGGCGCGCCCAAGGGCGTCTGCCTGACCCACGCGAACGCACGGGCCTTCGTCGACTGGGCGTACGACCTGCTGGCGCCCGGTGAGGACGACCGCTTCGCCAACCACGCGCCGTTCGCCTTCGACCTGTCGGTGTTCGACCTGTACGTGGCGTTCCGCGCCGGTGCGTCGGTGCATCTCGTTCCCCCCGAGCTGTCCTTCGCGCCGATGCAGCTCGTCGAGTTCCTCCACCGCGAGCGGATCGGCGTCTGGTACTCGGTGCCGTCCGCCCTCGCGGTGATGATGCGGCACGGCGGACTCCTCGACCGTCCGGCGCCCGAGACGCTGCACACCGTCCTGTTCGCGGGTGAGCCGTTCCCCATCGCGCAACTCCGCGACCTGGCCGGCTGGACCGGTGCGCGGATGATGAACCTCTACGGCCCGACCGAGACCAACGTGTGCACCTACCACGAGGTCACGAAGGCGGACCTGGACCGCGACCGTCCGGTGCCGATCGGCATCGCGGCGAGCGGCGACCGGGTCTGGGCGCTGCGGGACGACGGAGGAGTCGCGACCGCGGGCGAGGAGGGCGAACTCGTCGTGGACGGCCCCACGGTGATGTCCGGCTACTGGGGCCGACCGCCGCACAGCGGCCCCTACCGTACCGGTGACCTGGTCCGGGTCCTTCCCGAGGGCGCGTTCGACTACGTCGGGCGCCGCGACCAGATGGTGAAGATCCGCGGCCACCGGGTCGAACTCGGCGAGGTCGAGTCCGTGCTCGAGAACCACGCCGACGTCGCGGAGGCCGCCGCGGTGGCGGTGGGCGAAGGAGTCGACGCCCGCCTGGTGGCCTTCGCGGCTCCGCGATCCGGCTGCGACCTCGGCGTCCTGGCACTGCGGCAGTACCTCTCCCAGCGCCTGCCGCGCTACATGGTGGCGGACGAGGTGCGGATCCTCTCCCCGCTGCCGAGGAACGGCAACGGCAAGATCGACCGGCTGGTGCTGCAGGCGCGCGCCGGCGGGTCCGGAACAGGCAGTTCATGAACCGGAGTCGTGTCAACGATCTCCCGACACCCGGCAGAAACCGGCAGAAGGGGCGGCGCAATGACCCTCGATGAGGTCACACCGCGGATCACGGCCTTCATCAGCGAGAGCTTTCTCGACGGTGACCCGAAAGGCGAACTCACCGAGTCCACCCCGCTGCTCGAGTGGGAGGTCCTCAACTCGATGAACAGCGCGCTCCTGCTGAACTTCCTGCGGGAGGAACTGCGGGTCGACGTGCCGCTGTCGTCGATCAACGCGGCGAATTTCCGAGACATCGCCTCCATCAGCAAGCTCGTCGGCGGCCTGCTGGCCGTCCCCGCGGAAGGTGCCTGAAAACGATGAGTGTCGACTATGACGTCGTGATCGTCGGCGGTGGGCCGGCCGGTTCCAGCGCCGCCGCCTACCTGGCCAAGGCCGGTATGTCGGTGGCCGTGTTCGAGGGCGAGAACTTCCCCCGGCCGCATGTGGGCGAGTCGCTGGTCCCGGCCACCACGAGGGTGCTGCTGGAGACCGGGGTGATGGACAAGATCGAGGCGGCGGGCTTCCCGCGCAAGTACGGCGCCGCCTGGACGTCGTCCCAGTCGCGCAACGTCACCGCCGGCCAGGCGAGCACGCTCACGCATGAGCTCGGCGCGGCCGACATCCTGTTCAGTGAGCGCGACCAGCCGGGCGTCGACCGGGACTACACGTTCCACGTCGACCGCAGCAAGTTCGACCTCATCCTGCTCAAGCACGCCGAAAGTCTGGGCGCCAAGGTCTTCCAGGGGGTCCGGGCGCAGCGCGTGGACTTCGACGACCCGGACAAGGTCACCCTGACCTGCCGCATGGGTCCCAAGGAGGTGGACGTCACCGCGAAAATGATCATCGACGCCTCCGGCCGCCAGACCATGCTGGGCCGGCAGCTCGGGATCAAGGAGGCGGACCCCGTCTTCAACCAGTACGCCATCCACGCCTGGTTCGACGGCCTCGACCGGTCCGCGGTCGCCAACACCCCCGAGAAGGTCGACTACATCTACGTGCACTTCCTGCCGATCAGCGACACCTGGGTCTGGCAGATCCCCATCACCGACACCGTCACCAGTGTCGGCGTCGTGACGCAGAAGCACCGCTTCGCCGAGGCGAACATGGACCGCGACAAGTTCTTCTGGAGCTTCGTGGAGAGCCGGCCGGACCTGGCCGAGGCGCTGAGGAAGACGGAGCAGGTGACGCCCTTCAAGGTCGAGGGCGACTACAGCTACGCCATGCGGCAGATCTGCGGCGACCGGTACGTGCTGCTCGGTGACGCCGCGCGCTTCGTCGACCCGATCTTCTCCAGCGGGGTGAGCGTCGCGCTCAACAGCGCGCGGCTGGCCTGCCGTGACATCGTCGCCGCCGTCGAGGCCGACGACTTCTCGCGGGACAGGTTCACCACCTACGAGAAGACGATCCGCAACGGCGTCCGCAACTGGTACGAGTTCATCTCGGTCTACTACCGGCTGAACATCCTGTTCACCACGTTCGTGCAGGACCCGCGGTACCGGCTGGACATCATCCGGCTGCTCCAGGGCGACCTCTACGACGAGGAGGAGCCGGAGGTGCTGCGCGTCATGCGGGAGACGGTGACCGCCGTGGAGCAGGACCCGTCCCACCTGTGGCACTCGTACCTGGGCTCCCTGCGTGCCCCGGTCCTGGCCCCGGCCTTCTAGGACGTGTTGCGCAGGTCCCGGCCTCCGCGGCCGTCGCCAGGGAACTCCGGGTCGTGACCGGCGCTGCCGCTCGGGCCGGTTCGGTCCGCGTCCGCGGGGAGTGCGAGTGTCCGGGTCACGACCCGGACACCCGGCGCCCGGACCGTGACGGAGCCGATCACATCGTCCTTGACCACAAGGTCGGCCAGCGACCACCCGGACATGTCGCCGCACTCGTCCGGAAGCGACACCACGGCGCCGTGCGCCGTCGTGACGATGCCGCGCAGGTTCGTGGCGAGCCCGGTGCCGAGGGCCTTCGCCACGGCCTCCTTACGGGTCCAGAAACGGAGCACCTGTGCGTCTTTGCGCGCTTCCGGCAGCTCGTCCACGGCCTTCAGCTCGGCTTCGGACAGTGCCGTCCGGGCCAGCGCGCCGCGGTCGGCCAGCGGCCGCAGCCGCTCGACGTCGACGCCGACCGGAGCGTCCCGGGACACGGCGGCCGCCACCACGCCCTCGGCATGACTGAGGCTCACGTGGAGGCCGCCGGGCTCGACGACCAACGGGCGCCCCCGGGCGTCGCGCTCCCAGGCCTGCCGGTCCGGCGGACATGAGGTGTACGCCGCGACCAGTTGCCGACCGACCCGATGTGCGGTGGCCCGCGCCCGGCGATACCGCCGGGCGCGCTGGTCCAGGCTGAGCGGCTCGCCCCCGGGCACCGCGCCCACCGCCACCCAGACGGCGACGTAACCGGACCCCGCGAGGTGGGGCTCACTCATATGTCGCCCTCTCCGGTATCCCACGGGGATCCCGATGCCGAAATTGCGGAAGATCATTGTAGAGCGAGGACAATCTTCAATGGCAGAACGACCGCTGACGAGCCCGTACGCCACGCCGATCGCCGTCGTCGGCATCGGCTGCCGGTTCCCCGGCGGCGCCCGCGATCTCGACTCCTTCGGTGCGGCGCTCAGCTCCGCGACCGCCGTCTTCGGGGACGTCCCCGCGACCCGCTGGGACCGCGGGTTCGCCGCCCCGGGGCCCTCCGGGCCGGGCACGGCGAGCCATGTCGGGGGGTTCCTGGAGGACATCGACCGGTTCGACGCCTCCTATTTCGGGGTCTCGCCACGCGAGGCGAGCGCGATGGACCCCCAGCAGCGGCTGCTGCTCGAGGTGGCCTGGGAGGCGATGAGCGACTCCGGGCGGCCCGCGCACGCCTGGCACGGCACCCGCACCGGGGCGTTCTTCGGGATGTTCGCGCACGACTACGCGACGCTGCACACCAAGACGCTCGGCATCAAGGGCATCGGGCCGCACTACGCCAGCGGAACCGAGTTCAGCTTCGCGGCGGGCCGGCTGGCCTACACCTTCGACCTGCACGGGCCCATGGCCTCCCTCACCGCCGCCTGCTCCTCCTCCCTGTTCGCCGTGCACCTGGCGAGCCAGAGTCTGCGGTCCGGCGAGAGCGACATCGCCCTGGCCGGCGGCGTCAGCCTGATGATCACGCCCGAGCTGAGCGTTTTCATGAGCAGGATCGGCGCGATCTCGCCGACCGGGCGGTGCCGCCCGTTCGCGGCCGACGCCGACGGCATCCTGCGCGGTGACGGATGCGGCGTCCTCGTACTGAAGCGCCTGCCCGACGCGCTCGCCGACCGGGACCGGATCTACGCGGTCCTGCGGGCCTCGGTGGCCAACCACGACGGCCGCAGCCTCGGCATCACGGCGCCCAACGGCGTCGCCCAGGCCGAACTGCTGCGCTCCGCCCTCGGCAACGCGGAGATCGGTCCGTCGGACCTGGACTACGTGGAGGCCCACGGCACGGGGACCCCGCTCGGCGACCAGGTCGAACTCATGGCGCTGGACGAGGTCTACGGGCGGCAGCGGGATCCGGGCCTCCCGCCGCTCTACGTGGGCTCCAACAAGGCGGTGTACGGGCACACCGACGGCGCGGCCGGAGTCGCCGGCCTGCTGAAGGGCCTGTGGGTCATCAACGCGCGGAAGGTGCCCGCCCAGCCCGACCCCGGGCGGCTCACCTCCGCCGTCGCCTGGGACCGCGGCAGGCTGGCGGTGCCCCTCGACACGGTCAGCCTCGCCGGACGGGACCGGCCGGTCCGCGTCGGGGTGAGCTCGTCCGGGCTCAGCGGCACGAACGTCCATGTGATCGCGGAGGGCGTCGAGCCCGCCGCCGTCGAGCCCGCGGACACTCGCCCGGCCGGCCCCTACGTGCTGCTCGCCTCGGCCGCCCACCGGCCGGGCCTGGCCGATCAGATCTCCGCGATGGGGGAGCGGGTGAGCGCTGATGCCGACGGGCTCGGCGACCTGCTCGCCTCCGCCGCCACCCGGCGCACTCATGAACGGCACCGGTTCGCCGCCGTCGCGGCGGGACCGCAGGAGCTGGCGGCGGCCCTGGACGAGACGGAGGAGGCGCCGGACGGCGCCTACTTCGGCGCCGTGGACCCCGAGGGCGCCCCCGAACCGGTGTTCGTGTACTCCGGTCAGGGCGCGCAGTGGCCGGGCATGGCGGTGGACCTGTACGACGCCTCACCCGTGGTCCGGGAGACCCTCGACGAGTGCGACGCGCTGATCCGGCGGGACGTGCCGTGGTCGCTGGTGGACGAGCTGCGACGGGGCGAGGACGGCCGGCTCGACCGCACCGACATCGCCCAGCCCGCCCTCCTCGCCGTACAGACGGCGCTGACCGGCTGGCTGGCCGAATGCGGCATCCGGCCCGAGACAGTGGTCGGACACAGCGTCGGGGAGATCGCCGCCGCGCACGCGGCGGGCGCGCTCTCCCGTGCCGACGCCGTGCGGCTGGCCGTCCGGCGGGGACAGATCCTTCAGGAGACGGCGGGCCGGGGCGCCATGCTGGCGGTCCGCGCCGACCGGGACACGGTCATCGCGGTGCTGGCCGACACCGGCCTGCCGGTGGTGGTCGCCGCGGTCAACGGACCCGAGACGGTCGTGCTCAGCGGCCCCGGCGACGCCGTCGACTCGGCCGCGGCGGCGATCGAGAGCCGTGGCCTGCGATGCAAGCGGCTGCCCGGCGGCTACGCGTTCCACAGCCCGGTGGTGGCCGAGTGCGGTCCGCGGCTGCGGGAGGCGCTGGCCGCTCTCACCGTCGCCACGCCCTCGGTGCGGATGATCTCCACCGTGCTGCCGGACGATCCGGACGTGCGCTTCGACGCCGGCTACTGGGAACGCAACCTCACCGACCCCGTGCTCCTGTGGCCCGCCGTCGACCGGCTGCTCGCCGACGGCGACCGGGCGTTCGTCGAGATCGGCCCGCACTTCACGCTGGCCCGGCCGCTCGCCGACGCCGTCCGCCGCCGTGGACGCCGAGGACCGGTGACGGGCACCCTGCGCCGCGGCGAGTCCGGGCTGCTCGGGCTGCACAGGACGGTCGCGCGACTCCATGTCGGCGGCATCGACGTGGACTGGACGAAGATCACTGGAACGCCGGGCCGGTACCGGACGCTGCCGGTGCCCTCGTGGGGCGGCGACAAGTACTGGCTGCCGGGAGTCGAGCCGGGCGAGCAGGGGAGCGACCCGGCTGCCGTACCGGCGCAGATCCATCTGAGCCTGCGCGACGGCGACGGCCGGGTGATCGGCGACATGGTCGCGCGCCCGACGGACGCCGCCCCGGGCACCCGCGGCGCCGAGGCGCCGCCGGCCCCCGAGACCGCACCCCTAAACGCACCGGCACCCGTGGCCGTACCCGCACCCGTCAGGAAGCCGCGGGTGGACGGTGGCCCGCTGCGGCGGGTGGAGGAACATGTGGCGGCGGTGCTCGGCCTCTCCGACGACCAGCCGCCCGCGCGCCGGCGCGGCCTGTTCGACCAAGGCCTCGACTCGCTCACCGCGGTCGAGCTGCGGGACCGTCTGGCCGCCGAGTTCGGCCTGGAGCTGCCTCCGACGATCGTCTTCGAGAAGCCGACGATCGAGGCACTCGCCGCGTTCCTGGCGGAGGCCACCCCCGAAGCAGCCCCTGAAACCGACAGCGGGAACCTGGCGACCTCGCCGACCGCCCGGTCCGGCGGGCCCGCGGACGAGGACGGGTCGGCGGACGACGCCGTCGCGGTGATCGGCATGGCGTGCCGGCTGCCCGGCGCGAGTTCGCCGGAGGAGTTCTGGGCGCTGCTGACCGAGGGCCGCCACGCGGTCCGCGACATGCCGGCCGGCCGCCGGTCCGACCCGATCTGGGCCGAGGCCGACTCCGGCGTCCCCCTCCGCGGCGGCTTCCTCGACGACGTGGCGGGATTCGACGCGGAGTTCTTCCGCGTCTCGCCGCGCGAGGCGAAGTCACTCGACCCGCAGCACCGGCTGCTCCTCGAGGTCGCCTGGGAGGCACTGGAGGACGCCGGGCAGCCCGCCCCCACACTGGACGGCCGGGCCGCGGGTGTCTACTTCGGCCTCAACACCGCCGACTACCAGCAGCTGCTCACCCGTGACATGGCCGACGTCAACCACTTCTACGGCACCGGCACCACGTTCGCCGCGGCCGTCGGACGCCTGTCGTACTTCCTCGGACTGAGCGGCCCCAGCATCGCCGTCGACACCGCGTGCTCCTCCTCCCTCACTGCGATCCACCTGGCCTGCCAGGGCCTGCGCGAGGGGGACTGCGAGATCGCCGTCGTGGGCGGGGCCAACGTGATCGTCGCGCCCACGGTGTCGGTCTCCATGGCGGGCGCCGGCGCCCTGGCCCCCGACGGCAGGTGCAAGACCTTCGACGACGCGGCCGACGGCTACGGCCGCGGCGAGGGAGCGGCCGCGCTCATCCTCAAGCCGCTCGGCGCGGCCAGACGGGACGGCGACCGCGTCTACGCGGTGATCCGCGGTACCGCGGTCAACCAGGACGGGGCCAGCGGCGGCCTGACGGTGCCCAGCGCGTCCGCACAGGTCGCCGTCATCCGGCGGGCCGTCGAGGCCGCGGGCTGGGCGCCGCGCGACGTCGACTACGTCGAGGCCCACGGCACCGGGACGCCCCTCGGCGACCCGATCGAGGTCCGCGCCCTCGCCGAGGCGCTGGGACAGGGGCGCGCGCCCGACGAGGCGCTGCTCATCGGCGCGGCCAAGGCCGGCATCGGCCATCTGGAGGCCGCGGCCGGCGTCACCGGGCTGCTCAAGGTGGTCCTCGCGCTCCACCACGGGGAGCTCCCGCCGCATCCGCTGAACCGTCCGTCGACGCAGATCGACTGGGACCGGCTCCCGGTCTCGGTGGTCACCGAGCGGCGGCAGTGGCCGCACCGGGACCGCCCGCGCCGGGCGGGCGTGAGCTCGTTCGGGTTCAGCGGCAGCAACGCGCACGTGGTCGTCGAACAGCCGTCGCAGATTGCGGAACCGACGGCGGCACCGCCCCGCGGGGCGCCCTACGTCCTGATGGTCACCGCGGCGGCGGAACCGGCGCTGAGGCAGGCAGCCGAACGCCTCGCCGCCCGGCTCCGTGAGACTCCGGCCGACGTGGACGACATCGTCTTCACCGCCGCCTACCGCCGTACCTGGCTGAGTCACCGGCTCGCCGTCACCGGCCACGACGCCGCCGGACTCGCGGCGGCCCTGGAGGAGGCGGCGCGAGGCAGCGACACGCCGGCCGCCCGGAAGGGGCAGGTGGCCGAGGGGGCCGAGCGCAGTGTCGGATTCCGGTACGGAGCGCAGCCGCCGTCCGCCGCCCTGCGCGACCGGCTGGCGGGGGTGCCGGAGTACGCCGCTGCCCTGCGCTCCTGCGCCGAGCGCCTCGCCGCGCTGACCGGCGAGAGCGTCGACCCGTTCGCCGCCCCGCCGGCCGACCTGCCGGCGGCCCATCTGCTGTGCCATCACGTCGCGGCGACCAGACTGTGGGCCACCGTCGGGCTGGTGCCGGAGGCCGTGGTCGGCGAGGGCGCGGGCCGGGTGGGTGCCGCCTGGGCGGCGGGACGGCTGGCCCTGGACGACGCGCTGCGGCTGGCCGCCGGGCGGCCGGCCGGCGTGGAACTCCGCCCCGGCCGCATCCCCGAGGTGGCGGCGGACGGCGAAGGCGCCGCCACGTCGCCCGACGAACTCCTGCGGCCGGCCCGCAACGACGCGTCCGCCGGCCGGCCGGAGGGCCTCGCCGACGACATCTCGGCCGCGGGCGTGGACACGCTCCTCGACATCCTGCCGCAGGAGGACCTGCCCGATCGGCCGGCCGGCCGGTCGCGCGCGGAGACGGGCGTCGACGATCCGCTGGACCGGATCGCGGCCGCGGCGGCCGATTTGTTCGTCACCGGCGCCGTCCCCGCTCCGGCCGAGGCGGCACGCCGGCCCGTCAGCCTGCCCGGCTATCCGTGGCAGCGTCAGCGCCACTGGTACCGCGAGGCCGCCGCCGTCCGCGGCGACCAGCCGACGATTCCGTGGGTGATGTCCGCCGCCAGCACCACCGGCCTGCGGGCACGCGCCGCCGCGGTACGGGACCTCACGGCACGGAGCCAGGACCTCAGCCCCCTCGGCGTGGGCTCCTCCCTGGCCGCGCTGCCGCACTCCGCCGCACACCGCGCCGTCCTGCTGGCCGGCGACGCCGGGGGCTTCGGCGACGCGTTGAGCGCGCTGACGGAGGGCCGGACCGCGGCGAACCTGATCCGGGGCACGGCCGCGGCCGAGTCGAGAACCGCGCTGGTGTTCCCGGGACAGGGCGCCCAGTGGCAGGGGATGGCCGCGGAGCTCATGGCGGCCGAACCGGCCTTCGCCGAGCGGATGCGCGCCTGCGGGGAGGCGCTGGCCGAGTACACCGACTGGTCGCTCGGCGCGGTGATCGCGGGTGAGCCAGGCGCCGCGTCGCTCGACCGGGTCGACGTCGTTCAGCCCACGCTCTTCGCCGTGATGGTCTCGCTCGCCGAACTCTGGCGCTCCTACGGGGTCGTGCCCGCGGCCGTGGTCGGTCACTCGCAGGGCGAGATCGCCGCCGCCTGCGTGGTCGGCGCGCTGTCGCTGAGCGACGCGGCCCGGGTCGTGGCGCTGCGCAGCGCGGAGCTGTCGCGACTGTCCGGCCGGGGCGGCATGGCCTCGGTCGCGCTGGGCGCAGAGGCGGTCACCGGCATGCTCCGCCGCTTCGCCGACCGGCTGTCCATCGCCGCGATCAACGGTCCGAGCAGCGTCGTGGTGGCGGGGGACGTCGCCGCCCTGGAGGAACTGGCGGACGTCTGCGAGCGCGACGGCGTCCGGTTCCGGCGCGTCGACGTCGACTACGCCTCGCACTCGCCGCACGTGGAGCAGATCCGTGAGCGGCTCGGGCACGTCCTCGAGGGCATCAGGCCCCGCCAGGGGAGCGCGCCGTTCTACTCCTCGGCCACCGGCGGCCTGCTCGACACCGCCGAACTCGGTCCGGAGTACTGGTACTACAGCCTCCGCCGGCGGGTGCGGTTCGAGGAGTCGGTCCGCGCGCTGCTCGCGGACGGCCACAACCTGTTCATCGAGTCCAGCCCGCACCCGGTGCTCACCCCGGCGATCGAGGAGACGGTCGAGCAGACGGGCAGCGACGCGAGGGCACTGGGCACGCTGCGCAAGAACGACGGCGGCACCGGACGCTTCCTGGCCTCCCTCGCCGAGGCGTACACGCGGGGCGCCGACGTGGACTGGCAGCCGGTCTTCGCCGGGCGCGACGCGGAGCCGGCCGCGATCCCGGACGTCGCCGCCCACGAACTCGACGCCTGGCGCTACCGCGTCGACTGGCGGCCCGCCGCCGACCCCGGAGAACCGCCGCTGAGCGGAACCTGGCTGGTCCTGGCTCCCGGCACCGGCCCGGGACAGGACCGCGCGGCGGACGTGTGCCGGGTGCTCGCCGCTCGGGGCGCGGACGCGCGGCAGCTCACCCTGGACGCGGCGCGCGACGGCCGGGAACACCTCGCCGGCCTGCTCCGCGGCGCGTCGGCCGCGGACGCGGCGGGTGTGCTGTCCCTGCTGGCGATGGACGAGCGCCCGCACCAGGAGTTCCCGGACGTCCCGGCGGGTTCGGCCGCCACCCTGGCCCTGGTGCAGGCGCTGGGCGACGTGGGGGCCGACATCCCGATGTGGCTCGTGACCGCCGGCGCGGTCCGCGTGGACGGCGACGATCTTCGATCACCGGCGCAGGCCCAGGTCTGGGGCCTGGGGCGGGTGGCCGGCCTGGAGGTTCCGCACCGCTGGGGCGGCCTGATCGACCTGCCCGGCTCATCGGCCGACGACGCGCTTCAACGGCTGTGTGCCGTGCTGGGCGGCGGCCTGGGCGCGGAGGACCAGGTCGCCGTACGCGACAGCGGTGTGCACGTGCGGCGACTGGTGCGTGATCCGGTGGCCGACCGGCCCGTGACCCGCACATGGGAGCCGGGCGGCAGCGTGCTGATCACCGGCGGCACCGGCCGGCTCGGCCGGCGGATCGCCCGGTGGCTGGCGGCCTCCGGCGCGGAGCACATCATCCTCGTCGGCCGGCGGGGCCGGGACGCACCGGGCGCGGCCGAGTTCGAGACCGAACTCCTGCGGTCCGGCACGTCGGTGACGATGGCGGCCTGCGACGTGGCCGACCGGGCCGCGATGGGGGAGCTGCTGCACGCGGCCCGATCCGCGGGACGGCCGGTCCGTACGGTCCTTCACGCGGCGGTCGTCCCCGAGCCCGGCCCGCTGTCCGGGACGACGTTGGCACAGCTCGCCGGCACACTGCGCGCCAAGGTGACAGGCGCGCGCGTCCTGGACGAGCTGCTGAGCGAGGACGGCGAGGACGACGTGGACGCCTTCGTCCTGTTCTCTTCCGTCGCGGGCGTCTGGGGGGCGGCCGAGAACGGCGTTTTCGCGGCCGCCGACGCACACGTGGACGCCCTCGCCGTCCAGCGTCGCGCCAGGGGCCGGGCGGGCACCACGATCGCCTGGAGCTTCTGGAACGCGTTCGGAGACGACGCCGACGACGCGGCGGTGCGCGACATGTTCACCAGCCAGTCGGAACGGCAGGGCCTGCCGCTCCTGGATCCCGGGCAGGCGCTGCGGGCGCTGCGGCACGTGCTTGACAGGGACGAGACCTCCGTGGCCGTCGCCGACGTCGAGTGGGAGCGGTTCGCCCCGCTCTACACGGCGGCCCGCTCCCGGCCGCTCCTCGACGAACTGTCGGACGTGCGGGGTGTCGCGGGTGGGACGCCGGGGCAGGGCGACCCGGAGGCGGGGGAGAGCGCCCTCGCCCAACTGCTGGCGCGGACGCCGGAGTCCGAGCGCGAGTGGGCGGTGCTGGACCTGGTCAGGACCGAGGCCGCAGCCGTACTGGGCTACGGCCGGGCCGGCGACCTGGACCCCGACCGGCCCTTCACCGAGATGGGGTCCGACTCCGTCACGGCGGTCGAGTTCCGCACCCGCCTGAACACGGCCACCGGGCTGCGCCTGCCGGCGTCCCTCGCGTTCGACTACCCCACCGCCACGGCCGTCGCCGGCTGCCTGCTCGAGCTCGCCTCCGGCGAACCCGCCGGGCCGGCGGCGGAGTCCGCGTCGGCAGTGCCGTCCGGGAACCCGCCGGCCGTCGACGAGCCGATCGCGATCGTGGGGATGTCGTGCCGCCTGCCGGGGGGTGTGACGTCGCCGGAGGAGTTCTGGCGGCTGCTGTCCGAGGGCCGGGACGGCGTGTCCGCCTTCCCCGCCGACCGGGGCTGGGATCTGGCCGGGCTGTTCGATCCGGACCCCGATCACCTGGGGACGTCGTATGTCCGCGAGAGCGGGTTCCTGGACCGGGTGGGGGAGTTCGACGCGGAGTTCTTCGGGATCTCCCCGCGCGAGGCGCTGACCATGGACCCGAGGCAGCGGCTGCTGCTGGAAACCTCATGGGAGCTGTTCGAGAACGCCGGAGTGGACCCGCTCGGCCTCAAGGGCAGCCCGACCGGGGTGTTCGTCGGCGCCGGTCCGACGGACTACGCGACCGGGGCGCCGCTGGCACCGCGCAGCGCCGAGGGATATGCGGTGACCGGAAGCACACCGGCCGTGATATCGGGTCGGGTGTCGTACTTCTTCGGGCTGGAGGGCCCGGCGGTGACGGTCGACACGGCGTGTTCGTCCGCCCTGGTGGCGCTGCACATGGCGTGTCAGGCCCTGCGGGCCGGTGAGTGCTCGATGGCGGTGGCCGGCGGAGTCTCGGTGATATCGAGTCCGAAGGTGTTCGTCGAGTTCAGCCGGCAGCGCGCGCTGTCGGCGGACGGACGGTGCAAGGCGTTCGCCGAGGCCGCGGACGGCACCGGGTTCGCCGAGGGCGTCGGCCTGCTGCTGGTCGAACCGCTGTCGCAGGCCCGGCGCCAGGGACACGAGGTGCTCGCCGTCATCCGGGGCTCGGCGGTCAACCAGGACGGCGCCTCGAACGGACTGACGGCGCCGAACGGCCCGTCCCAGCAACGGGTGATCCGCCAGGCGGTGGCGAACGCGGGGCTGTCGCTGCGGGACGTGGACGTGGTGGAGGCGCACGGCACGGGCACGATGCTGGGGGACCCGATCGAGGCGCAGGCGCTGTTGGCGACGTACGGGCAGGAGCGTCCCGAGGGCAGGCCGGTGCTGCTGGGGTCGGTGAAGTCGAACATCGGTCATACGCAGGCGGCGGCCGGTGCGGTCGGCGTGATGAAGATGGTGCTGGCGATGCGCCATGGGACGGTGCCCGCCACGCTGCATGTCGACGAGCCGAGCCGGAAGGTGGACTGGTCGGCCGGTGAGGTCGAGCTCGCGGTCAAGGCGCTGCCATGGCCCGATGCGGAACATCCCAGGCGCGCGGGGGTCTCCGCGTTCGGCGTCAGCGGCACCAACGTCCACCTGATCGTCGAAGAGCCACCGGCTGAGCCGCAGGAGCAGCCCGAGCAGCCGGAGCAGCCGGAGCAGCCGGCGCAGGAGGGCGACCCCGGTCCGGATGCGGCGAACTCGCCGCTTCCCTGGCCCGTCTCGGCGGCGTCCCCCGCTTCACTGCGGCAGCAGGCCGGCAGGCTGCACCGGCTGCTCGCGGACGAGTCGGACGTGCGGCCGCGTGACATCGGCTGGAGCCTGGCCTCCACCCGGTCGGCGCTGCCGCACCGCGCGGTGGTCCTCGGAGCGGGCCGCGACGACTACCCGCGCCCGCTCACCCGGCTCGCCGACGACGAGCCGGACCCCGCGCTGGTGTGCGGCACCGCACGGCGCAAGCCACGGGTCGTGTTCGTCTTCCCGGGACAGGGCAGCCAGTGGTCCGGGATGGCCGCGGAACTGCTCGACACCTCCCCGGAGTTCGCCGGCTACGTCCGGGAATGCGAGCAGGCGCTGGCTCCGTACACCGACTGGTCGTTGACCGACGTGCTCCGCCGTTCGGACGGGGCGCCCGGCCTGGAACGGGTCGACGTGGTGCAGCCGGCCCTGTTCGCGGTGATGGTCTCGCTGGCCCGCCTGTGGCAGCACCACGGCGTGCACCCCGCGGCGGTCGTCGGGCACTCCCAGGGCGAGATCGCCGCCGCGTACGTGGCCGGCGCGCTGTCGCTGGAGGACGCCGCCAAGGTGGTGGCCGTACGGGCCGCGGCACTGGCCCGGCTGACCGGCTCCGCGGGGATGGCCTCGCTGCACACCGACGAGGAGCAGGCGGCGACCCTCCTCGCCCCTTGGCAGGGGCGGGTGTCGATCGCGACCGTCAACAGCCCCTCGCAGGTCGTCGTGGCCGGTGACACCGACGCACTGGACGAGCTGAGCGCCGAGTGCGAACGCGGCGGGATCCGGATCCGGCGGATCGAGGTCAGCTACGCCTCGCACTCGCCGCAGGTCGAGCCGATGCGCGACGGCCTCCTCGCCGAGCTGGACGCCATCACCCCCCGGCGCGCGCGCATCCCGTTCTACTCCGCGGTGACCGCGGAGCCGATCGACACCACCGGGCTGGACGCGGAGTACTGGTACCGGAACCTGCGGGAACCGGTGCTGTTCGCGCGCACCACCAAGAAGCTGCTCGACAACGGCTTCACCATGTTCGTCGAGGCGAGCCCGCACCCCGTGCTGGCCGCCGCGGTGCTGGACACCGCCACGTCGGCGGACGTCGCCGTCGAGCCGGTGACGGTGGGCTCGCTGCGCCGCGACGAAGGCGGCATGGCCCGCTTCACCACCTCGCTCGCACAGGCGTGGGTGAACGGCGCGGACCTGGACTGGGCCAAGCTGATCCCCGGCGGCAGCCGGGTCCCCCTGCCCACCTACGCCTTCGACCAGCGGCGGTTCTGGATGGACGACGAGAGCGCCGCCGCGGACCCGGCCACCCTCGGCGTGACGGCACCGGACCACCCGCTGCTCGGCGCCGCGGTGGAACTGGCCGACAGCGGCGGCCTGGTGCTCACCGGGCGGCTCTCGTCCCGCACCCTGCCATGGCTGGCCGATCACTCGGTCGACGGCGTGTGTCTGCTGCCGGGGACGGGGTTCGCCGAGCTGGCTCTGCGCGCCGGAGCCGAGGCAGGCTGCCCGTGTGTCGAGGAACTGACCCTGGAAGCGCCGTTGCTGCTGCACGGCGACGATCCGGTGAGCCTCCAACTGATCGTGGGGCCGCCCGACGATTCGGGGCACCGGCCCCTGGCCGTCTACTCTCGGCCGGACGGTGAGAACAGCCAGGGCGGCGAGTGGACGCGGCACGCGTCGGCGGTCCTGGCGGCAGTCGGCCGCACGGCTTCGGCCACGTCGGCCGAGTGGCCGCCGCCCGGTGCCGAACCCGTGCCGATGGACCCCGACTCCTTCTACGCGGCGGGAGCGGAGGCCGGTTACACCTACGGGCCGTCGTTCCAGGGTCTGGCCCGGGCGTGGCTGAGCGGCGACGAGGTATACGCCGAGATATCACCGCCTGCCCAGGTGCGGGAGGAGGCGGCTCGGTACGGCATCCACCCCGCGCTGCTCGACGCGGCGCTGCACGCGATGGTCCTGGCACCGTCCGCCGCGCAGGGCGACGGCGCCGACAGGACGGTGCGGCTGCCGTTCAGCCTGTCCGGCGTGTCACTGTTCGCGCCCGGTTCACGAGCCCTTCGGGTGCGCATCGCGCCGGCCGGCCCGGACGCGGTGGCGTTGACCGCGGCGGACGAGACCGGCGACCCGGTGCTGGTGATCGAACGCCTGGTCACCCGGCCGGTCCCGGTCGAGCAGCTCTCGGTGGCCGCGAGCCCCGCCAACCGCTCCCTGTTCCACCTGGACTGGGTTCCGCTGGCGGCGCAGGACCATCGCGTCGACGGCGACTGGGCCGTACTCGGCGAGGACACCTTCGGCCTCGCCGACTCGCTGACGGCGTCGGGAACCCCCGTGCACACCTACCCCGATGTGGCCACCCTGCTCAGCGCCCTGGCCGACGGTGCGCCGACCCCCCGCACAGCGGTCCTCCCCTGTACGACGACGGCGGGCGCCGGGCTGCCCGGTTGCGCCCTCGACCTGACCGACAGGGTGCTGCACGACGTCCAGGCCTGGCTGGCCGACGACCGGACGCTCGACACACGGCTGGTCGTGGTCACCCGCCGCGCGCTCGCGGTCGGCGACCCCGGCGACGTGCACGACCTCGCCGCGGCCCCGGTGTGGGGGCTGCTTCGCTCGGCGCAGGCCGAGAACCCGGGCCGCATCGTCCTCGCCGACCTGGACGACAACGACGGCACGGCCGCGCTCGCGCTGGCCGGCGACGAGCCGCAGATCGCGATCCGGCGGGGCGCGCTGCTGATCCCCAGGCTGGCCGCGGCGGGCCTGCCGCAGGGCAGGCTGACGCCGCCGCTCGGCGGCCGGTGGCGGCTCGAACCGGACCCGGCCGGTGTCCTGGACGCCATGTCCGTGGTGGCGTGCCCGGAGACCGGAGAGCCCCTGGCAGCGGGCCAGGTGCGGGTACGGGTCCGTGCCGCCGGGATCAGCTTCCACGATCTCCTCGTCGCCCTGGGGCTGCCGCCGGACGACGGCCTGTTCATCGGCGGCGAAGGAGCCGGGGTGATCCAGGCGACCGGTCCCGGCGTGAGTGGGCTGAAGCCCGGGGACAGGGTCATGGGGCTGATGCCACAGGCGTTCGGCACCGAAGCGGTCACCGACCACCGCTGGCTGGTCCCGATCCCGCAGGACTGGTCGTTCGAGCAGGCGGCCGCGGTCCCCTCCGCCTTCCTGACCGCCCACTTCGCTCTGCACGAGGCGGCAGGCCTGCGCGCCGGGCAACGAGTCCTCGTGCACGCGGCGGCCGGCGGAGTCGGCACGGCCGCGGTCCAGATCGCCCGCCACCTGGGCGCCGAGGTGTTCGCCACGGCCGCCCCGGCCAAGCACGACGCGCTACGACGGATGGGCCTGGACGACGCTCACATCTCCTCGTCACGTGACTCCGCGTTCGCCGACCGGGTGCTCGCCGCCACCGACGGTGCGGGAGTCGACGTAGTCGTCAACTCGCTGGCCGGCGAACTCATCGACGCCTCGCTGCGCCTGCTGCCCAAGGGCGGTCACTTCATCGAGCTGGGCAAGACCGATCGCCGGGACCCGGAAGAGGTCGCCGCCGCCTGTCCCGGCGTGGTGTACCGGCCGGTGGACCTGGTGCCGGACACGAGCCCGGAGTCGATCCGGACCATGCTGACCGACGTCGTCGGGCTGCTGCGGGACGGCGCCGTACAGCCGCTGCCCGTCCGCACCTGGGACGTTCGTGACGCGCCCGAGGCGTTCCGGCACATGGCCCAGGCCAAGCACATCGGCAAACTCGTCCTGACGATTCCGCCCGTTCCCGATCCGGAGGGCACGGTACTGATCACCGGCGGCACCGGGACACTGGGCGCCTTGGTGGCGAAGCACCTGGCCGGCCCCTGGGGGATGCGCCACATCCTGCTGGCGAGCCGCCAGGGCGCCGCCGCGCCGGGCGCCGCGGAACTGCGGGCGGAACTCGCCGGGCTGGGCGCCGACGTGCGGCTCGCCGCCTGCGACATCGCCGACCGCGACGCCCTGGCCGACCTGCTGGACGGGATCGCGGCCGACCACCCGCTCACCGCGGTGGTCCACACGGCGGGGGTGCTGGACGACACGGTGTTCACCTCCCTCACCGGCGAACGCCTGGCGCCCGTGCTGCGTCCCAAGGTCGATGCCGCCGTGCACCTCGACCAGCTCACCGCCGACCTCGACCTCGGCATGTTCGCCCTGTACTCCTCCGCGGCCGGCCTGCTCGGCAACCCCGGGCAGGCCAACTACGGCGCGGCCAACGTGTTCCTCGACACGCTCGCCGCGGTCAGGCGCTCGCGTGGGCAGGCCGCCACGTCGATCGCCTGGGGCCTGTGGGCGCCCGACAGCGCACTGACGGGGCAGATGAACGCCGTGGACCGCGATCGGCTCTCCCGGGGCGGGGCGCAGGCCATGTCCGCCGCGGAAGGCCTCGCCCTGTTCGACCAAGGGGTCAGGTCCGGGGAGCCGCTGGTCGTGGCGGCGCACATCGACCGCGCGGCGCTGCGCGCCCAGGACAGCCAGGGGACGCTGCCTCCCGTCATGCGCGGGCTGGCGCCGCGCCGCGGCCGGCCCGAGCACACCGCGGGCGACAGCGGCACCTCCGAAGGACTGGCCGGCCGGCTCGTCGGGATGTCCCCGGCCGAGCGGCGCCAGGCGCTGGTGAACCTCGTCAGGAAACAGGCCGCCGCGGTGCTGGGCCACGGCTCGGCGAGTTCGCTGGACGTCGACCGCGGGTTCCTGGAGATGGGATTCGACTCCCTGACAGCCGTCGAACTGCGCAACCGGCTGGCCACGGCCACCGGTCTGCGGCTGCCCGCGACCGTCATCTTCGACTGCCCGACGCCCTTGGACCTCGCACGCGGGCTCGAGGAACGGTTCAGTCCGGTGAGTGACGTCCCGAGCGCGGCGGACGGCGGCGACGACGGCCACCGGCAGCGCGTCGACGAGGAGACCAGCGCCGTCGACGACATGGACGTGGACGAACTGATCCGCGCGGTGCACGGTGCCGAAGGCCACGAGCAGAAATCCGGAGAGTGAGGCCCCGATGACTGCGTCAATCGACGAGATCACCAGAGCACTGCGGGAATCGGTCAAGGAGACCCGGCGGCTGCGGCTGCGGAACGACGAGCTGGAGGCGACGTTCCGCGAGCCGGTCGCGATCGTGGGGATGTCGTGCCGCCTGCCGGGGGGTGTGACGTCGCCGGAGGAGTTCTGGCGGCTGCTGTCCGAGGGCCGGGACGCGGTGTCCGCCTTCCCCGCGGACCGGGGCTGGGATCTGGCCGGGCTGTTCGATCCGGACCCCGATCACCTGGGGACGTCGTATGTCCGCGAGGGCGGGTTCCTGGACCAGGTCGCCGGGTTCGACGCGGAGTTCTTCGGGATCTCCCCGCGCGAGGCGCTGGCCATGGACCCGAGGCAGCGGCTGCTGCTGGAAACCTCCTGGGAGCTGTTCGAGGCGGCCGGAGTGGATCCGCTCGGCCTCAAGGGCAGCCGGACCGGGGTGTTCGTCGGGGCCGGTCCGACGGACTACCCGCACGGCGTGGAGGGCTATGCGGTGGCCGGGACCACCCCGAGTGTGCTGTCGGGGCGACTGTCGTACGTGTTCGGGCTGGAGGGCCCGGCGGTGACGGTCGACACGGCGTGTTCGTCGTCCCTCGTGGCGCTGCACCTGGCGTGTCAGGCGCTGCGGGCCGGTGAGTGCTCGATGGCGCTGGCCGGCGGGGTGGCCGTGATGTCGAGCCCGAAGGTGATCGTCGAGTTCAGCCGGCAGCGCGCGCTGTCGGCGGACGGGCGGTGCAAGGCGTTCTCCGAGGCGGCGGACGGATTCGGGTTCGCCGAGGGCGTCGGGCTGCTGCTGCTCGAGCCGCTGTCGCAGGCCCGGCGCCGGGGGCACGAGGTGCTCGCCGTCATCCGGGGCTCGGCGGTCAACCAGGACGGCGCGTCGAGCGGTCTGACGGCGCCGAACGGGCCGTCGCAGGAGCGGGTGATCCGGCAGGCGGTGGCGAACGCGGGGCTGTCGCTGCGGGATGTGGACGTGGTGGAGGCGCACGGCACGGGGACGTCGCTCGGGGACCCGATCGAGGCGCAGGCGCTGTTGGCGACGTACGGGCAGGAGCGTCCCGAGGGCAGGCCGGTGCTGCTGGGGTCGGTGAAGTCCAACATCGGTCATACGCAGGCGGCGGCCGGTGCGGTCGGCGTGATGAAGATGGTGCTGGCGATGCGTCACGGGACGGTGCCGGCGACACTGCACGTGGACGAGCCGAGCCGTCATGTGGACTGGTCGGCGGGCGAGGCCGAGCTGGCCGTGAAGGCGTCGCCGTGGCCCGACGCGGGGCATCCACGGCGTGCGGGGGTGTCCTCCTTCGGCGTCAGCGGCACCAACGCCCACCTCGTCCTCGAACAGCCCCCGGCCGACGACGGCGCGGACCCGGCCCCACAGCCGTCCGGGCCCGAAGACGCGGTGCCGGTGCTGCCGTGGGTGGTGTCCGGAAGGGGGGAGGCCGGTCTGCGCGGGCAGGCCGCCCGGCTGGCGGAGTTCGTCGAGGCCCACCCGGACCTCGACGCGCGCGACACCGCACACTCGCTGGCCCGGCGCGCGGCGCTGCCCCACCGGGCCGTGGTGCTCGGCACCGGCCGGACCGGGCTGCTGAGCGGACTGCACGCCCTGGCAGCGGGACGGCCCGCGCCCGGGCTGATCCAGGGCACGGCACGCAGCCGCTCCGGCGAGGCGGTGCTGGTGTTCCCCGGACAGGGGTCCCAGTGGCCGGGGATGGCGCTCGGGCTGCTGGAGACGGCTCCGGTGTTCCGCGACCGGCTCACCGAATGCGACCAGGCGCTGGCGGCGTTCACCGGCTGGTCGGTGCGCGACGTGCTCCGTAGTGCGCCCGGCGCCCCGGACCCGGACCGGGTGGACGTCGTCCAGCCGGTGCTGTTCGCGGTCATGGTGTCGTTGGCCGCCTTGTGGCAGCACGCGGGGATCGTGCCCGCCGCGGTGGTCGGACACTCCCAGGGCGAGATCGCGGCCGCCTGTGTGGCGGGCGGACTGTCCCTGGAGGACGCGGCACGGGTCGTGGCGCTGCGCAGCCGGGCCCTGGCGTCGCTGTCCGGGCAGGGGGCGATGGCGTCGCTGGGCCTGGGACGCGAGGACGCCGAGGCCCTGCTGTCCCGGTGGGACGGCCGGCTGACGATCGCCGTCGTCAACGGGCCCGGGTCGGTGGTGGTGTCGGGCGACGCCGCCGCGACAGCCGCTCTGGTGGCCGAACACCAGGACTCCGACGTCCGGGCACGGCTCCTCCCGGTCGACTACGCCTCGCACTCGCCGCACGTCGAGCGGATCAGGGCCGAAGTGCTCGCGCAGCTCGACGGCGTCACCCCGGGCCCCTCGCGGATCCCCTTCTACTCCGCGGTCACCGGCGGGCAGTTGGACACCGCCGAGCTCGACGCGGACTACTGGTACCGCAACCTCCGGCAGCCGGTGCGCTTCGACGAGGTCACCCGGACCCTGCTCGACCGGGGCTACGAGCTGTTCGTGGAGGCGAGCCCGCACCCGGTGCTGACCATGGGACTGCAGGACACGATCGCCGACGCGGACGCCTCCGCACTGGTCCTCGGCACGCTGCACCGCAACCGCGGCGGCCTCGACGACTTCCTCGGCTCGGTCGCGCAGGCCCACGTCGGCGGCGTCCCGGTCGCCTGGGAGAGCATGCTGGGGCGGCGCGGGAACGACACCCCGGGCCTTCCGTCGTACGCGTTCCAGCGGCAGAGCTACTGGCAGGACCCGACGGCCCCTTCCGCGGACGCCCTCGGCAAGGCGGGACTGCGGGCCGGTGAGCATCCCATGCTCGGTGCCGCGACGGACGTCGCCGACAGCGCCGCCGTGGTGCTGTCCGGCCGTCTGTCGCCGCAGACCCACGGGTGGCTGGCCGATCACGTGGTCGAGGACCAGGTGCTGCTTCCCGGCACCGGGTTCGTGGAGCTGGCGCTGCGCGCCGCGGCCGAAACCGGCTGCTCCGGAATCGGGGAACTCGCGCTGGAAGCCCCCATGGTGGTCCCGTCGCAGGGCGCGGTCCAGGTCCAGGTGGTCGCCGGCGCCCCGGACGACGCGGGCAACCGCCGAGTGACCGTGTACTCGAGGCCGGAGGACACATCCGTGGACGGCGGATGGACGTCGAACGCCGTGGGCGAGCTGACCGGCACACCGTGCGCGGAGGACTTCGGCGACCTCGTGATCTGGCCGCCGGCCGGCGCGGAGCAACTGCCCACGGATCGGCTCTACGAGGGGTACGCGGAGCGCGGATTCACGTATGGACCGGCGTTCCGTGGGATCCGACGGGCATGGCGCCTCGGCGACGACGTGTACGCCGAGGTCCGCCTGCCTTCCGCGCAGCGCGGCGAGGCCGGGCGGTTCGGCGTCCACCCTGCCCTGCTGGACGCGGCGGTGCAGGCGGCCGGCATCCTCATGGCGCCGGAAGGCCCGCCGACGGGTGCCGGACTTCTGCTGCCGTTCGTGTTCAGCGAGGTCGCCCTCGTCGCGTCGGGCGCGGCCGATCTGCGGGTCAGGGTGCGGCGCAACGGCCCGGACCGGGTGGCGCTGACGGCCGCGGACCTCGACGGGCGCCCCGTCGTCTCGGTCGGCGCCCTCGTCGTACGGCCGGTGTCGGCGGAGCAGGTGCGCGCGACGCAGTCGGGCGCGCTCCGCGACGCGCTGTTCAGGGTCGACTGGGTGCCCGTGACCCGGCCCGGATCCGGGCCGGCCGCGGCGCGGGAGCGCTGGGCGGTCCTGGGCACGGACGCGGCGGCGGTCGCGCGGCGGCTCGGTGACGCCGGCGCGGTCGTCGACACGTACCGCGACCCGGACGGGCTGCGGGCCGCGATCGCCGAGGGGACCCCGGCGCCCGACCTGGTGCTGTGGAGCGCCCCCGACGCCGTCCGCGGCAACGGCTCCGCCGACCTGCCCGCCCACGTCCGGACGGTCACCGCGGCCGCGTTGGGCGTGGTGCAGGCATGGCTGGCGGACGACGACCTCGGCGCCGGCCGGCTGGTGATCAGGACTCAGGGCGCGGTCGCGGCACGGGAGGGGGACGACGTCGCGAACCTGGCGTCGGCCGCCGTGTGGGGGCTGGTGCGCACGGCGCAGACGGAGCACCCGGGCCGGTTCGTCCTGGTCGACGACGGCGCCTGCCCGGACGACGCCGGACCGGGGGAGGTCTGGGCGGCGGCAGCGGCCTGCGGGGAACCGCAGCTCGCCGTCCGTTCCGGCGAGCTGCTGGCGCCGCGGCTGGCCCGGGCCGCCGACGGCGAAAGCCTGACGCCGCCCGCCCGTGCGGCCGCCTGGCGCCTGGAATGCACCGGCACCGGGACGCTGGAGGGACTGACGGCGGCGGAATGCTCGCGGCCGACCGGCCCACTCGGCCCGCGCGAGGTACGGGTGGCCGTGCGGGCGGCCGGACTCAACTTCCATGACGTGGTCGTCGCGCTGGGGCTGATCCCCGGTGAGACGGATCTCGGCGGCGAGGGCGCGGGGACGGTGACCGCCGTCGGCAGCGACGTACCTGACCTGGTGCCCGGGGACCGGGTCCTGGGCCTGCTGACGCACGCGTTCGGGCCGCTCTCGGTGACCGATCACCGGCTGCTCGCCAAGATCCCCGAGGGATGGTCGTTCGAGCAGGCCGCTTCGGTGCCGGTGGCCTTCCTCACCGCGCACTACGCGCTGTCCGACCTGGCCGGGCTGCGACCCGGCGAGTCCGTGCTCGTGCACGCGGCGGCCGGTGGGGTCGGCATGGCGGCCGTACAGCTTGCGAAGCACCTCGGCGCAAGGGTGTTCGCGACCGCCAGTCAGGGCAAGTGGCCGGTCCTGAGGTCCGCCGGACTGGACGACGCGCACATCGCGTCCAGCCGCACCCTCGAGTTCGAGCGGCAGTTCGGCGACGTGAGCGCCGGGCAGGGCGTCGACGTCGTGCTGAACTCGTTGGCCGGAGACTTCGTCGACGCCTCACTGCGGCTGCTACGGCCCGGCGGACGCTTCGTCGAGATGGGGAAGACCGACGTCCGCGACGGCGACGACGTGTCCGGCGGCCACCCCGGGGCCGACTACCGGGCGTTCGAACTGAACGAGGCGGGACCGGACCGCATCAAGGAGATGCTGGCCGAGATCATGAGCCTGTTCCACGCCGGCTCGCTGACGTTGCCGCCGGTGACCACCTGGGATGTCCGCGACGCGATACCGGCGTTCCGGTTCATGAGCCAGGCCCGGCACGTCGGCAAGATCGTGCTGACCGTTCCGCCGGCGCCGGACCCCGAGGGGACGGTGCTCGTCACCGGCGGCACCGGGACCGTGGCCGGACTGGTCGTGCGCCATCTCGCCGAGCACGGAGCCAGGCACTTCATGCTGCTGAGCCGCCGTGGCCCCGAAGCACCCGGTGCGCAGGCCCTTCACGACGAGCTGGCCGAGCGGGGCGCCCGGGTGGAGATCGTCGCCTGCGACGTCGCCGACCGAGCCGACCTCGCCCGGACGCTGGCCGCGGTTCCGGCCGATCACCCTCTCACGGCGGTCGTGCACGCGGCTGGAGTCCTCGACGACGGGATCCTGCCCTCGCTCACCCCGGACAAGATCGACACGGTCATGCGGCCCAAGGTCGACGCGGCCCTGCATCTGCACGAGCTCACCGCCGGGGCCGACCTCGCTTCGTTCGTTCTGTTCTCCTCCGGCGCCGGGCTGACCGGCGCACCGGGGCAGGGCAACTACGCGGCGGCCAACGTGTTCCTCGACGCGCTCGCCTGTCACCGGCGGGCCATGGGCCTGCCGGCGACGTCGATGGCGTGGGGCCTGTGGGCGCAGACCAGCGAGCTGACCGCCGGCATCACCAGCTCCAACCGGGCACGCATGAGTGGGTACTTCGCCCCCTTGCCCACCCAGCAGGCGCTGGCCCTGTTCGACGCCGCACGCGGCTCCGCCGAACCTCTCCTGCTGGCGACCGGTATCCGCACCGGCCGGCTCCGGACCCTTGCCCGTGACGGTTCGCTCCCGGCGCTCTGGCGCGCACTGATCAACACGCCGGCCCAGCCACGGATCATGGCCTCCGACCCCGCCACCGGTGTGGCGAGGCAACTGGCCTCGCTGAGCGAAGCCGACCAGCGGCAGTTCCTGCTCCACCTCGTCCGCTCGCACGCGGTCGTCGCGCTGGGCGGCGGTGACGCGGAGGGCATGGACCCGGACAGCCCGTTCCGGGACATCGGGTTCGACTCCCTCACCGCCGTCGACTTCCGCAACAGGCTGGCCGGCGCGACCGGCTGTCGGTTCCCGGCGACGCTGGTCTTCGACCATCCCACTCCGGCCGAACTCGCCGAGCACCTGCGCACCAGGCTCACCTCGGAGGCGGCGCCGCAGTCCGTGCCGGTGCTCGACGAGATCGACAGCCTGGAGAAGGGGCTCCTGCGGATCGAGCCGGGCGAGGAACTGCGGGACCGGATCGCCCGGCGTCTTCGCACGCTGCTGAGCCGATGGGACGACGCTCACCCGGAGAGCGGGGCGCCGTCCCGCGACGGCGCGGAGATCGCCCTCGATTCCGCCCTCGATTCCGCCACCGACGACGAGCTCTTCGCGCTCATCGACGCGGACCTCCCCGACACCGCCTGACGGGCTGGGACCGCCCGGGCCGCCCCGCTGCCGCGAGGCGGCCCGCCCCCTTCGCCTGACGAAGCGTTACTGGCCGGCCGGTCGGGAAAGCGCCTCGCCGCCGCACAGGCGCAGTGCGCTTTCCAGGCACAGCGCGTCCGCCTCGGCGGTGGTGAGGCGCTCGGCGGTGACCTCTGCCGCGGCGGCGTGCTGCAGTCCGATGACGGCTGCGGCGAGCCAGGCGGCGGGCAGGGGCGCACCGAAGTCGCCCGTGTGCTGCCCTCGCCGGATGAGCCGTTCGAGCCGCGGGGGCACGACGTCGGAAAGGGCGTTGCGGTTCGGGCGCGGTGCCCCGGGTCCGGTGGGGTTGAGCAGGAGGGGGTTGCGGCGAAGGAACCGCCAGCCGGCGTCGAGGAACTGGGCCAGCGCCTCGGCGGGCGGGTCGGTGTCGAGGCCGGCGCTGTCGAGCGCGGCGATGTATTCGGCGGCCGCGGCCTCGATGAGGGCGGCGACCAGCGCGTCGCGGGAGGGGAAATGCGCGTAGACCGTCTGGCGGGTGACGCCGGCCGTGGCGGCGACGTCGTCCATGCTCGCGTCGGGCCGCTCGCCGAGCACGACCCGGGCCGCGTTGAGGATGGCGTCGATGCTGCGCCGGGCGTCGGCCCGGCGGCGGCGAGGCGGCGTGACGGTGTCGTGCGATTCGGCCATTCCCAGAAGATACGCGTACGGCCATAACCTTGACAAGCTGTAAGAGATTGGCTAACTCTTACGGCATGTCAAAGAAAAGTTCGGGTGCGGATCATCCGGCGGTCGAGGCGCGCGGTCTGGTCAAGGTCTACGGCGAGAACCGGGCGCTGGACGGGATCGACCTCACGATCGGGCGCGGTCAGGTGTTCGGGTTCCTCGGCCCCAACGGCGCGGGCAAGACCACCACGATCCGCATCCTGGCCACCCTGACCCGGCCGGACGGCGGCACCGCCCGCGTCCTCGGCCACGACGTGCTGACCGAGACGGACGCGATCCGGGCCCGGGTGGCGGTGACCGGCCAGTTCGCCTCCCTCGACGAAGATCTCACCGGACACGAGAACCTGCTGATCCTCGGCCGGCTCAACGGACTGTCCCGGGCGGCCACCAGGAAGCGCGCCGACGACCTGCTCGCCGCCTTCGACCTGACCGGCGCCGCCGACCGGCCGGTGGGCGGCTACTCCGGCGGCATGCGCCGCCGGCTCGACATCGGCGCGAGCCTGATCGTGACCCCCGACCTGCTGTTCCTCGACGAGCCGACCACCGGTCTCGACCCGCGCAGCCGCAACCAGGTGTGGGACCTGGTCCGTCGGGTCGCCGCGGCCGGCACCACGGTGCTGCTCACCACCCAGTACCTCGAGGAGGCCGACCAGCTCGCCGAGCGGATCGCGGTCATCGACAACGGCCGGATCGTGGCCGAAGGCACCAGCGCCCAGCTCAAGTCCCGGGTCGGCTCGGGCACCCTGCACGTCCGGCTCCTCGACGGCGAGCAGCGTCCGCACGCGCTGCAGATCCTGGCCGACGTCCTTCAGGGGACGGTCCAGGCCGCCGCCGACCCCCTTTCCGTGTCCGTGCTGCTCGCCGGCCGGCCCGACGAGACGGACGTGGGCCGGCTGGTCGGGCGCGCCGCGACCCGGCTCGCCGACGCCGGGGTGGGCATCGCCGACCTCTCCCTCGGCCAGCCCAGCCTGGACGAGGCCTTCCTCGCCCTGACCGGCCACGGGGCCGGTCCGGCCACCATCGACCACGAGGAACTGAACGCATGAGTACTCCTGCCGTGTCCACGCTCCCCGCCGCGCCGGAGGACCCGATCGACGCGCTCCTCGCCGAGGGACGCGTACGCGGCCGTGCCGGCGCCTTCGCCGCCTCGGCCACCTTCGGCAGGCGCGCCATGCTGAAGCTCAAGCACGACCCCAAGCAGCTTGTGGACTCGTCCGCCATCCCGATCCTGCTGACGGTGCTGTTCACCTACCTGTTCGGCGGCGCCATCAGCGGTTCGACCGGCGAATACCTCAAGGTCCTGCTGCCCGGCGTGCTCAGCATGAGCATCGCCATCGTCACCATGTACGGGGGCGGCCGTCTCGCTCAGGACGTGCGCAGCGGAGCCTTCGACCGTTTCCGCGGCCTGCCGGTCTGGCGCGGCGCCTTCGTGCTCGGCGGGCTGCTCAGCGATGTCGCCCGCTATCTGTTCGCCTCCGCCATCGTGCTCGTCCTCGGCATGATCATGGGCTACCGTCCCGACGGCGGCGTGCTGGGCGTGCTCGCCGCGGTCGCCCTGGTCGTCGCCTTCGGACTGTCGCTGTCCCTGGTGTGGGCCGCGGTCGCCCTGGCCGTCCGCGACCAGGCCGTCGTCCTCAGCATCGCCAACGCCGTGCTGATGCCCCTGTCGTTCGCCAGCAACATCTTCGTCCAGCCGAGCACCATGCCCGGCTGGCTCCAGGCCTTCGTCGACGTCAACCCGCTCAGCCATGTGTCGAGCGCGGCCCGCGCCCTGATGAACGACACCGGAGGCGCCGGCGGCGACGTCCTCTGGTCGCTCGTCGCGATCGCCGTCCTCACCCTCGTATGCGGCCCGATCACGCTCCGCCTCTACAGCAAGCAGGGCTGACCCCCCGCCGCCCCCCAAGAGGGAAACCGCCACCGGCTTTCCGGCGGCGGTCGCTCTCTTTCGTCAGGCCAGATCACCGGGAGGAGCAGGTCAGGACCCCTGACCCTCGGCCCGTATGACGGCGGCCAGCCCGGCGACCGTGGGGTGGTCGAAGAGCCTGCGCAGACCGTCGTCCTGACTCTCGCTCGTCCCGAACTCCTTGCCGATGCGTTCCAGGACGCCGATCGCGTGCAGGGAGTCCCCGCCGAGTTCGAAGAAGTTCTCCTCCGTCCCGAAGTCGTCGCGCTCCAGGACCTCTTGCCACACCCGCAGCAGCGTGCGCTCCAGCTCGTCCTGCGGAACGGACGGCCGGCCGGGAGCCTGGTGGTCCCTCGGGGCGGGCAGAGCCGACACGTCGACCTTCCCGTTCGCGCTGAGCGGCACCCTCGGGATGACGAGATAGTGGCGCGGCACCATGTATTCCGGAAGGACCTGTTCGAGCTCGGCCCGCAGCGCGTCGGCGTCGGGATGCGTCGGCCCCGTGACGGCCTCGTCTGCCGCGGGCACCAGGTAGGCGACCAGCTGGCGGCGGCCCGTCCTGGGGTTGGTGTCCACGGACACCAGTGCGTCACGGACGCCCGGATGCCGCAGCAGCGGGGCCGCGATCTCTCCGAGCTCGATGCGGTAGCCGTTGAGCTTGATCTGCGCGTCCTCGCGCCCCAGGAACTCGATGTCCCCGCCGGGGAGATAGCGGCCGAGGTCGCCGGTCCGGTACAGGCGGGCCTTGGTCCGGGGATGCACGACGAACCGCTCCGCCGTCCGCTCGGGATCGGCCCAGTAGCCACGGGCCACACCGCTTCCGCCGATGTAGATCTCACCCGTCGTCCAGACCGGGCTCGGTTCGAGCCACTGGTCGTAGACGTGCATGGTCTGGTTGGCGAGCGGCTTGCCGTAGGGGATCCGTGACCAGTGCGGGGGCACCGCGCCGATCGGGTAGTGGATCGACCAGATGGACGCCTCGGTGGCGCCGCCCAGGCTCATCACCTCGGCCTCGGGATAGAACGCGCGGATCCGGTCCGGCAGCGCCACGGGGATCCAGTCGCCGCTCATCATGACCAGCCGCAGCCCGTGTCCGGGCGGGGGAGCGGCCGGATCGTGCGCGTCGATCCACGCCTGCATCAGGGCCGGCACGGTGTTCCAGATCGTCACCCGGTGCCGGTCCACCAGTTCGCTCCAGTGCCGTGGCTCCTGAGACCTGCTCGGCTCCGGCATGACGACGGCGCCGCCCGCCGCCGGCAGACCGAAGACGTCGTACACGGAGAGGTCGAAGCTGAGGGCGGACAGGGCGAGCACCCGGTCGTCCGGGGTGACACGGTAGCGGTCGTTGAGGTCCTGGACCGTGTTGGCCGCGGCCCGATGGTCGATCATGACGCCCTTCGGCGTGCCGGTCGACCCGGAGGTGAAGATCACGTATGCCAGGTCGTCCGGGGCGGGGCCGGCCGGCGGCGGGGTGGGCGGCGCGGACCGTACCCCGGCGTCGGCGAGGGTCACCAGCCGGATGCCGTCGGGCCAGGTCAGCTCGTCCCGCAGCTGCGGTGTCGTGACCACGATCCCGACCCGGCCCTGCTGGAGGAGCTGCGTCCGCCGGGCGGCCGGCCAGCGCGGCTGGATCGGCAGATACGCGGCCCCGGACCGGGTGACGCCGAGGGCCGCCGCCACCTGCTCGTACCCCTTCTCGGTGATGACGCCGACCAGGGTGTCCCGGGTCGCGTCCATCGACTGCAGGACGTGGGCCAGCCGGTAGGCGTCGGCGACCAGCTCGCGGTAGGTGTGCTCGCCGTCGGCCGAGATCACGGCGGTCGCGTCCGGGGTCCGCTCGGCCTGTTCCTCGACCAGGCCGCAGAGCGTCCGCTCGGGGAGGGGGGCCTCGGTCGCGTTGGCCCGGCGGCGCTCGTCGGCCTGGGCGGCCGGGAGAGTGACGAGCTCCCGCTCGTCCCACGCGGCTTCGCTCTCGCCGAGGCGTTCCAGGCACGCGCGGTGGGCGAGGAACATCTCCTCGATCATGCCGGCGGGGAAGAGTTCGTCGACGAAGTCCCAGTTGACCAGCAGCTCGCCCCGGTCCTCGAGCACCTGGTAGTCCAGCCAGACCTGGGGCGTCTGGCTGACGCCGTACACGACGTCGCCGAACACCTGGGCGGTCCCGGCGAGGTCGGTCGCGGAGTCGAAGCCGATCATGCTCGTGAAGACGACCGGCATCGCGGCCCCCAGTCGACCCCCCAGGCGCCTGGCGCGCTCCCTCATGACGCGGACCCCGGAGTAGGCGGAGTGCCCGAGATCGTCCATCAGCTGGTGGTGCAGGCGTTTCGCCCGCGCCGTGAAGGAGTCCTCCGGCTCGGGCCGCGTCTCGAGGGGGATCAGCGAGGTGAAGTCGCCGATCACCTCGCCGATCCGGGGATGGAGCGGCCGGCGGTTGAACAGCGTCAGGTTGAGAGTGAACTCGGGCCGCTTCGACCAGCGCCGGAGCACATCGGCGTAGGCGGTGATGAGCACGGCGGACGGAGTGAGCCCCCGGCGGCGGGCGGTCTCCTTGACGGCGGACCACTGATCGCGGGACAGCCGGCCGTCACGCCGGGCGAACTTGGGGCGGGAGAGCTGCCCGGGCTGGACGGCCAGGGGCAGTTCGGGAGCGGGGGGCAGTCGGTCGAGCCGGTCCAGCCAGTACTTCTTGTCGGCTTCGAACAGCTGCTCGCTCTGCTGTCGCTGCTCGGCGAGAACGTAGTCCCGGAACGTGACGTCGATGGGCTCGGGCGGGGAGTCCGGCCGACTGTAGAAGCGGAACCAGTCGCGCTGGAAGATTCCGAAGCTGAACCCGTCCATGACCAGCATGTCCAGGCTGAGGTGCAGGCGCCACCGCCGGTCGTCCAGCCGGGTCGCGCGGACTTCGAACAGCGGACATCGGTCGGCGGGCAGCACCTGGTGCGCCAGCTCTTCCCGGATCCGCGCGATCCCGCTCTCCCGCGCCGCGTCGTCGAGCCCGGACAGGTCGGTGACCTGGATGTCGTACGGCGCGACCTCGGGCAGGACACGCTGACGGCCGTCGGGCTGGATGATCGCCCTGAGCATGTCGTGCCGCCGGACGACCTGGTCGAGGCTTTGGCCCAGCCTCGGCACGTCGAGATCCATGGCATCGAACTCGAGGTAGCAGTGGGTCGAGTTCCCGCCGAGCTCCACCGCCGGTGTCCGCCCCACCCAGTACGCGTGCTGGATGTCCGTCAGCGGGAACGGGTCATGCCGCTCCTCGGGGCGTGGTACCAGGCCGGCCGGCTCGTCCGTGCTCCCGGAGCGCGAGATGATCTCGATGAGCTCGTCCCGGCGGAGCTTCATCTCCTCGCGCAGTTCGGGGGTCAGGGCGTCGGGTGGGGCGCTCACATGAAGCCGGCCGTCGGCCAGCCGTAATCTGACCCCCCGGCGGTACAGCTCGGCGAAGAGATCCGTGGTCATCGTGCCTGCCTTCCTGGCGGGTTACAGGATGAGTTCTTCGAGGGGTGCGGCGGCCGCCGGCTCCTCGTCGCCGGTCAGGACGAGGCTTCGGGCGGCGAGGGACCGGCAGACCAGGTCGACGATGTCCGCCACGGTGGTGTCGCCGAGGAGGCGCTGGGGCGGGACGTCCACGAGAAGCGCCGTGCGGAACTGCTCCCTGAGCCGCATCGCGCGCAGCGAGTCCAGGCCGAGATCACCCAGCCGGGTGCCGGTGAACCGTGCGCGCAGGCTCTCCGCCTCGTCCGCGAGCCCCGGGACCAGCACGGTCATCCGGGTGAACAGGATGTCCGTGAGGGCTCGCCGTGCCTCCTGCGGCTCCTCGACGGCGAGCCGCGACAGCTCGTCGGCGTCCCACAGCTCGACGGCCTCCGGCTCGGCGACGGACGTCGCCTGCCAGGCCGGATCGGATGCGGCGTACGTGAGCCCCGCGACGGTGACGAGCGGTTCGCCGGCGTCGGAGTACAGCTCCAGGTCGATCGGGCCGCCCGGGGTACGGCGGACATGGCACCACAGCCGTCGTGGCAGCGCGCGGTGCCAGGTGAGCCGGGACAGGCCCGACGGAAGCCACAGGCCGGAGTCGACATCGACATCGGCGACGAGCGGCAGGGCGGTCAGGAAGCAGGTCTCGAGCACCACGGGGTGCACGACGTACTGGTCGCCGTCAGCGGCGACCGCGTCGGTCTCGAGGAGGGTCAGCGCTTCCTCGTCGCCCCGCCAGCAGCGGCGGGCGACCTCCCGGAAGGCCGGGCCGCAGGCGATTCCGGCGTCCGCGAGCCGCGCGAACAGTTCCTGCGGACCCTGCTCGGCCATCCGGGAGCGCAGCCGGTCGAGGTCTGCGCAGGAGGGGACCGGGACGCTCTCCTCGGTGCTCGACGCGGTGAACCGCAGGGCCCAGCCGCCGGCGTCCCCGGGACCGCCGGTCCCGGGACCGGCGCTGAATCCCCTGATCCGGCGGACCGCGCCGTGGGTTTCCGCCGCTGTCTGAAGGGCCGGCGGGAGCGTGCCGGGCAGCGTGGTGGGCTCGCCGAAGGCGAGATCCCCGATCGTCCGGGCGTCGTCGCCCTCGCGGGCTCCCCGGCGTGCGGCCGCCAGCGCCCATTCGGCGACGGCGGCGGGTGGCAGGGCCCGCGTGCCGCGCAACCGGTACTGCGCGACGTACCAGGGTTCCCGCGCCGACGGTGTCCGGGTGAACCGCCGTTCGTCCGGGTCGGCGAGGTCGATCGGACCCCCGAGCAGAGGGTGCACGGGCACCCCGACGAGCTCGTCGCCCTCGCGGCCCCGGGAGCTCGGCGCGTCGAGCCAGTACCGCTTGCGGCGGAACGGGTAGCCGGGCAGGCGGATCGCCCCGGCGTCCGTCCCGGTGAAGGCGGCCTCCCACGACATCGCCGCACCGGCCGTGTACGCCTCCGCGAGGCGGGTCAGGAGCCCTTCCGCCGTGACGACGGCTGCGGGATCCAGCTCCAGGCAGGCCGTCGCGCCCTGCGACCGCACCCGGGCGACGAGGTCCTCGCCGCCGGCCCGCAGGAAGTCACCCGCTGCCCAGTGGTCGGGGTGGTCGGGTTGGTCGAGGCGGCCGGGGTGGTCGGGTTGGCCGGGGGAGACGAACGTGATGCGCGGCTTCGCGTAACCGATCCGCTCCGCGGTGGCCCGCAGCCCGTCCTCGGCCCCGCGGTCCCCGAGGTCCCCGCGGCCCTCGGTGTCGTAGACGCGCGCGACGGCCGCCGCGAGCGCCCCGGCATCCGCAGGCGACAGGACACCGGCGGCAAGAGCGGCCGTGATCTCGCCGATCCCCGAACCGGCGACGAGATCCGGCGCCACTCCGCACGAAAGGGCCAGGCGGTACAGCGCCACCTGGACGGCGAAGACGGCGGCGTGCCGGTACGTGGCCGGCGGCCGGTCGAGATGGGACTCAAGACAGGTGCGGACGTCGTCGTACGCCTCGGCGAAGACGGGGAAGCGTTCCGCCAGCCGTCGGATCGAGTCATCGTCGGCCGTCTCGGCGCCGGTGAACACCACGGCCGTTTTCGCGGCGGTGACCGCACCGGTGAACAGGCCGGGCGCGTCCTCGCCGCGGGCGAGAGCCGCGAGCGCGGCGAGATGGTCGCCGGCGGACCCGCCCACGCTGACCGCGCGGTGTTTGAAGCCCGCCCTGGTGCGGGCGAGCGACACCCCGACGTCCGTCGCGCGGGACGGACGAGCGGCCAGGAAGCCGCCCAGCTCCGCGGCCATGGCACGCAACGCCGGCTCCGACTTCGCGGACAGCACCCAGGGCGTGGCGATGTCGTCGGCGCCGTCCGGCGCGGGGTCGGATCCGCCGTCCTGCGCGGCCGACTCCTCGAGGATCAGATGGGCGTTGGTGCCGCTGATGCCGAAGGAGGACACGCCGGCCCGCCGGGGACGACCGTCGGCGGGCCACGGAACCGTCTCGGTCGTCGGCGCGACCGTTGCGCCGGACCAGTCCACGTGCGGGGACGGCCGGTCGAAGTGGAGGGTTCGCGCGTGTGTCCCCGCACGGATGGACATAACCGTCTTGATCACGCTCGCCACCCCGGACGCCGTCTGGGTATGGCCGATGTTCGATTTGACCGAGCTCAGCCGCAGGGGCCGCTCGGCCGTCCTGCTCTCGCCATAGACGGCGATGACGGCCTCGGCCTCGATCGAGTCACCCAGCGCCGTGCCGGTACCGTGCCCTTCCACCGCGTCCACCTGGTCGGGGGTGAGCCCGGCGTCGGCCAGCGCCTGCCGGATGACCGCCTCCTGGGCCGCGCGGCTCGGCGAGGTCAGCCCGTTCGTCGCGCCGTCCTGGTTGACGGCCGACCCGCGGATCACCGCGAGCACCGAGTGGCCGTTGCGCCGAGCCGCGGACAGGCGTTCCAGCACCAGCAGCCCGGCGCCCTCGCCGAACCCCATGCCGTCCGCGGCGGCCGAGAAGGGCTTGCATCTGCCGTCCCCGGCGAGAGCGCCGCGGCGGCCGAACTCGACGATCACGTCCGGTGTGGCCATGACCGTGACGCCGCCGGCCAGCGCGAGCTCGCAGTCGCCGCGCCGTAGTCCCTGACACGCCAGATGGATGCCGACCAGCGAGGACGAGCAGGCCGTGTCGACGCTGATGGCCGGCCCGCGCAGTCCCATGACGTAGGAGACCCGGCCCGACGTCGTGCTCGGCGCTCCGCCGACGATCAGCTGCTCCTCGACGCCCGCCGGGAGCCCCGCCCGCGGCTCCCCGGCGTAGTGGGAGTAGGACACCCCGGCGTAGACACCCGTCAGGGTCCCGCGCAGACCGGCCGGATCCAGGCCGGCGTGCTCGACCGCGTGCCAGGCGGTCTCCAGGAGCAGCCGCTGCTGCGGATCCATCGCCAGCGCCTCGTCCTCGCCGATCCCGAAGAACTCGGCATCGAACCGGTCGGCTCCGGCGACGAAGCCCCCCTGGGCCGCCGTGGGCCGCGCCATCGCGTCCGTGCCGCCGGGGACGTCGACGGCGCCCCATCCGCGGTCGTCGGGGAACGGCGAGATGCCGTCGCCTTCGCCGACGACGAACCGCCAGAGATCCGCCGCGGAACGCAGATCGGGCGGGAACCGGCAGCCCATGCCGACGATCGCGATGGGCTCGGAATCCTTCAGCTCGATCTCGTGCAGTCTCCGGGCGGTGCGCTGCAGTTCGCCGGTGGCCTTCTTCAGGTACTGACGCAGCTTTTCTTCATCAGCCATTCGTCGTACGGCTCCTGTAATTGTCGGCGATTCAAATTCGCAGGCCCGGGGACGCATATTTTTCACTTCGGCATAATTCCCGGTCGACCTTACTGCGCGGGCGTGGTCCCCTGGTACCCCACCTCCACCCCTACGTGCACCCCTAAGCCCATCGGCTAAGGGTGCGATAGGGGTTGAGGTGGCCTCCCGGGTCGGGTAGACCGAAGACCGTGACGGGGTGAGCCTGCCGGGTCCTGACGGATGCGCCGGTGGTCGGTGAGCTGAACCCCCCACTCATTACCTGCCGGGGTGGCCGGACCACGGCGGGGCGATCATTCTTGTCCTTTTATGCGGTGAAGAATGCACGGGGAATGGTGTGGCGTTGATCTGCCATGGCCGGCCTCCCGCTGCTAGCGTCGAGAAAGTCCGTCGACGATCACCGTTCGATGCTGCCTCGGGAGATGGATTGTGTCGGATCCGCCTGTAGTGATGGATACGCCCTGGGAAAAGGTCGCTGATTCCATCGAATTCATTCCCGCCGAATATTCCGGCAAGACCGAGCCGGAATCGGTCGCGCAGGAGATGCTGCGTTGCGGGCCGGCGGAGATCGATCGGCTCGTCGCCGCCGGGCTGCCCTTCGAGGAGCGATCCGGCGTCCGGCACTTCGACGTGAACGATCTCTACAACCTCGGCATGTACTCGAACACCTCGAAGACGCAACCGGAGCTCGCGTTCCGCATGCTGTTCCGGTTCGCGGGCCGGCCCGTGGACGACCTGTTGCGCCCCAAGACCTGGGATTTCCAGGTCCGGCTGGAGTGCCCCGACTGTGCGGGCGAGGCTCCGTGGCGCCTGGAGGAACCGGACATCGTCCGATTCGGCGGGAGCGTCGCCGACGTGACGGCGCCGGCCCCGGGCTCGGGATCCGCGCAGTACACGGCCACGGTCACCACGACCGGTGCGCGCACCCCGGTGATCTCTCCGGTGCTGCGGCGCCTGACCGGCGAATACCTGGCCGCCGGTTACCGCTGGCAGATGATCCCGGTACCGATGCAGGCCGACTACGGCCTGGTGCACGAGCTGGGCGCGACGAGCTGCATCGCGGCCAGCCTGCTGCTGGCGGAGCGCTTCCGGGACGCCGGATACCGGGCCGAGGCGAAGCGGGGCTGGTTCTGCGGCGTACTCGGCGGCGCCCTCGACCTGCCGCACGCCTGCGTCGAGGTCGAGGACGACGACGGCAGGCTCAAGACCATCGACATCGCCAAGGCCCAGCTGGCCGCCCGCCTCTCCGCGAGCACCGCCGAGTTCCAGGAGCTGTGCCTTGGCTCGATCTACAACAAGGTCATTCCGTCCACCGCTTCCGGTAACGCCGTCCTGGGCCATCACGAGTGCGGCTCACGGACGCCGGTCCACGTGCGTGCGGATATCCGATCGGTGCGTTGAGGAGACGACTGCACATGGCTGTACGCGAAATCGAGCCGGTAGTGCTCGAACTCGACCGGTTGGAACAGCTGGCCGAGTCCGGCTATTACAACCCGTATACGATGTTCGACTGGCCCGACACAATCGAGCCCGACCTGCCGTGGATGAGCGAGAGCCTGACCACGCTGGCCGGCACGCCGATGTGGGACGAGCTGACGCGTGAACAGCAGATCGCGCTGACCAAATACGAGGCGATCAATTTCTTCAGCCTCAACATCCATGGTATCCGCGAGCTGATGAGCGACGTCGTGATGCGCATCCACGAGCGGACCTACGCGGACGTCTCGGAATTCCTGCACCACTTCATCGGTGAGGAAAACGAGCACATGTGGTTCTTCGCGCAGTTCTGCCTGCGCTACGGCGGCAAGCTGTATCCGGCGCAGCCGACGCTCAAGGCCGACTCGGTCGCCCACCTCTCCACGGTGGCCCGCGAGGTCATCGTGTTCGCGCGCATCCTGATCTTCGAGGAGATCGTCGACCACTACAACGCGCACATGGCGACCGACCCGTCGTTGCCGCACATCGCCCGCGAGATCAACCGGGTGCACCACCAGGACGAGAGCCGGCACGTCGCGTTCGGCCGGATGGTCTTCACCAACCTGCTCGGTCAGGTGGCCAGGCGTGACCCGGACGAGGTGCCGGTGGTCGCCGAGTATCTCGAGAACTACCTGCAGTACAGCATCGGCACCCTCTACAACCCGGCCGCCTACCGCGACGCCGGCATCCCGGACGCGCTGGCGCTGCGGCGGCGCGCGCTGGAACACCCCGCTCGGGCGGAGGCGCACGACCGGATACTCAAGCGGACGCGGAAGTTCCTGTCCAAGGCAGGCGCAGGCAGGGAACTGATCAAGTGATGACCGAGCCCATGCAGGCGGTTCGGGAGTTCATCCTGGGCCGCAATCCCAAGATCGACCGGCTGGACGGCGACCTCGACCTGATCGACAGCCGGGCCATCAACTCGCTGGCCTTCGTCGAATTCATTTTCCTGCTCGAGGAGTTGACCGGCGAGCCGATCGACCCCGAAGACCTGGATCTGGACGACTTCCGCACGCTCCACGCGATCGAAGCGCGATTCTTCAAGCAGAAGGCGGCGTGATGACCACAGCAACCGACAACGGCCTGGGAGTTCTCGACGGTGGCCAACTGCGTCTGCTGCGGGCGCTCGACGCGGTGTTCCAGCGTCTGGCCGAAGGATGGCAGGCCCCGGAGTTCCGGTTCCCGTTCCTGATCCGGTGTGAGGATCTGGACAGGTTCGACTACTTCGACAACTTCCCGCAACTGGGCCTGGCCGCGACGAGGCTCGACCCGCCACGCCTCGGCAAGCTGCTCACCGAGGCGGAGCGGCCGATCGACCGCGTGCCGCCCGAGATCATGGAGACGACCGCCTTCGCACTGCCGTCGGCCGCCTGTTACGCGATCTACGTCAACCTGGCAGGCCGGACGCTGCCCGACGCCGGGCTGCTGCGGACCACGGTCGCCACCTGCTTCCGCAACGAGGACCACTACGACGGCCTCCAGCGGCTGCTGGGCTTCTCCATGCGGGAGATCGTCTTCATCGGCCCGGAGGACGGCGCCAAGCGGCATCTGCTGAACGCCAAGGACGCCGTGCTGAGGCTCTGCGCCGGACTCGGGCTGGACGTCCAGGTCGAGGTCGCGACCGATCCCTTCTTCGACAAGAACAGCAGCAAGGCCAAGATGCAGCGGCTGTTCCCGGTGAAGGAGGAGTTCGTCGTCGACGGCCTGGCGATCGGCTCGGTCAACTACCACCGGAACTTCTTCGGCGAGCGATGCGCCATCCAGGCCGGCGACGACACGGCGCACACCAGCTGCCTCGCCTTCGGCCTGGAGCGATGGGTGCACACCCTGACCCGGCACTTCGGCGACACGGCCGCCGCGCTGTCCGCAGTGGAGAGTCTGGGCTGATGCGCGCCACGTTGGCGGAGGCGCTCGGGATCAGGGTGAGCCTGCTCCAGTCGGGAATGGGCGGCGTCGCGGGCCCGGACCTGGCGTGCGCGGTGTCGGAGGCGGGCGCGGCGGGCTGCCTCGGCGGCTACAAGCTGGTCGGCGAGGCGCTGTCGGCAGCGCTGAAACGGCTGGTCGCGGGCACCGGCCGCGCTGTCGGCGTGAACCTCATCCCGGAGGTCGTCGGACCGGAGGAGCTCGACCGCCAGGTCACGCAGGTGCTCGACGAGACGCCCCGGCAGGTGTACCTGTCGCTGTTCGGCATGCCGGACGATGCCGTGTGCGAGCGGATCACCGGTGCGGGGCGGCAGCTCGTCGTCCAGATCGGGACCGTACGGGACGGCGTGCACGCGGCCGAACAGGGCGCGATCGTGGTGGTGCAGGGCACCGAGGCGGGCGGTCATCTCCTCGGCACGTCGCACCGCGACGAACTGGTCGCGGAGCTGCGCGCCCTGCTGCCCGACGCCTGCCTCGTCGCGGCCGGCGGCATCGGCTCACCGGCCGAGGCGTCCCGGGCGGTCGCCGCCGGAGCCGACGGCGTGCTGCTCGGCACCGCCTTCGTGGTCGCCCGCGAGTCGATGGCCCACCCCTACTTCAAGACCGCGGTCTGCGCCTCCGACGAGGCCGACACGGTGATCACCGACGTGTACGAGATCGGCTGGTCCGGCCGACGGCACCGCGTCCTCGCGACGGCCGTCACCCGCGACTGTGACCAGCCGAAGAAATTCATCGGTCGCACCGTGGTCGAGGGGAAGCAATACGTGGTGCCGCGCTTCAGCGCCGCGGTGCCCACCGTCACCACCAGCGGCCGCATCGAAGAGATGGCGATGTACTGCGGACTGTCCTGCGGCGCCATTTCCGGCGAACGCCCGGCGGCCGACATCGTCGCCGAATTTGCCCGCATTCTGCCGGGTTCCGGCACTGTGGGAACAGAGAATGTGGAGGAATCGCATGGCACGCTATGAAGAACTGTCCCGGCTGGATATGACCTACCACGACACTCCGCGAATTCGCACCAGGGAGGGCGTCGAGCTCTACTACGAGTCCCGTGGTGAAGGCACTGCCCTCACGCTGCTCAACACCTTCTTCCTGCCCGTCCCGGCGTGGCGGGTGTACACGGAGGAACTCGAACAGCATTACCGCGTGCTGAGTTTCGACCTGTGCAATCACGGCCACTCCTCGAAGGTCGCGGAGGAGCCCACCTGGGACGAGCACACGGTCGACCTGATCGCCCTGCTCGACGCCCTGGAGATCGAGTCGACGTATCTGGTCGGCCTGTCGACCTCCACCGTGTTCGCCAGGGAAGTGGCGCTGCGGTACCCCGATCGCGTCAAGGGTCTGGTGCTGACGGGCCCGGCCTTCGGCCCGCGCGGCATGCGGCGGCAGCGGCAGATCCAGCGGGCGTGGCTGCGGACGCTGGAGAGCCACGGCCTTGAGGGCCTGTACGAGCATCTGTACCCCGAGGTGTTCAGCGCGGAAATGAACGAGGCGATCGGTGCGCCCGGCTTCCTGGGCTTCCGGGAGAGCTTCAGCGCGCTCGCCACCGTCGAGGAGATGACCAATGGTCTGAAGCGCGCCATGCAGGACAAGAGCAGCCCCGAGATGCTGGCCCGGATCGAGGCGCCGACGCTGGTCGTCGTCGGCGACGACGACTTCCTGCTCAGCCCGACCGGCGCCAGGGAACTGGCCGGCCTCTTCCCGGACGGCAGCTGCGAGATCATTCCGAAGGCCGGGCACATCCCCTTCATCGACGATTCCGAGGGCTTCCAGTCGATCGTCCGAAAGTTCGTCGAAGAAGTGGAATCACGTGCCTGATGAAGCATTCGAGGTGCGGCGGAGCATCCGTGAACTGCTGCGGGAGCAGCAGGGCGGCGACCGGTTCGTGAGCACGGTCTCGGACACCGAGTCGCTCCGCCAGGCGGGGATGTCCTCGAACGCCCTGGTCGCTCTGCTGGTGGCGATGGAGGACGCGTTCGACTTCGAATGGGACGACGACGTCCAGCCGGAGGCGCTGCGCTCGATCGAGTCGCTGGCCGACCACGTCGTGGCACTGCGCGGTTGACGGCTCGACGTGGTTGTCGAGCCGGTGGTTCCCGCCCGCGCCGCCGCGGGAATGCGGACCGAATGGCGTCCGGTGCGCCGGCCGTACGGGCCGCATCAGCAGTTCACGGCCGGCCGCCGGGCGGCCGCGGCGGCGCTGGCCGCGGCCGGCGCCGCCGACCGGACCGTGCCCCGTGACCGAGACGGACGGCCGCTCTTCCCGCCGGGATTCGCCGGATCGATCTCCCACACCGACCGTCTGGCGGTCGCGGTGGTGATTCCCGGTGCCGCGGCGGTCGGCGTGGACGTCGAAAGCGCGGTCATCGGTCCGCGCGTTGCCGCATTCGTCCTGAGCGGACGGGAGCGAAATACGCTGCTCCCGCCCGCCGGGGAATTCACCCCACGGGAACTCTTCTCGGCCAAGGAGGCTGCTTTCAAGGCGCTGTACGGCATCGGTGCAACGGAACACCTCCTGTTCTGGAAGATCGAACTCGATCGGTCCGACGATGCATTGATCGCGTCCTATCGCGGTGTGACGGTACCGGTGTGGATCCGTTCCGAGGAAGACCTTTCGTTCGCCGTTGCGATCCAGCGGTGAATGAAGCGGTGGATGGAGTGGCGAATGAAGCGGTGAGTGAATCAGTTCGCCACCGCACGTGAAATTCTCACTGTTCACTGCAATTGACCACCATGCGTTTTGTTTCAGGATTCTGGGAGGAGAGACTCGTGGGCGATCTTGGGAACTGCGCGGCAATCGTGGGAGTGGGCTGTCGGCTGCCGGGCGGCATCAACAACCTGGATCAGCTGGAGGCGGCCCTGTTCGCCGGCCTCGACCTGGTGACCGAAGTGCCGCCGGACCGGTTCGATCCGGCGCTGTGGTGTGCCCCGGGGGAGCACCGCCCGGGGATGAGTTACACCAACGCCGGCGGGTTCCTGCAGGACATCACCGGTTTCGACCCGGGCTTCTTCGGGATCTCGCCGCGTGAGGCGGCCCAGATGGACCCGCAGCAGCGGCTGTTGCTGGAAATGACGATAGAGGCGTTCCACCACGCCGGCATCGACCCGGCGGCGGTGGAGGGGCAGGACGGCGCCGTATACGTGGGGACCTCCACGCGCGGGTACTGGGAGCTGGTGTCCGCGCGACCCGAGGCGATCGACGCCCATTCGCTGCAGGGCACCCTCACCTGCAACGCGTCCAACCGGCTGTCGTTCCTGCTGGACTGGCGGGGCCCGTCGTACTCGATCGACACGGCGTGCTCGTCGGCGCTGGTCGCCCTGCACCAGGCCGCCCAGGCGGTGACGAGCGGGAAGGTACGGACCGCGATAGCCGCCGGTGTCGGCCTGCTGCTGAACCCCGTCGACTACATCGGATTCGCGGAGGCATCCGTACTGTCGCCGACCGGACGCTGCCACGCCTTCTCGGAACTCGCCGACGGGTTCGTACGAGGCGAGGGCGGCGGCGTCGTCCTGCTCAAGCGGCTCGATGACGCGCTCGCGGACGGGGACCGGGTCCTGGCGGTCGTCGCGGGCTCGGGCACCAACACGGACGGCCGGTCGGTGAACGTGATGAGCCAGCCGTCCCCGGTCACCCAACAGGCGCTCCTGGAGCAGGTGTACGCGGAAGCCGGCATCAGCGCCGAAGAGCTCGTCTACCTGGAATGCCATGGCACCGGCACACCGGTCGGAGACCCGGTGGAATGCACCGCGCTCGGCGCCGCGCTCGGCGCGCACAGGGCCGCCGACCGCCCGCTCCCGATCGGGTCGGTGAAGACCAACATCGGGCACCTCGAGTGCGCCTCCGGAATGGCCGGACTGCTCAAGAGCCTGGTCGTCCTGCGCAGCGGCCGGATCCCCCCGTCCCTGCACGGCCTGCCCCGCAATTCCGCCATTGACTTCGACGCGCTGGGACTCCTCCCCACGGACCGGGAGATCCCGATCGAGCGGGGGCCGGGCCGTGCCGTGGCAGGGATCAACTCGTTCGGCATCGGCGGCGCGAACGCCCACGTCATCCTCGCCGAGCCGGCGGCAGAGCACGCCGACCCCCGGCCCCCGACGGCCGACCGGCGGCTGCCGGTGCTGGTCTCCGCGCGAACCCCGGAAGCGCTCAACGAGGCCGCATGGGCGATGGCCGAGTACCTGGAGGACACCCCGGGCAGCTTCTACGACGCCGCGTTCACCTCAGTGCGCCGGCGACAGCGCTACGAGCACACCGCGGTGGTGATCGCCGATGACGCGGCCGGCGCCGCTCAGGACCTGTACAGCATCTCCGCCGGGACGCTCCCCGCAGCCGCCGCCCGCTGCGAGGCAGCCGCGGCGGCAGGGACACCCGTCGGGTTCGTGTTCGCGGGCAACGGCTCCCAATGGGCCGGCATGGGCTCGGCGTTGATGGGCGCAGGCGCCGGGGCCGACGCCGCCTTCACCGCCGCCGTGCAGGAGGCGGACACGTATCTGTCCCCGCTGCTCGGCTGGTCGGTGGCCGCCGCGCTCGCCGACGGGCAGTACGACCTGGCGCGCACGGAGATCGCCCAACCGCTTCTGTTCGCCGTCCAGGTGGGGCTGCTGGCCTCGCTGCGTGAGCGGGGAGTCACCCCGTCGATGGTCACCGGGCACAGCGTCGGGGAGATCGCCGCCGCCTACGCCGCAGGCATCCTCGGCATGGAGGCGGCCTGCCGGGTGGTGGCGATCCGCAGCGCCGCACAGGGCCGCACCGCCGGCACCGGGATGATGGCCGCCGCCGCAGTCGGCCTGGCGGAAGCGGACGCGCTGATCGCGTCCAGCGGGGCCGAGGTGGAGGTCAGCGCCATCAACTCGCCCAGCGACGTCACCCTCTCCGGCGACCGCGAAGCACTGGAGGAAATCGGCAAGATACTCGCCGACCGCGGCGTGTTCTTCCGGCTGCTGCCCCTCGACTACGCCTTTCACAGCGCCAGGATGGACCCGATCCGGGACCAGATCCTCGAGGAACTCGACGACCTCGCGACCGACGACCCGACGCTGCCCATGTTCTCCACGGTGACCGGCGCGGCCGTGCCGGACGGCCGGACGATGAACGCGGACTACTGGTGGCGCAACATCCGGGAGCCGGTCAGGATGGCCGAGGCCGTCCAGGCGATGACCGCCGCCGGCGCGGGCGTACTCGTCGAGATCGGCCCGCACCCCGTACTCGCCACCTACCTGCGCCGCATCTCCCAGTCGCCGGACAGCCCTTCCTTCACAGCGACCGAGACCCTGCGCCGCGACCAGAAGCCGGACCTCGACGCGCACGCCGCGGCGGTACTCGCGGCCGGCGGCGCCGTCGACATGCAGACGTGGTTCGCCGCACCAGGCCGCGTCGCGGACCTGCCCGCCTACCCGTGGCAGCGGGAACGGCTGTGGGTCGGCGAACCGTCCTGGTGGGGGCACGGCCCCGGCGACGGCAAGCTCGTACACCCGCTGCTCGGCGAGCGGGTGGCCGTCCCGGACCCGCAGTGGGAGGGAACGGTCGAAACAACGCGGGTGCCCTGGTTGAGCGGACACCGAGTAGCGGGCTCGACCGTCATGCCCGGCGCGGCATTCGCCGAAATGGCTCTGGTCGCGGGACCCGCGGCGATCCGCGACCACGCGATCCAGGTCACCGACCTGGCCGTCACGTCCGGCCTCACCATGCCCGCACCCGGCGACCCCGCGCAGGTACACCTCAGCACTGCCGTGTCGGGAGACGTCATTACGATCTCCTCGCGGCGGGACCGGCTCGGCGGCCCGGCCCAGCCATGGCAGCAGCACGCCCGCGGCCGACTGCGCGCCGTCACCGCCCCCAGCCCCGAGGCGCTCGACGCCGCGGCCATCCGCGCCCGCCTCGACGGGGCGATGACCCTGAACCACGACGAGTTCTACGCGATCAGCGACCGCGCGGGCACCGTCTACGGCTCCGACTTCCGTGCCGTGACCGGCGCGTGGTTCCGCTGCGACGACGTGGGCGGAACCGGCGAGCTTCTCGCCGAGTACACCATGCCCGCCGCACCCGCCGCCGAGATGACCGGACCCACCAGCCGTTACGTCGCCCACCCCGTACTCCTCGATGTCGCGCTCCACGCGGGCGGCCCGCTGAACTCAGCCCTGCGCGACGGCTCGATGCTGTTCATGCCCGTCGAGTTCGGCGCGCTCACCGCCTGGTCACGGCCGCCCACGCAAGGCATCGTGCATGTCGTCGCCCACTCCGAAACCGGCCGGGAAGCCGTATGGGACGTGACGCTGGCCGCACCGGACGGCACCGTCGCCATCACCATCAAGAACATGCGGCTCCGCTTGATCGAGGGCCGTCCACAGCCCCCGCTGGGAGTATGGGCGGCCACGTCGGAAGCAGCCGCCTTCACGGACGAGCCCGGCACGCCGCTCCCCACGGACACCGCCGGCGCCCCGACGGCCTGGACGGTCATGGCGGATCACGGCGGTCTGCCGTTCGCGCGGCAACTCGCCGACACGCTCGACGCCACGGCCCCCACCCCCGTCGCCCCAGGTGACACCGCAGCCTGGACCGACGCGGTCCGGCCCGACGCCGCGACCGCGGTGGCCCTGGTGCTCTCCGACGACAACGACAACGACAACGACGACCCGGTCGCGGCCGCGGCACACGCCGGACAGATCCTGCGCGACGTGGCGGTCGCCTGGCAGCAGCGCATCGCCGACACCCCCGACGCACGGCTGACGCTGTGGCTGATCACCGGGCCCTGCGGCGCCATGGCACACCCCGGCACGGACGGAGCCGGCAGCATGGCGGCAGCGTCGGCATGGGGCACGGCACGGACCATCACCAACGAGATACCCGGCATCGCCATCCGCCGGATCGCCGTCGAACCCTCCCTCAGTACCGCGCTGACCGAACGCGTCGCCGAGGTCCTCACGGCCGACACCGGCCAGGAGGACGAGTTCGCCGTCTTCGCCGACCAGGTACGCGTGCCGCGCCTCGCCCCGCTGCCACCGTCCACAGGCGAAGCCACCCCGCCGCGCCGCAGGCCCGCGGACCAGGCGACAGCCCTGCAGGTCAGCACCATCGCGCTGACACCACAGTTCGGGCCCGCCGCGATCCCGATGCCCGAACCGGGCCCGGGCCAGGTCGTCATCGAGGTCAAGGCCGCCGCACTGAACTACAAGGACGTCATGCTGGCCACCGGCCTGATGCCCATCGAACCCAGCCAGGCCGACTGGCGCGCAGGCGTCAACGCCGGTCCGCTGATCGGCCAGGAATGTGCCGGCGTGATCGTCAGGACCGGCCCCGGTGTCACCGGCCTGCGCGCCGGCCAGGCCGTCATGGCCGTCGCGTCCGGATCTCTGGCCAGCCATGTCAAGGCCGAAGCAGCCGTCACCGCGCCCATCCCGGAAGGCATGGACTTCCAGCACGCCGCGACGATGCCGCTGGTCTACGCGACCGCCCACTACAGCCTCAACGTCCTCGCCGGCATGTCGGCCGGCGAGACCCTGCTCCTGCCCGGCGGCGCCGGCGGTGTCGGCCTGGCCGCCCTGAACCTGGCACGCCTGGCCGGCGTGCGCGTCATCGGCCTCGCCAGCACTCCCGAGAAACGGCAGCTCCTGCTGGACCGAGGCGCCGAGCACGCGCTCGACTCACGCTCCGGCGACTTCCCCGACCAGGTCCGGGAACTCACCGGCGGACGGGGCGTGGACATCGTCCTCAACTCCCTGACCGGAACGGCCGCCGCGGCCTGCCTGGAACTGCTCGCCCCCGACGGACGCTTCGTCGAGCTCGGCAAGCGGGACCTGTACGGCGATGCGGGACTGCGGCTGCGCCCCTTCCTGAACACCCTGTCCTACTTCGCCGTCGACCTGGCCCAGCTCATCGACCGGCGCCCCGAGCGGGCCCGGGAGGTCCTGAGCGACATCGCCCGGCTGGCCGGAGAGGGCCGTATCGAACCACTGCCGCACATCGTCTACCCGGCAGCCGGCCTCGATGACGCGTTCAACCGGCTCAAGCGGTCCGAGCACATCGGCAAGCTCGTCATCGACACCACCGGCATCGCCGCCCAGCGCGTGACATTCGACCCCGAAGGCGTGTACCTCGTCACCGGCGGAACCGCCGGTTTCGGCGCCGCCACCGCACGCTGGCTCGCCGACCACGGCGCCGGCCGGGTCATCGTCACCGGCCGCCGCGAACCCGCTCAGCAGCCGGACCGCGCCGGCATCACCTTCATGGCCGCCGACGTCACCGACCGGGCTGCCATGACCCAGGTCATCGACCACGCCCGGACCTGCGCGCCGGGCGGACTGCGCGGAGTGTTCCACTGCGCGGCCGGCTATGACGACGGACCCGTCGAAGAGCAGACCCGCGACCGGTACGAAGGCGTCCTCGCCCCGAAGGTCGCCGGCGCCCACCTCCTCGACGAGCTGACCAGCGACTGCGACCTCGACCACTTCGTCCTCTACTCCTCCATCTCCGCGCTGCTCGGCAACCGGCTCCAAGCCTCCTACGCCGCCGCCAACCTGTGCCTGGAAACCCTGGCCCGCCGGCGCCGCGACCGCGGCCAGGCAGCACTCGCCGTCGGCTGGGGAGCCATCGCCGGCACCGGTGTCGTCGTCCGCGACAACCTCGCCGAATCCATGACCAGGCTCGGACTGGAGCCGATCTCCACCGCCGAAGCCCTCGACCGCCTGGGCCGGCTCCTCACCGGCGACGCACCCCACAGCGCGGTGATAGCACGCGTCGACTGGGAGCGGGCCGGCCTCATGTTCCCGGCCAGCGCCGCCACCCGGTTCTCCCACCTCATCACCTCGGCGTCCGGGCAGCAGGACCGGGCCGGCACGAGCCTGCGCGAGCAACTGCAGGCAGGCGACGCAGCCGACGCGGAGGAACTGGCCACCCAGGCGCTCACCGATGTCATCGCGGCCATCCTGCGGACCGAACCGGAACGCCTCTCACCCTCGGTACCGCTGAACCGCCTCGGACTCGACTCGATTCTGGCGACCGAGCTCGCCGTCACCCTGCGACGCCAACTCGACCTCGACATCCCCACCCTGGAAATCCTTGCCAGCCAAGGCATACGCGACCTGGCCAACCGCGCCATGGCTGCCGCAGGGGTCAGTCACGCCAAGGAGCAGCACTCGTGAACGACTGGATCGTCCCCATCGCACCCGACCCGGACGCGCCGGTCTGCGTGATCGGACTGCCACACCCCGGCGGCGGCCCCAACTTCTACGCGCCCTGGGCCGACGCCCGCGGCGTCGAGATCCTCGCCGTCCAGCCACCGGGACGCGAGGCCCGCACCGCCGAACTGCCCATCACCGACCTGCCCCGCCTGGTCAGGCAGACCGCGAACGCGATCGCGGGGATCTGCGAGCGCCGCCCGACGGCACTGTTCGGGCACTCGGGCGGCGGCCGCTACGCCTTCGAAGTCTGCCGGGCCCTCGAACGCGCCAACCGCGGCCCCGCACTGCTGTGCCCCTCCGGGATCTCGGCGCCGGACCACCCGTACTGGACCAGCACCGCGGAGAAGCTGCTCACCGATCCCGTCACCGCCTATCTCATGCTCGGCGGCGAGGCTCTCCCCGGACAGATCGAACACGACCAGGCCACCGTCGACTCCTTCATCTCCCTGATCCGCGCCGACGCCCGTCTGTACACCGGGCTCGGAATCCAGCCGCCCGTCCCGCTGCGCTGCGCCGTCGCCGCCTTCGCCGGTGACGACGACGCCATCGCCGACCCCGAGGACATGGCGGGATGGCAGCAGTGGGCAGCGGGCCCGGAAGCCTTCACGCCGCACCGCTACCCGGGCGACCACTTCTACATCCGGCACCACTTCCAGGAGGTCCTGGACGACCTGCTCACCGACCTGACCAGCACCGCGAGCCCCGTCACGAGGACCGGCCAGCAGACGGCCCTGTCCCACTCCCAGTGACCGCGGAGGGAGACGCTGTCCGACAAGGCCGTGGTGTTCGGACTTGAGGCTGTCGGGCCGGGTGAGCAGCATCCGGCCCGACGCCGCGCGGGCAGACATGACCGCGGTCGGCCTGATCCGGAAGACAACCCAGCCCGTCCATGCCCCGCGGACGAGGCGGCGGGCGGGACCACGAAGAACGGAGACGGACCGCATGACCACGCAACAGACCACCTCACTCCTCGTCGGCCTGGCCGTCATGGTGCTGCTCGCCCGGTCGCTCGGCGCGCTGGCCCGGCGCCTGGGACAACCCCCGGTGATCGGTGAGGTGTTCGCCGGCATCGCGCTGGGACCGACCCTGTTCCACGGGGCGATATCCGACGCCCTCTTCCCCGACACGACGCGCCCCCTGCTCAGTGCCTTGGCCGCGGTCGGCGTCGCCATCTTCATGTTCATCGTCGGCCTCGAGTGGGACACGACCCTCATACGGGGCAGCGGCGCCATCGCCCCCGCGGTGTCGATCAGCTCCGTCCTGCTGCCCTTCGGCCTCGGCACGGCCCTCGGCGGCTACCTGATGCACGATCACGGCACGGGCGACAGGACGGCGTTCATGCTCTTCATGGGCATCGCCATGTCGATCACCGCGTTCCCGGTCCTGGCCCGCATCCTCACCGACCGGGGCATGACCCGTACGCCGCTCGGCGTGGTGGCGCTGGCCTGCGCCTCGATCGACGACGTCCTCGCCTGGTCCCTGCTCGCCGCCGTCGTCGCCATCAGCGGATCGGCCGGCTCCGACCAGTGGCGGATCCTGCTCGCCGTCCCCTATCTGCTCGGCATGGCGTTCGTCCTGCGCCCCGCACTGCGTCAGCTGGCCCGCCGGCGGGGCTCGCTCCGGCTGACGCCCACCGTCTTCGCGTGCGTCCTCGCCGGCCTGCTGCTGTCCGCCGCCGCCACCGAATGGATGGGACTGCACTACATCTTCGGCGCGTTCCTCTTCGGCGCCGTCCTCCCGCGCTCGGGCACCGCGCCGCTGCGCCGTGAGGTGCACGACCGCCTCGGCCAGCTCAGCGCGACCCTGCTGCTGCCGGTGTTCTTCCTGGTCGCCGGTCTCAAGGTCGACCTGTCCGGGCTCGACGCGAGCGGGCTCGGCGACCTGGGGCTCATCCTGCTCGTGGCCGTGGGCGGGAAGTTCACCGGGGCGTACGCCGCCGCCCGGCTGAGCCGGATGCCGGTCCGGCAGTCCGCCGCGCTGGCCACGCTGATGAACACGCGCGGGCTGACGGAACTCATCGTCCTGAACGTGGGCCTGCAACTGGGCTTCATCCGCCAGGGCCTGTACTCCCTGATGGTCGTCATGGCCGTGGTGACGACCGCGATGGCGGGTCCGCTGCTGGCCTGGATCCTGGGCCGTCCGAGCGGCGACGACCTCACCGCCACCGGCCCCGGTGCGGCCGCGGACGTCGCCGAAGCCACCGGCACACCCGAACGCGCGACAGGGCCCGCCGCCTGAGAACGGTCCCAGGCCTGCGGGGAAGCCTCCCACCGGCCCGGAGGACGCGCTCACCGTCCCCGGCGGGCCCGCTTCCCCCTGGCGAACACGTTGGCCGGTACGGCCGAGGCGGCGAGCGCACGCCGGTCGACCTTCCCGTTCGCGGTGAGGGGCATCCGGTCGACGACCGCCCAGAGCGAGGGCACCATGAAGGACGGGAACCGTTCGGCGAGGCGGTCTCTGAGGTCGACCGGGGTGACGGCCGTCCCCGGCGCGAGCCGGACCGCGGCGAGCAGCCGCTTGTCGGAGATGCCGTCGGTGACGGTGACGACCGTCTCCTCGACCTCCGGACAGCCGTTCAGCGCGTCGCTGATCGCGGTGAGCTCGACACGGTAGCCGCGCACCTTGACCTGGTGGTCGACCCGCCCGACGAAGTGGATGCGGCCGTCCTGGTCGATACGGACGAGATCGCCCGTACGGTAGATCCGCTCCGGGACATCGGGCGAGAAGCGGCCGAAGCGGCGGTCGGTCTCCTCCTCGTCGTCGACGTACCCCACCGCGAGGCCTTCGCCCCCCGTGCACAGCTCGCCGACCGCGCCGGGCGGCAGCAGCCTCGCCCGCCGGTCAAGGACGTACACCCGGGTCCCGGGAACGGGGGTGCCGATCGGCAGCGGGCCGTCGACGTCCTGCGGCCTGCGGACCGAGTGGAACGTCGTGAAGATCGCGTTCTCCGTCGGCCCGTAGCCGTTGGTGACGGTCAGGCCCGGGTGGTCGGCGAGCGCACGCGCGACATGCTCATGGGGGACCACGTCCCCGCCGGTCAACAGCTGGCGCAGCGTGCCCAGCGACGTCGGCGCGAACTCCTGGACGAGCCGGAAGTGACCTGCCGCCAGCCAGGCCACGGTCACCTCGCGCTCCTCGATGAACGCGCCGAGCTCGCCCGGCGACAACAGCCCCGGCGGACACACCTCCAGGACCCCGCCGGACAGCAGCGCGCCCCAGAGTTCGAACGCCGAGACGTCGAAGGCGAGCGAGGACAGGCGGAGCACGCGTTCGCCCGGGCCGAACACGAGGTGGTCGGTGTCCTGGAACAACGGGATCACCGCACGGTGCGGGACCGCCACTCCCTTCGGCTCGCCGGTCGTGCCCGAGGTGAAGGCGATGTAGGCCGGGCGGTCGGGATCGGGTGTGGCGGGCGGCACATGCTCCGCGCCGACGGTCCACTCCGGCCGCCAGGGGCTGACCACGGGCACTCCGTGCCGGGCGACCCCGCCGGCGTCGTCGTCGCCGACGATGGCGGCGGCCGGCGCCGCCTTGGCGACGATCCCCGCGGTGTGGGCGGCAGGCTGGGTGAGATCGACGCCGACGTAGGTACCGCCCGCCCAGAGTGTGCCCAGGACGGCCACCGCCTCCGCCGCCGACCGCTGGACCCCGATCAGCACGGTGTCGCCGTCCTGGACGCCGGCGGCCCGCAGGAGCCGCGCCTGCTCGGCCGCGGCAGCGGCGAGTTCGGAGTAGGTCAGCGCCGACTGCGCGTCGCGTACGGCCACCGCCGCGGGCCGGCGTGCCGCCACGGCGCGGAACAGCTCGTCCAGGGAGGAGGAGGGGAAGACACTGCCCGTCTCGTTGAGCCCGGCCAGGACCGCGCGGCCGGCGGGGGAGATGCACCGCACGTCCGCCAGTGTGCCGTCGTCGTCGCCCGCCGCGTCGGTGAGCTGCTGCACGGCGGCCACGTAGTCGAGGACGAAGCGCTGCGCCTCGCCTCGGCTCCACAGGCTCGTCGCGTATTCGGCGTGGCCGGCGTAGGAGGGCTCCTCCCGGCCGAACCGGAGGCTGAGGTCGAATCGCGATCCACCGCCGTCCGTCTCCTCGATCCGGATGCGCGCGGTGCCGGTCTCGATCCTCTCCGGGCCGGGCTCGCCGTACGTACTGAAGGACGTCTGCACCAGGGGATGGCCCGGCCCGGACCGCTCCACGCCCAGCCGCTCCACGATCCGCGGGAACGGAACGCCGTCGGCGGCCAGGCTCCACGCCACCGACTCATGGACGGCGCGGACGAACGCGCCCGGGGTGCGGTCGTCGTCGATGTCGATGCGGACCGGGAGCAGTTCGCCGGCCGGCGAGGCGATGCCCACGAGCAGCGAGTCGGCACCGGTCATCCGCCCCAGGAGCAGGCCGAACGCGCCGAGGAGGAAGGCGGACGAGGTCACCCCCAGGGCCCGGGACCGCTCGAGCACGGCCTGCGTCGCCTCGGCGGAGAGTTCGACGGGAAGCCGCGCGCCGGACGTGTCGTAGCGGTGGGGGCGCGGCCGGTCGGAGGGAATCTTGAGGACCGTCGGCACCTCGGCCAGCCGGTCCGCCCACGACGCCGTGAGGCGTTCCAGCTCATCGTCGGGGCGGCTCTGCGCGCCGGCGTGGCCACGGGCAGCGGGTGCGTCCAGGCGCAGTTGGTCATGGCGCGAGAACAGTGCGCGGAACAGTCGGCCCACGGCGTGCGCGTCGAGAAGAAACCGGGGCGCCGCGACGGCCACCGCACGAAGAGCGCCCTCGTGCGAGAGCAGCAGGAAGCGCATCGACGCCGCGGCGGACGGGTCGAAGGGAGGCTGCCCGAACCGGCGCGCCGTATGACGCGCCCAGGCGTCGAACTGTTCCGGCGCGCCGTCGTGTTCGGCGCGGACGATCTCGGGGGCATGGTGAACGACGACATCCATGACGGCGCCGGCGAGGATCTCCGTGTCGACGCCACCCCGTTCGACGAAGCCGACGACGACCACGTTGGGCGGGGCGGCCGGATTCTGAGGAGCCGTCAGGGGGCTCCTCGGACCGTGCAGTCGGAAATCCGACGTCATCGTCGTCCGGATCGACATTCAGGATGGTCAGCGACGTGTGAACGCGTCGAATTCTCCATGATCCGCACCTTTTTTCGACTCCCCACCGACCGGCCACGGTATCGGCAGGAGCGGCACCGGAGCGATATGAAGATCGCACCCCCGTCCGTGCATTTCGCACGTAAGTCAAGTCCGGGACCGGCCCGCAGGACCGATGAGCCCTAGGTGTACTGCCCGGCGACGCCTGGCACGCACGCTCGCCGCGTTGTCGGATCGCCCCGATACAACCAGTATCGGGGCGACCCTCCGCCTTGCGATCGCACGCTCCCCCACTCTCGGCTTCGCTCGAGCGGGGGGACCCCCATGACGCCGCCGGCCCTGCCCTTCGGGCAGACGACGCTACTTTCGAAACACGCCCTAGTGACGGCCGGCCGGCCTGAGGCCGGCCACCACGCTCGCGAATCTCTGCGCCGCGAACTCCGCTTCCTGTGTGGTCATCGTCAGCGGAGGCATCAGCACGACCGTGTCGGGCGTGTAGTGGACCAGCACGCCCTGCTGTCGGCATGCTGTCTCCAGGTGACGTCGGTCCTGCATGGAGAGCGGACTGCCGTCGTCGTCCACGAGATCGATCGCCACATAGGCGCCGACAGCCCGGACGCCCCCGAACGTGGGCGCCTTGTCGAGCAGGTCGTTCAGCCGATCGCGAAGGAGCCGGCCGAGTGCCCGGCCGCCCGCCACCAGATCCTCGGACGTGTAGGCGCGGATCGCTGCGAGCGCCGCAGCGCAGGCCACGGGGTGGCCGTCCGTGGTCGACGCATGGGCGAACACCGTGCTGACGGTGTCGAATGCCTGGTAAATCCGGTCGGTCGCCAGGACGGCGCCGAGCGCCGCGTAGCCGGCGGTGATGCCTTTCGCGAGGCACATGACATCCGGGGAGACTCCGGAGATGTCGGCCGCGAACATCTCGCCCATGCGCCCGAACCCGGTGAACGCCTCGTCGAAGATCAGCAGAATGTCGTTCTTCGTGCAGTACTCACGTGCGGCTCGTAGGTACGCGGCAGGGAGCGGCTGTCCGTTTCGTCCCTTCACCGGCTCGAGGATCATCGCCGCGATGCGCTCCGGCCCCAGCGCGTCCAGCTGGGCGGCGAGTTCGGTACCGGATTCGTCGGTCGGCTCCGGAAGGTGACAGAAGCCGTCCGGCATCGGACCGAAGAGCCAATGCATGATGCGCTGCCCGCTCGCCGCCATGGCTGCCATCGGGCTGCCGTGGTAACTGTCCCGGAGACCCACGATCAGGCGCTTGTCCCGGCGGCCCTGGTTTCGGTGATAGGAGCGGGCCATCAGTATCGCGCTCTCGACCGCTGCGCCGCCCGTATGGCAGAACCGCACCCGGCTGAGGCCGGCAGGGGCGATCGCGGTAAGCGCCTGCGCCAGTTCGACGACCACGGGAGCGGCCAGTTCCCACCGCACCATGCAGACATAGGGCAGCTCGTGCGCCTGGCGGCACATCGCCTCTACGACGTCGTTCCTGCCGTAGCCGAGCATCATGTTGCCCACCCCGGCGCGGGCGTCGAGCGCGCGGTTTCCCGAAGCGTCGATCAGCCAGGACCCCTCGCCCCTGACCCAGAAGTCCTTGCTTCCGCTCTGCTCGAGGATCGCTGACGTGGGTAGGGTCCCGTGCCAGAGGGGGTATGTTTCACGATCCCATGTACTCGGCGTCATGGCCATGTCTCCCCGTTTCCCGCGTTATTTCACGGGGGCCTGGACCACGGAACACGTGAATGTGTATCCGCCGGTGCCCTGGATGAGCATCCCGAATTCGCCCGGGTTGAGGCCGGCCTCGATGTCCACCAGGTTCGCGAGGAAGTCTCCGGCGCCGAGGCAGCCGGTGCTGCACTCGAGATAGCGGGGGTTTCCTCCGATGACTTCACTGATGGCCGGCTTGAACATGCCCTCGCGCATGGTCCTGGTGAGACGCGGCAGCGCAATGCAGCTGATGTCCTTGGGTTCGACATTCGCCGTCCGCAGAGCCCGCAGGACAAGACCAAACAGTTTGGGAACGCTGAGCTTGACCATACGTGCTGCCGCACCGGACTCCCTGAACGCCTTGTTGGCGCGCCGGAGGTCGATCGGAGTTCCGTGCCCCAGTGGCACGGAGGTGAACTCGTCGTCGCCGCGCATCTGGAATTCCCACTCGGTGTCCGTCTCCATCTCCAGCGAACGCAGATGGAGAAAGTCGCTGCCCTCGCCGGACCGACCGAGCAGGACCGCGGTCGCCGAGTCCGAGTAGGCCGCGTCGTCGTCGCTTGCCCATCGATCGAATCCCGGTGCGCAGAAGCGGTCCGCGGCCGTGACGAGAGCCGCGCCCGCCTCAGGGGTGGCGACCAGCCATTTGGCCGCGAGTTGCAGCGCCACGGCGCCGCCGTTGCAGAGTTGCTGGACATTGACGGGGAGCGCGTCGATGATCCCGGCCTGGTTGGCGATGTAGTGCGCCGGCGACCACATGTCGAAGCCCTGGTGGTAACTGAAGGAATGAACCAGGCAGCCTATGTCGGCAGGCTCGACTCCGCTCGACTTCAGAACGTCTTTCGCGGCCAGCGCAGCCATCTGCGGTGGCGCTGTATCGTCCGGAGCGACAAACAGTTCCGTTACGCCGATGCGTTCGATATCCGCTGAGCTGAGCTCACCGTCCGCAGGACCTTCTTTGCCCGACGGAAGCCGGAGGGTCGCCGCCTTGATACTCAGCTCGGTCGCTGTCACTGGATCCTTGCCCTTCTCTCGTCTTCATTCTGTATTTCCGTGCGTGGGCCCGGTCACTACGACTTGGGGGCGTCCTGGTAATTCCGTTGCGACAGAAGCGCCCTCCGGTCCACCTTGCCCGACCCCGTCAGCGGCAGGCTGTCGCAGACATGGATCTCCCCGGGCAGCATGTAGCTGGGAACCTTCGTGACCAGGTGGTCGCGGCACGCCTGGGGTGTGCAGTCCTCGCCGGCGGGGACCACGAACGCCACCACGACCTTCTCGCCGGACTCCTTCTCGCCGGTGGTGACATAGCTTTGCTTGACGTACGGCACCTCATTCATGAAGTGCGCGATCTCGCCGAGCTCGATCCGGAAACCGTTGACCTTCACCTGATCGTCCAGCCGCCCCTGGAAGACGACATTTCCGTCTTCCCGGAAGAATCCGCGGTCTCCGGTGTGGTAGAGTCGCACCTTGTCGCCATTGATGTCGTATTCGACATACTTCTTTTTCGTCAGCTCAAGCATGCCGAGATAGCCGGGCGACAACCCCGGTCCCGCCAGGCACACCTCTCCGGTCTCGCCGGGGGCGCACAGCGCTCCGTCACGGACGACATAGAGAGACGTATTCTGAATGGGCAATCCGATCGGAAGCGCGGACATCCCCAGGACGGAATGCCGGACGGGATAATACGTGGCGAACACTGAACACTCGGTCGGCCCGTACACGCTCACTATCTTGTCGTTCCCGTAATGACTCCGTGCGTTTTCCATATGCCTCAGGGAATGCGCCTCGCCGCCCGTGAGGATTGTCTGCACAGTATCCAGGGTGCTGGGCGCCTCATCGACTATCACATTGAACAGCGCCGTCGTCACGAAGATCGCCGTGACGCCGTTCTGCCGCACGACCCGTTTCAGTTCCGACAGCCGGATGAAATCTGACGGGTAGAGCACGCACGTCCCGCCGTGCAGCAGCGCTCCCCAGATCTCGAAGACCGCGGCGTCGAAGAATATCGACGCCAACTGCGGGATGACGGCATTCTCGTCGAGGGCGACGAAGCAGGCGTTGAACACCAGGCGAACGACGCCCTCATGCCGGATCGGCACGCCTTTGGGGGATCCTGTCGATCCCGAGGTGAAGACGATGTAGGCGATGGAGTCCGGCTGGACCCGCAGGTCAGGATTCTTCTCGTCCGCGTTCAGCGTGGGCGGGTCGACGGGAACCACCTGCATGCTCTCGAAGCGGACCGTCATTTCGCCGGACGCGTCGGTGAGCAGGGTCGTGCAGTCGGCCTGGCCGAATATCCCGCTCAGACGTTCATCCGGCCAGGTGCGGTCGAACGGGAGGTAGGTGGCGCCGCACTTGATGATCGCCAGCATTGCGATGATCATCTCCGGCGAGCGCCTGACGCACAGTCCCACGACCTGGCCAGGGTGTACTCCGGCCTCGCGGAGCCGCACGCTCAGGCTGTTCGCCAGGCCGTTGAGCTCGCGGTACGTGAGCTTGCGCTCCTGATGGACGATGGCGACGGAGTCGGGATGACGGCCGGCGGCGCCTTCGAAGAGTTCCTTCAGGCTCTCCACCGGATGAACAGCATCAGTCCTGTTGATCTTCTGATGAACAGACAGAGCCTCTTCGGAGAGGGCGATCTTATCCATTCAGGTTCCCCAGCCGTGTGTTGACGATTCTTGTTACGTACTCTGGGTGGCTGTCCACGAAGAAGTGTCCGCCGGGGACTTCGATCAGCTCGCAATGCTGCTTGGTGAACCTCTGCCAGCCGCGCATGGTTCTCCAGCTGTCGATCGCATCATCCAGGCTGTATATCGCGGTGATGGGAACATCCACGCCGGTGGCGTGGCGGTGATCCCATATTTCAGCAAGGTGGATTTCGCTTCGCACCGTCGGCAGGAGGAGGCGCATCAGCGCCTCCTGTTCGAAGAGCTCCGCCGGCGTGCCGCCCATCTTCGCCACCGCATCGCGGAAATCGCTCTCCGTCATCCGATGCATATAAGGGCGCAGCTGCGGCACATCCGGGCTCCGGCAGCCGGAAACGAACAGTCGGCGCGTCTTTCCCGGGTACGCGGCCGTGGCCAGATGAGAAAGCTCGTAGGCCAGCCGCCCACCGAAACTGTGGCCGTAGAAGGCGTGGCGGCGGTTCAGATACGGCGACAGCGCCTCGAAGACATCGTCCACCAGGGGCTGCCACCGGTCGTAGCGTGGTTCCTTGAGCCGGCGTCCCCGGCCGGGGAGCACCACGCACACCAGTTCCACGTCGTCCGCGATCCCGTCGCACCAGGCACGGAACGTCTCGGGGCTCCCGCCCGCGTAGGGAAAGCAGAACAATGTGCTGACCGGCGCTGCCGTCGCCGCCTTGAGGGTCATCACCCACTTGTCGGCCGTTGCCGCCACGCCGACCCTGCTAGTCCGACGCCGCGTCAGCGTGCTTGCTGTTCCGCTGGATGCTGACCACGATGTCCGTGACGCGGCTCTCGGTGAACAGTTCGTCAGCGGGAAGCGAGTCGTCGCCGAACTCTCGTTCCGCCCGCTCGATCAGCTTCACCGCGGTGAGCGATGTGCCGCCGGCTTCGAAGAAGTCGTCCTCGCCGCCCGTCACTCGCAGGCCGAGCTGCTTGCACTCGTCGACGACCCATGCCAGCAGTGTTTCCGACGTCATTCGGTTGTCCGTCTCGCTCATTTGTCATTTCTCCTGGTGCACCGGGAAGCGGAATCCGTTGACAGTGCTCTCGACAAAGCGATTGTGGCCGTATCGGTCCTCGCCGGACACCAATACGCAGCCATATTTCTCAAGGCTCGCCCGTGCACCGAATTCCTGGAGCTCGTCGGAGTACGGGTAGACCTGGACCTGCGTCGGCAGGTAACGGGAGGCGAAGCCGAGCCGCATCTGGTCGGTTTCGCCGCTGTGCGGATGGGACGCGTGCATGAGCGTCGACCAGAAGAGAATGAACTGGCCTTGGCGCATGACCTGGGAGACGGCCTTCGACTCGTCGGGGGTCCAGTCCGGATCCTTCTGCAACTGCCGGTAGTCGTAGCCGAAGAGCCCGCGCTTGACGCCGTCCTTCTCTACCTGGTTGATGATGTCCGGATTGTATTCCATGATCTTTGACTCATCGTAATTCATCGACGTGTGAGTCCCCGGGATGAACTGAAGGCAGCCATTCTTGACCGACGCCTCCGTGAAAGCCGTCCAGGCCGTTATGGTGCCACCGAACTCCGCGTCCTGTGGCCACACGATGTGCGGGTGCTTCGAACCGTCGACGCTGGAGAAGTTGTCCGCCTGGTGCCAGTCCGTTCCCTCGTCACCCGGATACTTCGGGAAGAGCTCGGTGCGCCAGCAGAGCGTGTCGGGCCCGAGGATGCTCGACACCCTGTCCACGATCTCCGGCCTCGTGACGTGCTCGGCGAGAAAGTCGACGTCGAGATGGCGGTCGTAACTGGCCGCCAGGTTTGTGTTTCCGGATTCCGTCTGTCCCTCGTGGTAAATGGACGTTTTGGTCCTGAGCAGCTTCGGCCTGGTCGCCCTGAGATGCCCTTCCATCTCTTCTTCGGTGTAGAGGTCGAAAGGGCCGATGTAGCCATCGCGAGCGAACTGCTTCAGCTCTTCGGGGGTCAGCGCGAAGGTTTTCGTGCGGGCCATGTTTTCTCCTCGATCCTAATCGCGCTCGAAGGCGTCGCTCAGAGCGGCATAAGGCTGGAAACTGCGGCCGCCGGCGGGCTCGGTGGCCGCAGCGCCGGAATATAAGACGAAGAACCGAGAAAAAAAGTTACCGACGGATTACCCCTATCGGCAACCCCTATCCAGCGGTCGGCAACCCCTATTGAGTCGTCGCGCCGGAGGTACGCGCAGATCGGTGCTGCCGGGCGTCGCACGTGAGGCCGTGCGCGACCGAGGCGGTGCCCCGCTCGGCCATTGCCCGCGCGCACAGCGGCGTGATTCGTATGCGTCTTTCACAGGAAGCGCGCAGGGCCCTGCCATACAGGTGGCTTTGGCCTGCACTTCCATGAGTCCGCGTCGGTTCGCCGAGCGGGACCCCGTGTTTGTCCGGTGCCGAATGTCGGTCCGGGGCCGAGTGGCGGGGCCGGCGGTGCCGATTCGGGCGTGGCTGAGAACAGTCGTAGCCGATGCTTGTCGGGCTGCGGGCGGAGAGTGTCGCCGGTCACGGCGAGCGATGGCCTCCGCGGCAGAAAGTCAAGCGCCAGGGAGGCCATCTTCGGCCAGATCCGGCAGCATGCCGATCCGGGTCGAGCAGTGTCCGTCGTGGCTGCCCGAGCACGCCCGGGGCCATGCCTGGGACATGGCCCCGGGCGCGCCGCGCAGGTGAGGTTCTCGTGGTCACGGTCGGGTGGTCGCAGGCCGGCCCTGGAGGGCTTCATCGGTTGTCTGCTTGCCCGGTGCCATGGCCGGCAGTGCCAGAGCGGCCAGCGCGGCGACGAGCATGAGACCCGCGTTGACGAGGAACGCGACGCGGTAGCCCTGGACCAGCGCGTCGAGGTGGCTGCTGTCGTGGCTCGCGTTGCGGGTCACGCTGGACGCGACGTTCACGAGCACGGCAAGACCGATCGCTCCGCCGATCTGACGGGATGTGTTGAGCAGCCCGGAGGCGGCGCCGGCGTTCTTGGGATCCACATCGGTGGTGCCGCTGATGGTGACGGCGAGCAGCATGAGGCTGACGCCGAACCCGCCGACCACGTTCGGGCCGAGGATGTGGGTCACGTAGGCGGGGTGGGAGGGGATGGTGGTCAGCCAGGCGATGCCCGCGGTGGCGATGAGGCCGCCGACCACCAGCATGCGGCGGGGGCCGACCTTGGGCGTGAGCACTCGGGAGGTGATGCCGCCGACGATGAAGACGACGGTGATGGGCAGCATGGCCATGCCGGTGCGCAGCGCGCTGTAGCCGAGGACCTGCTGGCAGTAGAGCGAGAGGAAGAAGAGCAGGGCGGTCAGCGTCACACCCAGGAAGAACATCAGCAGGTTCGCGATCCGCAGGGCCCGCGGCCGGATCAGGTCGAGCGGGATGAGCGGGTGGGAGCTCCTGGCCTCGGCCACCAGGAAGAGGGCGATGAAGACCACGGCCGCGACCAGCGGGAGCACGACGCTCGGCGAACCCCAGCCCTTGGCGGAGGCCTCCGAGAGCCCGTAGGTCAGCGCCCCGACTCCGAGGGTGACGCAGAGGGCGCCGGGCAGGTCGAGCCGGGTCCGCCCGGTGTTGGCCGAAGGCAGCAGGAACAGCACGCCGGTGACCAACAGGGCGACGCCCGGGGGGACGTTGACGAACAGCACCCAGCGCCAGTTCAGCTCGGCGGTGAGCACTCCGCCGAGGACCACGCCGATCAGGCCCGCGATCCCGCCCATCATGCTCCACAGCGCCAGGGCGCGCTCGCGCTCGTGTTCGTCGGTGTGGCTGGCGGTGATGAGACTCAGGCTGGTGGGGGCCATCGCGGCAGCGCCGGCCCCCTGCGCGATCCGGGCCGTGATCAGAACGGCCGCGTCGGAAGCCAGGCCGCCGATCAGACTGGCGGCGGTGAAGACGACCACTCCGAACAGGAACACCCGTTTGTGCCCGAAGAGGTCGCCGGCCCTGGCCGCCAGGAGCAGGAAGCCGCCCAGGGTGAGCAGGTAACCGCTGACGACCCACTGCTGCTGGTCGTCCGACAGGTTCAGTCCGGTGCGCATGTCCGGCAGGGCCACGGTGACGATGGTGGCGTCGAGCACGACCATGAACAGGGCGAGGCATGACATCGCCACGACGACGCCGAGTGGCAGGTTCGGCCGGAGAACAGAGGGTGCGGACGCGACTCGTGGCTTGGGCATGGAGTCTCCTCAGTGGCTGATCGCGACTGAATCGAGTTCATGTGAACAGCGTTCACGTGAACGCTGTTCACGCTACAATGCTGTCCAGAGGGTGTCAATCGAGGGAGAGCCGATGCCGCTGCGCAAAGCCGACGTGGTCGAGGAAGCGCTGCGCCTTCTCGACGCCGAGGGCCTGGACCAGCTCACGATGCGCAAGCTCGGCGCATCGCTCAACGTGCAAGGCGGCGCCCTGTATCGGCACTTCGAGAACAAGGAGGCCCTGCTCGACGCGGTGGCCGACAAGATCGTCGAAGGCGTCGGCGCCCCGTTGCCCGACGTCTCCTGGCCGGAGCAGATCCGGATCGTCGGCAGCCGGCTCCGCGCGGCCTTGCTCAGCCGTCGCGACGGCGCTCGGGTGGTGGCCGGCACGTTCGCACCCGGAGCGAACACGGTCATCGGCTCGGACGCGGCGGTCCGGGTGCTCTGCCGGGCCGGTCTGCCTCCCGCCCAGGCGGGCTGGGTCAGTTTCGCCATCTTCTACTACGTGCTCGGCCACACCATCGAGGAACAGGCCCAGCTGCGGTTGCCGCCCGACCATGACTGGCGGGTCCGCACCCAGGGGCTCAACGTCGATGTGTCACCGCAGTACGCGGCGGCACTCGACTCGCTGACGGACGCGGACCCGGCGCAACGGTTCGACTACGGGCTGAACATCTTCATCGAAGGGCTCTGCCACCTCCAGGAGGTCCGGCCAGTGCAGGAGGAAGCAGTGGCGGTGTCACTCCCCGGGCGGGCGGTGGGGAACTGAGGTAGCGGAACCGGGCGCCCCCACCCAGGCGGCGGAAGCCCCCGCTCGTGCGTGGGCCGGCCGAGGAGAACCCATCGGCCCCCAGCAACACAGCGACGTGTCACGCCGACCCGGGCCGACGGCTCCCCGACCTGCACCGCCTCACACAGCGCTCGCGCAGCCCAGGTGGTCTGCGGGCTCGAGCGGCTTACGGGCTCGCGCGAAACGGCCGGGCTTCGCCGGCCCCGCCCCGGCGGCCACCGGGCGGATTGCCGCTGTCCGCGTGCGCGCACCCGTGCACGTACCCGTGCGCGTCAGCCGGCCTCCGGCATCAGGTCGGCCCACTCGTCCACGGCGGCCGGGACTTGGTCGGCCGCACCCGTGGGATCTCCGCGTACGACCCGCGCATCGGCGTACGGGTCGCCGGTCCCCGCCGCGAGCGTGTGCTTCGGCCGTCCCATGGCGGACCGCTTGGGCCGCCGACTGGCCGAGAATCAACGCGTTGCTTCCGCGCGCCGAGCGGAATCCTCACCTCCGTGGTGGCCGGCGGTGAATCGGCCACGGCAATTCACACATCGGTGTTGTACTGCTTTTGACTGGGACTTGGTATTCCGATGGACGTCCCCAGCGCACGGCCCGGGGTGTATCGGCCACATCGCGCTGTTTGATCAGTTCGGTGTCGCAGCCCTCTGACCCGGGCTTCTTGACCTGTCGCAGCGGGACTGGCTATGTTCATTGATCGTCATGCGCGGCTCAAAACGGGGGAAGGCTGAGCGCTGTGCGCATTCACATGGACGAAAACAACTTGTCAATCGCCCGCTTAAGGCGTATGGCGAGATTCGGCGCCTGTCCCGCGGCCGGCTTTTTCCGCCAAGAGAACGGACTGGTCCCTGGCGGGTTTCCGCTGGCCGTACGAGGAGAGCAGGCGCGACGCCGGCTGCTCTCCTCGCGCGTCCAGCAAGGCGCCGGTGACATGGCCGAAGCCGCCGCCTGCTCCGGTCCGGGCGCCTTCGCCCCCCGGTTCACCGGGGTCACCGGGGTCACCGGGGTCACCGGGGTCATCGGGGTTTCGCCGGGTGGGTACCCGCAGATCGGTCGACTCGCCGGTGGTCTCGCGGCGGACATGGTCGCCGGGTGCGGGACGGCGTCCTGCGTCCGCCGCGTCGGCAACGCGACGGCGCGGCGGCGGGGCGCTCGCGTGCCGTCGGGGACGTGGACGGCCGAGGCGCTCATCACGGCGGTGGGCGGCGCGGGTCACCGTCCGGCCACTGGTCAGGCCGGGCCCCTACGGATCGATCCGGGCGGCGTCGGTGGACCGGACATCGCGCTGGACGCAGTAATCGCGGATTGAACTACTGCCCCGATATTCGGTCATAACTGTTCTCAACTATCAGTGGGGCGTTTTTCACGCCATGGGGGAACAATGGGAATACAAGTGATGCTGTCGGATGCTTTATTACTTTCCCGAAGTGCGCTCGCCGCATTGATCGAGAAGCGCGAGGATCTCCAGGTTGTCGGGGCCGTCGGCGGAGATACGGACGCGCTGGAATTCGCCGAGATTCATCGCCCCGATATCTCGATCATCAGCTTCGACGGGGCCGACACCAGTGCGATCACCCTTGCCGAGAAGATCGCTAGTCTTCCGGGGTGCCGGAGCCTGGTCCTGGCCGAGTGCTTCACCCGCTCGATCGTCCGCCAGGCCTTCTCCGGCGGAGTCGACGGCATGCTGCAGCGAAGCATGCCGGCCAGTCGCTTCTTCGAGGCCCTGCACCGGGCGTATCAGGGCGAACGCGTCTTCGACGCCGACCTGACGGTCGCGGCCATGTCCAACGCCGGCTGCCCGCTGACCTCACGTCAACTCGCGGTGCTGGAGCGCTTCTCCCGCGGGGACTCGATCGCCGAGATCGCGGCACGGCTGCACCTCTCCGAGGGGACCGTGCGCAACTACCTCTCGTCCCTGGTGGCGAAGCTCGGCGCGCGTAACCGCATCGACGCCTTGCGGATCGCCAGGGATGCGCACTGGCTTTGAAAGTCCTGCTCGCCGACTTCATCGACCAATTGGGGGTTGGTTATGACCATGGATGGGGTGACGGCCGACGTCATCGGCAATTTAGCCCTCGTGCTCGGGGCGTCGAGCCTGCGCGGCGCACTCGCGCGCCGGATCGGGCAACCGACCGCGGTCGGCCGGATCGCAGCGGGCATCATCTTCAAAACGAGCCTGCGCGGCAGGTTTCCGGGCGATTCGACAGCTCACCTCCTACCGGACGAGGCGACGCCCCTCAGGCTGGGCATCGCCCCAGGGGCGCAGCGCCCCGCTGCCTTGGACGGTCGGCGGACCGACCGCCGTTCCCTCCCGCTCCTCTTCGGCGTCGTGGCGCCGAGTGAGCTTCCGGTGGCACCCGTGCTCGCGGCGGACCGGGGCATGGATCACCGCGCGCCGTGGTCCGCACCGGACCTGCACTGCCTCGGTCGCCGGGCTCCTCGGGTGCGGAGTCGGCGGGACGGCCGCCGGGGGCGACGCGACGGTGCGGTGGGGCGGTTCCGACGCCCTGCGGCCGGCCATGGCCGGCGCGCCGGTGAACACCCACGATCTCACCACGACCGACCGCGGGCGGGAGACGGTGCCGGCGCCGGGCGACCCGGCACCGGTCCGCACAGCGCGGAACTGTTCCCGACCTCTCACCCGCACGGTCCCCGTGTTCGCCGGGTGTCGATCCACGCCTGTCCCTGTGCCGCGGAAGGTGAGAGGTGAGGGAGATGCTGGTCGAACGGGACGAGGCAGAAAAGACGCTGGTCCAGATCTGGAGCGAGTGTTCGCTGGGCCGAAGTCGGACGGTCGCCATCGGCGGACCGCTCGCCAGTGGAAAGACAGCCCTGCTGGACTCCTTCGCCCACGACGCCGCCGACGCGGGCGCGACCGTCCTGGAGGCCACCGGTTCGAGTCTCGAGCGTTACCGGCCGCTGGGGATCATAGATCAGCTTCTGCGGGGGCGTCGGCTCTACTCACACAGCGCGGAACTCGAGGTCCGGGCCGTGCTGGAGAGCGGCGGCGGGGCGGGAGCGCACAGCGAGATCTCGCCGTCGGTCCTCGGTCTGCTGCACAGTGCTTTTCAGTACCTGACCCACAGCCCGCCGCTGGTCCTCTGCATCGACGATGCGCATTTCATGGACGTCGAGTCGCTGGAGAGCCTGCTCGCGCTCATGCGGCGGATGGGCAGCGCGCCGATATCGATCGTCCTCACCTACTGTCCCGACATGGGCCGGGCCAGCGTTCAACGCATACTCCAGGCCGAGATCCTCAGGATGCCGAACTGTACCCAGCTGGAACTCGAGCCGCTCTCGGAGACGGGGGTCGCGACGGTGCTCGAGGAGTATTTCACCCTTGAGGCGGCGGGCCGGATCGCGTCCGACTGCAGGCAGCTCAGCGGCGGCCGACCGTTGCTGGTGCACGCCATGGCCGAGGACCATGCCGACAGCGCATCGGCGTCGGCCGCGCCGCGGCGGCCACTGGCCGGCCCTGCCTTCGGCCGTGCCGTCCTGAGCTGCCTCTACCGGGCCGAGCCCGTCGTGCTCGAGATCGCGCGGGCGAGGGCCGCGCTGGGGGAGTTCCGGTCGGCGGCCGTGGTCGCGCGACTCTGCGGCATGGACTCGGAAACCGTCGCGCGGGTCGCCGGCTCTCCCGGCGTCGGTGGACTGCTGGACCATGACCTTCTCGGGCAGCCGAGCGTGCGTGAGGCCGTGCTCGGCAGCATCCCCCAGGAAGAGCGCCACGCCCTGCGGTCTCGCGTCGCCCGCCTGCTGTACCGGGAGGGCGCCCCCGCCCTGGTGACGGCCGAACACCTGATGCGTATCGACGAGACGATTCCTTGGGCGAAAGAGGTGCTGTGCGAGGCAGCGGACCGCGCCCTCGCCGGGGGAGCCCACGAGGCGGCCGTCCGCTACCTCGAAAGAGCACATCGTCAGTGTGCGGACGGGCGGGAGCGGATCGACATCGCGGCGAAGCTCGCCGACGTCACCTGGCGGCACGACCCCACAGCGGTGAAGAGCTACCTGCCCGATCTGGTCACGGCCGTCGAGCAGGGCGAGCTCTCCGTCCGGCAGTCGCTCCCCGTCGTCCGAAGCCTGCTGTGGAACGGCCAGGTGGAGCAGGCGACGCGCGTGATGGCGTGCCTCGGCGACGATCCTCACGCGCAGGTGGGTGCGGACGCCGGCCCGTACGCCGAGCAGCTGCACCTGTGGCTTCCGCTCACATATCCGGGAATCGCACCCGCCTTGGGATTCGAGGAGGCGGCCCCCCTCGACGCCGGCCTCGGCACGCCCGAGCAGCGGTCCGCGGCCGCACTGGGCGCGATCCTGCGCGGCGCCGACGAGGAGGGAGTCGTCCCCGCCGCGGAACTCGTCCTGCGGGAAGCCCTGGCCGGGGCGGCGAGCCCGGCGTCGTCACTCGCCTCACTCATGGTCCTGGTCTATGCCGACCACCTCGACAAGGCGTCGGCCTGGTGCGACGCCCTCCTCGCCTCCCTGGGGGAGACGCACGGCCTCGTATGGACCGCCATGTTCACGACGGCGCGCGCGCAGATCCACTACCGCCTCGGAGACCTGCCGAACGCCAGGAGACAGGCACAGGCCGCGCTCGCGCTGATGCCGCGCGAGGGCTGGGGCGTGGCCGTGGTCCTCCCGCTTTCGCTCCTCGTCCTCACCGCCACGGCGATGGGGAACCTGGGCGAGGCCGAGAGCCATCTCGAAATCCCCGTCCCCAGCGCCGCCTTCGGGACCCTGGGCGGAGTGGTCTACCTCGACGCCCGGGGCCATTACCATCTCGCGCGCGGCCACCACGACGCCGCTCTCCAGGACTTCCTTGCGGCCGGACACCTGATGAAGCTGGGGGAGGCCGACTGTCCGTCGGCGGTGCCCTGGCGTGCCAACGCCGCCCGCGCGTATCTCCACCAGGGCCTTGTGACGCAGGCGAGGGAACTCCTGACGGAACAGATGACGCTGCTCCCGCCGGGACACCCGCGCACCCGCGGCCTGACCTACCGGGCCATGGCAGCCACCCTCCGCCCGGACGAACGTCCGCCGGTGCTGCTGAAGGCGGCGAACATTCTCGACCGCTGCGGCGACTCGCTGAACCTCGCGTACACCCTCTCCGACCTGGGCCACGCCTACGAGTCACTGGGCGAGGTCGGCCAGGCCCGCCGCCACGCCGACCGGGCGAGGACACTGGCGGACCGGTGCGCCGCGGCGCCGCTGCCGCCACCGTCGGCACCGGCGGCCGACGAGAGAGGGGGAGCGGAGCTCCTCGGCGAGGCCGCCACACCCGCCCGTCGGCTCAGCTCGGCGGAATGGCGGGTGGCGGAACTGGCCGCCCGCGGCGCCACGAACGAGCAGATCGCCCGAAAGCTCTTCATCACGGTCAGCACCGTCGAACAGCACCTCACCCGCGCCTACCGAAAACTCGGCATCCGCCGCCGCACCCAACTCCCTTCGTGTCTGTCCGAGCTCGTCCCATGACCATCGCCGGTGTCACCCGCCCGGTTACTACGCTCATTTCATGCCCGGTCGCAGCCCCGTGAGGGCGTGCCGTGGTATGCAAGGAAAACGAGCTGTGGAGCCTGGGAAAATGCTGACCGAAGTCACTGCGACCCGCTATGTCGCACCCCTGCGCTCCGGCGGCTCCGTCCCCGGAGTCGTCGAGGCCGACGACCTGGGCACGTATGTCGTCAAGTCGTCTACCCAGGGGAGCTGACGTGCGGCGATGCGACTATCCCCGTGGCTGGACCTGCGACGATGAATCTTTCAGCGTCTTTCACGGGCCTACCGTGTTATGCGCTCGATTCTCCCCACGCGCTCCCCAGCAGTCGCCACGGGCGGCGGTGACAAATGGAATCACCGCCGCCCTGGGCACGCTGAGTGACTCCTGTTGGGCAGGGCGGTGCACCGAGCCGGCTTCCTCCGGGTCAGTTGTCCCGGAAGAGACCAGGGAGCGCTGTGACCTGCCGCGATGGGCGGTTGGTGACCGATGAACTGCACGAATAACCTTTAGACTGTTTCACGCTTGTGCCGGTTTATGGGGCCCGGAAGTCCCAGAAAAGTCCCAGAGCGCTCCCACTGCTGGCTGACACTCTTTCGGCTCTGGCCAGGGTCGGGCCGTGAAGTGCGGGCTGGGGCCTGTGTATGGGACGCCATCCGGCTCGCCCGGCCGCCCGCACCCTGCGCGCGGTACGGGAGACCGACGAACGCCTCGGCGAGGTACTCGCCGCCATGGTGTGCTTGCGCAACCCCGAACTCATCGTCATCGGCGGCACCTTCGCCATCCTCCAAGACGACCTGCTCGCCGGCATCCGCAGCGTCGTCCACGAATGCGCCTTCGCCGAGGCCGCCTGCCGTATCCGCGTCGAGACCACGTCGCGCAACGCCGACCTCGGGCTCCTGAGGCCGGCTACCTTGCTGTCGAACGGGCGTTGTCTCCGGCGGGGCTCGGATCCTGGTCGGCGGTGGAAGGTGATCGCGTCGTTGTCGGTGACATGATCGGCTCTCCTGCGAAGGTCGGCTACGAGGCGTTGTGTCGGCGGCACCTTCGGTGCCGTATGACGAGCTGCTTCCGCCGGTGTCGGCGCGCTGTCGCCGGACGTCCTGCCAGTGGCTTCCGGCTGAGGTTTGCCGGCCGAAGGGGCGTGGTCAACGTGCCGTGGTCTTCGGAGCCTCTCGGTGCACCCAGAATCCGTCCGGTGCGTCGGCGGCGTTGCCGCCCGGAAGTCCAACGGCGGTCGTTGTCCAGTGCATGCCGCGCGGTGGCGACACCTGTTGGCCGCCGGGGCGGCGGCGTGCCCAAGACCGTTCGCAGATGATGAAGACGATCTGCTTTGGGCTGAAGTGCTACCAGCCGGGCGACTACATGCACGGCCGCGGCGACGACGCAAGTGCGAGATCATCTTCTCCGGCGGCCTCACCTCGGGCCGGGCTCCGGTGGGCCGGCTCCCGAACTGGCGCTGGCGGCCACCGAACAGGTCGCCGCCCGCCTGTCGAGGTCAGCTACGGCGAGTTCATGCCAGCCATCATCCGCGCGGGTGCGCGTTCACGCCAAGTTGGTGGACTGCTCGACCCCTTCTGATCCTGTGAACAGGAAGCGTGCTGCACAGCCGATCCTGAGCCTCCGTCGCGATTCGGCCGCACAATTCGGCGCATGTTTGTTCGAACGGCTTGGGGGTCAACCTTCCCGAGGCTCTGTTCACTGCTGCCCCATAGGTGATTCACGATGCGGGCACAGATGCGAAGACTCATTACGACCGTCCTGGCCCTGGCTCTCCTTGCGATAGCCGGTATCGCCCCGTCCTGGGCGTCGCCTCGGGACCGGCCGTCCTCTACGACCCCGGCCGCCACCGCCCACGCCACGGCCCGGACGGCCGCGGATCTGCCCGATCCGCCCAGGGCCATGACACTGGCCGAGCGCCGCAAGCAGGTCGCGAGGGACCGGCACGAACTGTCCCCAGCGCGCCGCTGCATGACCTCGCACGAGCGGAAGCTCCAGGGCAAGCCGCACAGCCGGCCCGAGAAGGGGGGGCCGAACGCGGACCAGCCGCCGAGGGAACCCTCCAGCCTTTAGAACTCCTAACGGAATGAGTACGTAGCGGGTGCTCGAAGCTTGGTGGGACCCAAGCGGCTACTTACCCATGCGCAACCTATCGGTTGCGCGTTTGCTTCCGGATGTGCAACCTTTGGGTAGCGCATCCGGATGAGATGAGGTTGCAATGATCCCCAACACGATCGAACGCGCCATCCTGATCAACGCCTCCAGGGAACGGGTCTGGTCCGTGCTGAGCGAGCCCGCTTTCCTCGGCCGCTGGTTCGGCAATGGAGAGCCGGTCAAGATCGACCTGCGCCCCGGCGGCCTCCTGGTCTTCGACCACGGCATCCACGGCGTCATTCCCGCCCGTATCCAGACAGTCGAGCCTCCGCGCCTCCTGTCCTGGCGGTGGTCCCAAGGCGCCGCAGGCGAGGAACCGGACGACTCGAACGCCACTCTGGTCGAGTTCACCCTGACCGAAGACGACTCCACGGGAGGCACCCGGCTCACCATGGTCGAAAGCGGCTTCGCGCACCTCGGGCTGCCCACCGAGGAGGTCATCGACCGGCACCGCGCCAACAGTCAGAACTGGCCCGGCAAGCTCGACCAACTGCGCGCGGACTGCGAACAGACCACGGCATGACCCGCACCACCGAGGGCGAACAGGCCCCCGAGGACGTCCTGGTGGCCCTGGCCGACCCGATCCGCCGAGAGGTCCTGGCCGCCCTTGCCCGTGACGGCGGTGCGACCTCGACGTCCCTGGCGGCAAGCCTCCCCATCACCCGCCAGGCAGTGGCAAAACACCTGGCCGTCCTCGACCGCGCCGGACTGGTACGCGCCCACCGGGCCGGACGCGAGGTCCGCTACGAAGCCGACCTGCAACCACTGAGGCGGACAACGCGGTGGATGGACACCCTCACCGCCCAGTGGGAACACCGCCTCAACGCGATCAAGGATCTGGCGGAGGGGGCCACTGAGCCCTGACCCCTCCGCGGTGAGGTGCGGGATCAACTGGGTGACGTCGTTGCGGTTACCACCGGTCAGGGTGGCGGCGAGTGGGATGCCGGTGGCGTCGGTGATCAGGAAGCGGTCCAGGCCGGTGAGTGTGCCAGGGCGGTGTTCGTGCAGCCGCAGGGTGTCTTCGATGGTGGCGACCAGGCCCTTCCATTCGCTGTTGTAGGGGAAGGGGGGCGGGAGGGGATCAGGGTGAAGCGGCCGGCGATCCGGGCGCCGCGCGTCTACGGCGCCTGTGGCTTGCTCGCCCCGTCGCGCACCGACGGCGAGTACGGGCACATGCTGCACTTCAACAACGGCAGCTTCCCCGGCGAGGCGTGGACCGGCGGCGCGGACTGGCTGCTCTACCCCCTGCTGGAGCACTACCAGGTCACCGGCGACGCCGACTTCCTGAAGAACAAGCTCGGCCCGGCTCTGATGGAACTGGCCCTGTTCTACGAGGACTTCCTCACCCGCACGGACTCGAGCGGCAAGGCCGTCTTCGTCCCCTCCTACTCCATGGAGAACAGCCCGACGAGCACCGGCCAGGCCTTCTCCGTCAACGCCACCGCCGACATCATGGCCGGCAGACACGCTCTGCGGGCGGCCATCGACGCCGCCGACACCCTCGACGTCGAGCAGGGCAGCGGCCAGGGCGTCGAGCGCTGGACGGCCCTGCTGGCCAAGCTGCCCGACTACACGGTCAACGGTGACGGCGCGCTGGCCGAGTGGTCCTGGCCGGGCCTGACCGACCGCTACAACCACCGGCACATCTCCCACCTGTACGGTGCCTGGCCCCTGCACGAGATCAACCCCGAGGACAAGCCCGACCTCGTCAAGTACGCGCGCAAGGCCCTGGACCTGCGCGGCGACGAGAACTACTCGGCACATGGCAGCCTGCACCGCGCGCTGGCCCGCGCCCGCCTCAAGGACGCCCCCGGCGTCTACGACAACCTGCTGAAGATCTATGGCAAGAACATGGTCTGGCGGTCGCTGATGACCTCCCACAACCCCAACCTGGACATCTACAACTGCGACGCCGCCAACACCATCCCCGGCATCATCGGCGAGGCACTCGTCTACACCCGCCCCGGCGTCCTGGAGATTCTCCCCGCCCTCCCCGACCAGCTCGCCACCGGCACCATCAAGGGCGTGCGCGGCCGAGGCCGCATCACCGTCCAGTCGCTGTCCTGGGACACCGCGGCCCGCACGGCCACCGTCAAGCTCACCTCGGGCATCGATCAGGACATCACCTTCATCTGCCGGCGCGGCATCACATCCATCAGCACCGGAGCCGCCGTCGCCATGTCGGCCCTGGGCAACCACGCCCGCGTCGTCTCGCTGACCGCCGGGACGAGCACCACGATCACCGTTGGCCTGCTGACCGGCCCCTTCAGGCTGGTCAACCGCAAGAGCGGCAAGGCCATGGACGTCTCGGGCGGCTCGACCGCCAACGGCGGCGCGATCATCCAGTCCACGTCGTCCGCCGGCGCCAGCCAGCAGTGGAAGCTCCTGCCCGACTACGACGGTTCCTACCGCCTGTCCAACGTCAACAGCGGCAAGCTGTTGGACAACCCGGGTGGCGCCAGTGCCGGCACTGCCCTGGACCAGAACTCGGACACCAACAGCACCAACCAGTGGTGGAAGCTCGTCCCGGCCGCCACCGGCGGCAACCACCTGCTCGTCAACATCAAGAGCGGACTGTGCGCGGACGTCCAGAGCGGCTCCACCGCCGACGGCGCCAAGGTCATCCAGTGGTCCGCCAACGGTGGCGCAAACCAGGAATGGCAACCCGTGGGAGTGTGACGGCAGCGGGAGGTTGGCCGAGGGGCGGCCGGTGCCGAACGACACCGGCCGCTCAGCTCTTCGGGGTGAGGTCGAAGGCGGGGTAGGACGGCGTGGACAGCCCGAAGCCGGACGACGGGTAGCCGGACGGTGCGGGGGATGCCGTGGGGGTGCCATTGTCGTCGCAGAGCTGGGGCGCGGACGGCGCGAACACGTGGTAATCGACCACGCGCTTGGTCGGGAAGGTGACGTCGTCGCCGACGATCGTGTTGCCCGTGCTGATCTTGGTCGGCAGTTCGCGGTTCTTGAGCGGTGCGCCGACGTAGATCGCCTCCAGGAAGCCGTCGCAGGGGCTGGCCTTGGCCGAGGCGAAGCCCTTCGGCGGCTTCACGTCGTGGACCTTTCGGCCGTCGATGTACAGTTCGGTGCGCTTGAGGGACTGCAGGGCGTAGTCGTAGTTCACCTCCCTCGAAAGCGGGTCGGCGGCCGAAGTGGCGTTGGACGGCCGGTAGTTGACGCGCCAGTACTGGACCTGGACGGTCACCCGGTCGCACAGGGGCCCGTCGAAGCCGGACATGGACTTGGGGAACCGGACCTCTCCCGGGCCCAGGGCGGGCGTGCCGACCTGCCCCCAGTCGACCCAGTCCACCGCCTTCGCCGTACTCCACTTCGCGTTCGGATGGCAGCCGGCCGCGTTCGTGGGGTAGATGTCCGACGGTTTGACCGCAGGGGTAGGCGAGGCCGTCGAAGGGGTGGTGGCCGGGGCCGCCGCGGTCGTCGTCGCGGAGGGGCTGGAAGCGGCGTCGTCACCGCCCCCGCCGGAACAGCCGGCGGCCGCCAGCACCGCCGCAACGATCATGGCCGCACGAACCTGTCTGTGCGCAGTGGTCATCCCGCTTTCCCCCCGTCCACCCGATGGACAATCATGCTCTCAGGTGAAGTTGCCCGTCGGTCATGACGGAAAACTCACGTTTCGCGGGGTTCGAAGCGGGCGACGGGTCCTCAGAGAGCGTTTTCTCCCGATGTTTCGTCCCGAGATGCAGCTTTGATGAGGTATTAGACCCCTCGCCAGGTTGGGGTGGATTCTCTGGTGGGTCGGCGGGCCATCAGGGCGATCATCGCAAGGTAGATCATCGCGGCAGAGCGGACCGGGAGGGCTTAGTAGTCGCGGGCCAGGCGGCGGTGGTACACACCACCGCCGGCTCTCCGTAGAAGACGGGCAATGCGCCGTCGTCGTAGACGTAGCCGACCGGCAGCGGGAAACGGAGCTCGCCGCGGGCGGCCGCGGCTTTCTTCGCGCCGTGCATCCGGCAGGCCAGGATGTGCAGTTCGGCCAGGGTCTGTGCGTCATGGATCCGGACGAGCAGGTGCGGGCCGCGATCGCGGACGTGTTCGCCGCCTTCGAGGCCGGCGGTTCGGCCTATGCGGTGGTCTCCGCGTTCGTGGGCCGCACCTTTCCCCTGCGGGCCTTCGGCGGCGTCTGGGCCGGCCAGCTCCGCTGGGGCCGACTCACCCATGCCCGGGTCCTCGGCGTCCTCAACAACCCCTGCTACGCGGGAACTTGCCACCTGGACCTGCGCGCGGCGCATTCAGGGCGCCACTCTCCCGGTCTCCGCGAAACATGGCATGTCTACGGCGGAACGAACAGTCACCTAGGTGAATAGAACGGTCTATTTTGCTCTCCACTTGAACGCTTTCATCCGCGTACCTGTTGACACGGAGCGGTTACGTCACCGACCTTCATGCCTAACATTCAGCGCTTGAAGCCCAGAGGGAGGGCCGCGCCTGAAGCACCTGGGGCCGCACCCTCGGGCTGCCGCCCCCGCCCCCTCACTCCGACACATCAGAGCCACCCGAAACCGGGAGTACACCCATGTCGTCAGGAAGACTGTCCCGTCGTAGCCTGTTGGGCGCAGCGGGCGCCGCTGTGGCTGCGACAGCGCTGCCCGTGGTCCCCACGTTGTCGCCCCTGTTGGCGGAGGCGGCCGCCGCGGACCTCCAGACCAATCTGGAGAAGCTGGTGAACATGCGGTTCGGCATGTTCAACCACTTCAACATGGGCACCTTCACCAACCAGGAGTGGGCCGCCCCGAACCAGAGCCCCACCCTGTTCGCCCCCACGGCCGTGGACTGTGCCCAGTGGGCCGATGCCGCCGCGGCGGCGAAGATGAGCTACGGCATCCTGACGACCAAGCACCACGACGGCTTCGCCCTGTGGCCCAGCGCCCACGGCACCCAGAACGTCGCGAACAGCTCCTACAAGCAGGACGTGGTGAAGGCGTACTGCGACGCCTTCCGGGCGAAGGGGCTGAAGGTCGGGCTCTACTACTCGGTATGGGACCGCACCTTCGGCGTCGAGGCGTGGGAGGGCCGGCACAAGAATGTCGGTCTCGACACCACCGACGCCATCCAGCCCAGCGACATGACCTTCATCCTCGGCCAGATCACCGAGCTGCTCACCAACTACGGCACCATCGACCTGTTCGTCACCGACGGTTACGGGTGGCAGATGGGCCAGCAGGCCGTCTCCTACCAGCGGGTCCGTGAGCTCGTGAAGTCGCTCCAGCCGGACATCGTCATGATCGACCACGGTGCGCTGTCGGTGCCGTTCCTCGGTGACGCGATCTATTTCGAGGAGCCGCTGGGCGTCAGCGCGCCCGCCGGAAACACCTACGCCGCCACGCAGGGGCAGACGATCAGCAACGGCTGGTTCTGGCATCCGGCCACACCAACCGAGAGCCTGATGAGCAAGGACGCGATCCTGTCCCACCTGGCGGACCTGGAACCGAAGTACACCTCCTTCATCCTCAACTGCCCGCCCAACCGCAACGGCAGGCTCGACACCAACATCGTCAACCGACTCGCCGAAGTCGGCGCGGCCTGGAGCCCCAACACCTCCCGCCCGCCACTGCCGAGGCAGCTACCGCGTGCCGAGCACCCCGTGACGCCCGTCAGCGCCTACGCGACCGGATTCCACACCGGCGAGGGACCGCTCAACGCCATCGACGGACTGAGCGACAGGGGCTACGAGACCTGCTGGTCGACATGGGGGCTGTCCCCGGCCCTGCCGCACTCGATCACGATCGATCTGGGCGGGGTGTGGAGCAACGTCTCCACCCTTGAGTACCTGCCCAAGCAGTGGGGCCGCAACGACACCACCGACGGCGACATCACCTCGTACACCATCTCCACCAGCACCGACGGCACGAACTTCACCCAGGTCGCCACCGGAACCTGGGCCGCCGACCGCGCCACCAAGGTGGCCGAATGGCCCGCCCGGAACGTGGGCTTCGTACGGATCCAGGCCAACGCGGCCACCGGCGGCTACGCCAACATGGGTGGCGTCCACATCGGCGGCCGGACGGCCAAGCCGGTCCTGGTGTCGAGTGTCCTCCCGGGCAACGGAACGGTGTACCGCATCGTCAACCGCAAGAGCGGCAAAGTCGCCGACGTATTCAACTTCGGCACCGCCAACGGCACCAACATCCAGCAGTGGCCGTGGCTGAACAACACCGCCCAGAAGTGGACCTTCGCCTCCACCGGAGACGGCTACTACGAGATCAAGAACGTGAACAGCGGCAAGCTGATGGAGGTGGCCGGCCTCTCGAGGGCGGAGGGCGGGAACGTCGCCATCTACGGGGACAGCAACGTTCCCCAGCAGCACTGGGCGATCACGCCCACCGGCGACGGCTACTACTACCTCACCAACCGGTTCAGCGGCCTGTCGCTCAACGTCGACGCAGGCTCGACCGCCGACGGGGCCAACATCAACCAGTTCACTTACAACCGCGCGCCCGAGGAGCAGTGGCAGATCGTCCCCTCCTGACAGAGGATCGCAGGGAAACGTGCATCCGGCGCGCACAGGCGCCGGATGCACGCACTTCTCGGACGGCTGCTGCGCGACCGGCACGTCGCCACACTCGGCCCCCTCACCGCCACCCTCGCCCCAGCACTGCAGCCAGCCACACCATCGACCGCCCAGGTGGGTGGCGGGGCCGACACTCCGTCAGGCCGACGGTCCCACTCGCGCGCTGAGTTGGCCATGAGGGCTTCCGGTCGAAGCACTGCCCACCTGAAACGCCTTCACGGGCGCTGAGTGAAGTTCCCCCCGCGAACTGGACAGCGGGTATCTACGCTGCCGGGACGAGGTTCTGCCTGAGCAAGGATCTCGTTTCGAGCGGGGTGACGTACCCGTAGTCGGGATGCCGACGGAGCCGGCTGCGGTTGTACTCGACCTCGACGTAGCGGAAAACGTCGGCCCGGGCGGCGGCCTCGCGGGTCTCCCACATGGTCGTCCCGATCTCCGCTTTCAGGATGGCGAACCAGCTTTCCGCGGCGGCATTATCGTAAGTGGGGCGACGCCAACGCACTGTTCTACACCTGGCAGACCAGCGACCTCTCCACCGGCACCTGGACCGCCACCGACCGGCGCGTCTACACCCAGCCGCTGAACTCCAAGCACGCCGACATCAAGCCGATCCCGCAGACGGTGTACGACAACATGGTCGCTCGGTGGGGCAAGCCGGCCTGGAACCGGCTGAAGTCCTACAACTTCCCCGACAGATACTGGCGGCAGGCCGACAGCATCGGCCGCATCGACCCATACCCCTTCGACCCCTACACCGACTCGCAATGGAAGGTGGTGCCGGGACTGGCCGACTCCTCCGGCGTCTCCTTCCAGTCCGTCACCGACCCGACCCGACCCGACCCGACCCGCTACCTGCGGCACGCCTACTTCCAGCTGCGACTGGACGCCAACGACGGCACCGCGAAGTTCGCCCAGGACGCCACCTTCCACAAGACGGCCGGGCTCGCCGACCCGTCCTGGTCGTCGAGGCGGCAGTCGACGACAAGCGGCTCCCCAGGAACCCCAAGCACGCGAAGTCCGTACGGTGGCCGAAGGCGTCGAAGGAGCGACGCGAAGCGTGGCCGCTGGAGAGGGCACTGCATGTCCGGGATGTGATCAGCTCCCGGCACCGGATATCCGTCGTACTCGGACTCGGGTGCGGGCTTCGGCAGGGTGAAGTTTTCGGACTGAGCCCCGAGGACATCGACTATGCGCGAGGCGTCCTCCATGTCCGTCGCCAAGTTCAGGCCATCAGGGGGAAGCTGTACTTTGCCCTGCCGAAGGGGGCGAAGACACGCACCGTTGACATGTCCTTCTCGGTGGCGGAGGAGCTGAAGCGTTACCTCGAGGCGTTCCCGCCAGTAGAGGTCGAGCTTCCGTGGGGGAAGCCGGAGGCGGACAAGCAGCGGAGGAAGTTCTCCCTCCTGCTCACCACGCGATTCGGCAATGCCGTGGCGGTGAAAACGTGGAACACCTACACCTGGAAGCCGGCGTTGGCCAAGGCTGGCATCATTCCGCCGCGCGCGAAGGGCGCGAAGGACTGGCAGTGGGAGGCGGCGCCGACGGACGGCTTCCACGTGCTGCGCCACACCTACGCCTCGATCATGCTGGAGGCCGGGGAGTCCGTGGTGACGCTGGCGCGATGGCTCGGGCACTCGTCCCCGGCTGTCACGCTTGGTTACTATGCTCACTTCATGCCAGAGGCCGGGAGCAAGGGCCGCACCGCCATTGACGGACTGCTGGGGAGACAGGGAGACGAGGATGCCAGTCGAAACTCCCCAGATTCTCCCCAGGGCTGATCGGGGAATTTTCCTCGGATCGCACCTCGTTGGAGCGTGCCGTGGAAAGTAAGGCAAACGAGCCGAGGGGTCTAGGGAAGTGCTGAGAGAAGTCACCGCGACCCGCTACGTCGCTCCCCTGCGCTCCGGCGGCTCCGTCCCCGGAGTCGTCGAGGCCGACGACCTGGGCACGTATGTCGTCAAGTTCACCGGCTCCGCGCAGGGACGTAAGGCACTGGTCGCCGAGGTGATCGTCGGCGAGCTGGCCCGCGCGCTCGGGCTGCGGTTCCCCGAGCTGGTGCTCGTGCACTTCGACCCGGCGATCGCCGACGGCGAGCCCCACCAGGAGGTGCGCGAACTCCACGGCGCGAGCGCGGGCCTCAACCTGGGCATGGACTACCTGCCGGGCGCGCGGGACTTCACCCCGGAGGTCGCCAGGACCTTCCCCGTGGACCCGCTGGAGGCGGGCAGGATCGTCTGGCTCGACGCCCTCACCGTGAACGTGGACCGCACGGTGCACAGCTCCAACCTCATGGTCTGGCCGACCTTCGGCACCGCGCCCGCGCGCCTGTGGCTGATCGACCACGGCGCGGCCCTCGTCTTCCATCATCGCTGGGACGGGTCGGATCCCGGGAAGCGGTACGACTTCCGTCACCACGCCCTCGGCCACTACGCCCCCGACGTACGGGCGGCCGACGCGGAGCTCGCGCCGAAGGTGACGCGCGAACTGCTGCGGGACATCGCGGCGGAGGTCCCCGACGTCTGGCTGGACGCGGAGGAGGGCTTCGCGACCGCGGACGACGTCCGGACCGCGTACGTCGACTACCTCCACGCGCGCGTGCGGGCATCCGCGGCCTGGCTGCCCACCGACTTCCCGACCCGGGAGGAACTCGCCGCCGAGGAGGCCCTCCGCGCGGCACGCACTCAGGAAGGCCGCCCGAACTGGCTCAAGCGGGTCCCCGACCTGCACGGCAAACCGGCGGCGGAACAGGATTGGTCGGTGCACCTCGGATGAACCGTGTGGGACGGGTGGTGCAGATCGAGTACTGCACCCAGTGCCGCTGGCTGCCGCGCGCGGCCTGGCTGGCGCAGGAGCTGCTCATCACCTTCGAGGCGGAGCTGACCGAGCTGTCGCTCAAGCCCGGCACCGGCGGCGTCTTCGTCGTCCGGGTCGACGACGAGGTGGTCTGGGACCGCCGCGAACAGGGCTTCCCGGAGCCGACGGCCGTGAAGCAGGCCGTACGCGACCGAGTGGCCCCGGGACGGTCCCTGGGTCACTCGGACAAGCCGTCGCAGGAGTAGGTCAGCCCTTGAGCTGCTCGTATGCCGGCAGCGTCAGGAAGTCCGCGTAGTTCTCGTCGAGGGCGACCGTCAGCAGCAGGTCGTGGGCCTGCTGCCAGTGGCCTGCCGCGAAGGCCTCCTCGCCGATCTCCTTGCGGATGTTGTCGAGTTCCTCGGCGGCGACCTCGCGGGCCAGTTCCGGGGTCGCCCTCACCGTGTTCCCGGCATGCTCGAACTCGACGCCCGCGTTGATCCACTGCCAGATCTGCGAGCGGGAGATCTCGGCGGTGGCCGCGTCCTCCATGAGGTTGAAGATGGCGACCGCGCCGAGGCCGCGCAGCCAGGCCTCGATGTATCGGATGCCGACCTGCACGGCGTTGACGAGACCCTGATACGTCGGCCGGGCGTCCAGGGAGTCGATCGCGATCAGGTCGGCGGCCTCCACATGGACGTCCTCGCGCAGTCGTTCCTTCTGGTTCGGACGGTCGCCGAGGACCTTGTCGAAGGACTCCATGGCGATCGGGACCAGGTCGGGGTGGGCGACCCAGGAGCCGTCGAAGCCGTCGCCGGCCTCGCGGTCCTTGTCCGCGCGGACCTTCTCGAAGGCGACCTTGTTGACCTCCGCGTCCCGCCGGGACGGGATGAACGCCGCCATGCCGCCGATGGCGTGCGCGCCGCGCTTGTGGCAGGTGCGGACGAGGAGTTCGGTGTACGCGCGCATGAACGGGGCCGTCATCGTCACCGCGTTGCGGTCCGGGAGGACGAACTTGGCTCCGCCGTCACGGAAGTTCTTGACGATGGAGAACAGGTAGTCCCAGCGGCCGGCGTTCAACCCCGAGGCGTGGTCGCGGAGTTCGTAGAGGATCTCCTCCATCTCGTACGCGGCCGTGATCGTCTCGATGAGCACGGTGGCGCGGACGGTGCCCTGCGGGATGCCGACGTAGTCCTGCGCGAAGACGAACACGTCGTTCCACAGGCGTGCTTCGAGGTGCGACTCCGTCTTCGGGAGGTAGAAGTACGGGCCCTTGCCGAGGTCGAGCAGGCGCTGGGCGTTGTGGAAGAAGTACAGGCCGAAGTCGACGAAGGCGCCGGGGACCTGGTTGCCGTCGGCGTCGACGAGGTGGCGCTCGCCCAGGTGCCAGCCGCGCGGGCGCATGACGACCGTCGCCAGCTCCTCGTCCGGGCGCAGGGCGTACGACTTGCCGGACCTCTCGTCGGTGAAGTCGATGGTGCGGGTGTACGCGTCGGCCAGGTTGATCTGGCCGAGGACGACGTTCTCCCAGGTCGGCGCGGAGGCGTCCTCGAAGTCGGCGAGCCAGATCCGCGCGCCCGAGTTGAGCGCGTTGATGGTCATCTTGCGGTCGGTGGGGCCGGTGATCTCGACCCGGCGGTCGTCCAGGGCCGCGGGGGAGGGGGCCACCCGCCAGGAGTCGTCCGCGCGGATCGCGGCGGTCTCGGGGAGGAAGTCGAGGGTGGACGTGCGGGCGATCTCGGCGCGGCGCTCCGTACGCCGGGCGAGGAGCTCGTCACGGCGTGGCGTGAACCGCCGGTGCAGCTCCGCCACGAAGGCGAGCGCCGCCTCGGTGAGGACCTCCTCCTGCCGCGGCAGGGGCTCGGCGTCGACGATGGCCAGCGGGGACGGCGCTGGTGCGGACATGAGCGGTCACTTCCTTCAGCGGTGGCACCGGGTGCCAGTCGAACCGGGTACGGCTAGCGGGGCCCCGGACGGGCCGGGTCCTTCTGGAAAGTGGATAATAGTTTCCTTATCGTGGAAGTTCAATGGTTTGTTGATGTCGAGATTCTTCGGGTCGAGGCATGGTGGCGCTCAGTGCCGGGCCCCTCACTCGAGGTGGGCGAGATCCTGGGGCGTGTCGATGTCGAACGGCCGGGCCACGTCCCCGCACTCGACGAGCGTGATCGCCTCCTCGTGTTCCCTCAGATAGGCGCGTGCCCCACGGTCGCCGGTCGCAGTCGCGGCGATGCCCGCCCAGTGGGCCGCGCCGAACAGGACGGGGTGGCCGCGTACGCCGTCGTAGGCGGCGGAGACGAGCGAGGAGTCGTCCTCGTACGCGGCGCGTACCCGGGCGACCGCCCGAGGCCCGATGCCGGGCTGGTCGACGAGCGAGACGAGCGCCGCCCGTGCCCCCGTCCCGGCGAGCGAGTCGAGCCCGGCCCGCAGTGACGTGCCCATGCCCTGCTCCCACTCGGGGTTCTCCACCAGCACGCACCCCTCCAGCCGCGCCCGCTCCCGTACGGCGTCGGCGGCGGCCCCGAGGACCACATGCACGCGCGCGCAGCCCGCCGCACGCAGCACTCCCACCGCGTGTTCGACCAGCGGCCGTCCCCGGTGTTCGAGCAGCGCCTTGGGCCGTCCGCCGAGCCGCCGGCCCCCGCCCGCGGCCAGCAGCAGACCGACCACCTGCTCGCGGGCCCGGTCCTCGTTTCGCGTCATGCGTCCTGCATACCTGACGCGGTGTCGACCACACGGTTTCCGGGGGCTGAATTTCCGTCCGCGCAGTGGCGCACCCGGCACCGGGTGGCGTTTACTGACCCGCGCGTCCTTCGGCGCCCGACCGGCGTCACGGTGGGCGCGGGGGTGGGAAGACGCGAGAGTGTGCCAGGGGGGAGAGCTGTGTTGCGGAGCTTGGGGCAAAGAGCAGTGACCGGCAGCGACGAGGATCCGAGGGTGGCGGAACTGCGGATCGCGGTGTCCCGGCTGCGCCGTGAACTCGCCGCGCACCCGGCCGAGTTCCCCGACCGGGTCATCGCCGAGGATGAACTCGCCGCACTCGCCGCGATGGCGACCCACGGCATCCCGGAAATCCCCCGGTTACGCCGTTCCCTGCTCCTCGTCGCGGGCGCGATCGGCTCGGTGAGCGCGCTGGCCCGCGGCCTGTCGGACGTACGCGACGCCGTGGAGCTGTTCGGGCAGACGCCGCGCCGCTGAGCCGTGGCCCCTGCTTCCGGGCCGGGGTCTCGGGCGCCGGCCGGTGAGGCTCCCCGGGTGCCTGCGCGCGGCCGGGGCGCGTCTGCGGCATGATCCGCCGGACAGGCCCTAGCCGGCTAGGTGGCCGGTCCCGAGTTCGTCAGGGCCTCCGACAGTTCCGCCGCCACCTGCTGCAGCACCGGCACGATCCGCTCGGTGGCCGGCTCCGTGACGCGGCCCGCCGGGCCGGAGATGGAGATGGCCGCGGCGGTGGGGGAGTCCGGCACGGACACCGCCAGACAGCGGACGCCGATCTCCTGCTCGTTGTCGTCGACCGCGTAACCGGCCCGGCGCACCTCCGCCAGGGCGGCCAGGAAGCCATCCGGGGTGGTGATCGTCTTCTCCGTGGCGGCGGGCATGCCGGTGCGGGCGAGCAGGGCGCGCACCTCGGCGTCCGGGAAGCCGGCCAGCAGCGCCTTGCCGACGCCCGTGGAGTGCGGCAGGACCCGACGGCCGACCTCGGTGAACATCCGCATCGAGTGCTTGGACGGCACCTGCGCCACGTACACGATCTCGTCGCCGTCGAGCAGCGCCATGTTCGCCGTCTCGCCGGTCTCCTCGACCAGGCGGGCCAGGTAGGGGCGGGCCCAGGTGCCCAGCAGCCGGGAGGCGGACTCGCCGAGGCGGATCAGCCGCGGGCCCAGCGCGTAGCGGCGGTTGGTCTGCTGACGGACGTATCCGCAGGCCACCAGGGTGCGCATCAGGCGGTGGATGGTCGGCAGGGGCAGTCCGCTGCTCGCGGAGAGCTCGCTCAGGCCCACCTCGCCGCCCGCGTCCGCCATCCGTTCCAGCAGATCGAAGGCGCGCTCGAGGGACTGGACCCCTCCGCCGGCGGACTTGGCGGAGTCGGTGGTGCTGGCGCTCGACGTCGGCACGGCGCGTTCCTTTCGAAACAGGCGGGAAGGGCTGAAGCCTACCCGGCAGTCGGTTGACTCCTCGCTGGTGCGTAGCTACGTTCTGCTTGACGGAATACTAATTCCGCCTTGCGGAAACGCCCAGAGTGGCGGCAGCGGGTGCACTGTGGAGAAGTGTGCCCTTGACGGGGTGAGGGCGGGAGTGAAGACTCCTTCAACAGAACGTTGAATTCCGTTACATGGAAGTTTCCGGAATGCCTCCGGAAGTTTCTCCGGGGTAACCGGAAGAGAAACCGGTTCCGAGGACGGAAGACAACGGCGGAGAACGCGAACAGAGAGGGGTCCGGGTGTCCGACGCTGAACTGGTGCTGCGCTCGACACGCGTCATCACTCCCCAAGGGACACGGCCCGCCGCGGTCGCCGTCGCGGCCGGCGAGATCACCGCCGTCCTGCCGTACGACGCCCCCGTCCCCGAGGGCGCCCGACTGGAGGACTTCGGGGACGACGTCCTGCTGCCCGGCCTGGTCGACACGCACGTGCACGTCAACGACCCCGGCCGCACCCACTGGGAGGGCTTCTGGACCGCCACGCGCGCGGCGGCGGCCGGCGGCATCACCACCCTCGTCGACATGCCCCTCAACTCCCTCCCGCCGACCACCACCGTGGAGCACCTCCGCGTCAAGCGGGAGGTCGCGGCCGACAAGGCGCACATCGACGTCGGATTCTGGGGCGGCGCCCTGCCCGACAACCTCAAGGACCTGCGCCCGCTGCACGACCGTGGCGTCTTCGGCTTCAAGGCCTTCCTCTCCCCGTCGGGCGTGGACGAGTTCCCCCACCTCGACCAGGACGCGCTCGCCCGGTCGCTCGCCGAGATCGCCGCCTTCGACGGCCTGCTGATCGTGCACGCCGAGGACCCGCACCACCTGGACGCCGCCCCGCAGCAGGGCGGCCCCAAGTACGCCGACTTCCTCGCCAGCCGCCCGCGCGACGCCGAGGACACGGCCATCGCGCACCTCGTCGCGCAGGCCAGGCGCCTGCACGCGCGCGTGCACGTCCTGCACCTGTCCTCCTCCGACGCGCTGCCGCTGATCGCCGCCGCGAAGGCCGACGGCGCCCGCATCACGGTCGAGACCTGCCCGCACTACCTGACCCTCACCGCCGAGGAAGTCCCCGACGGCGCCAGCGAGTTCAAGTGCTGCCCGCCGATCCGCGAGTCCGCCAACCGGGACCTGCTGTGGCAGGCCCTCGCGGACGGCGTCATCGACTGCGTCGTCACCGACCACTCCCCGTCCACGGCCGACCTGAAGACCGACGACTTCGCGACCGCGTGGGGCGGCATCTCGGGCCTGCAGCTCAGCCTGGCGGCGGTCTGGACCGAGGCCCGCAGGCGCGGCCACGGCCTGGAGGACGTCGTCCGGTGGATGTCCGCGCGCACCGCCGCCCTCGTGGGCCTGACCCGCAAGGGCGCCATCGAGGTGGGCCGCGACGCCGACTTCGCCGTCCTCGCCCCCGACGAGACCTTCACCGTCGACCCGGCGAACCTCCAGCACCGCAACCGCGTCACGGCGTACGCCGGCCGGACCCTGTACGGCGTCGTCAGGTCGACCTGGCTGCGCGGCGAACGCATCGTCGAAGACGGCGAGTTCACCGAACCGAAGGGCCGGCTGCTCACCCGCACCCCCTGAGCCGAAGGCGCACCCGCCCCGCACCCCCGACGCCACCCGCACCCGCATCCGCACCGGCCGACTCCCGAAAGGCAGACCTGATCACCGTGACGGCGATAGAGAGCTTCACCGGCGACGCGAACCCCTACGGCGGCGGCGACCCGTACGCGGACTACCGCACCGCCGACTTCCCCTTCACCCACCACGCCGACCTCGCCGACCGCCGGCTCGGCGCCTCGGTGATCGCCGCCAACGACGAGTTCTTCGCCCAGCGCGAGAACCTGCTGATCCCCGAGCCCGCCGAGTTCGACCCGGAGCGCTTCGGACACAAGGGCAAGATCATGGACGGCTGGGAGACCCGCCGCCGCCGCGGCGCCTCGGCCGAGCACCCCTGGCCGACCGCCGAGGACCACGACTGGGCGCTGGTCCGCCTCGGCGCGCCCGGCGTGATCCGCGGCATCGTCGTCGACACGGCCCACTTCCGCGGCAACTACCCGCAGGCGGTGTCGATCGAGGGCGCCTCGGTGCCGGGCTCTCCGTCCCCCCAAGAACTCCTCGGCGACGACGTGAAGTGGACGACGTTGGTGCCGCGCACCCCGGTCGGCGGCCACGCGGCGAACGGTTTCGCCGTGTCGGTGGAGCAGCGCTTCACGCATCTGCGGGTCAACCAGCACCCCGACGGGGGCATCGCCCGCCTGCGCGTGTACGGCGAGGTGGTCCCGGACCCCGCGTGGCTGGCGGTGCTCGGCGCCTTCGACGTCGTCGCCCTGGAGAACGGCGGCCGGGCCGAGGACGCCTCGAACCTCTTCTACTCCCCGGCCTCCAACACCATCCAGCCGGGCCGCTCCCGCAAGATGGACGACGGCTGGGAGACCCGCCGCCGACGCGACCGGGGCAACGACTGGATCCGCTACCGCCTGGCCGCCCAGGCGCAGATCCGTGCCCTGGAGATCGACACCGCGTACCTGAAGGGCAACAGCGCGGGCTGGGCGACGGTGTCGGTCAAGGACGGCGAGGACGGCGCGTGGACGGAGATCCTCCCGCGCACCCGCCTCCAGCCCGACACCAACCACCGCTTCGTCCTGCCGGCGCCGGCCGTCGGCACGCACGCGCGCGTGGACATCTATCCCGACGGCGGCATCTCCCGCCTGCGCCTGTTCGGCTCGCTCACGGAGGAGGGCGCGGCGGCCCTGACGGCCCGCCACCAGGAACTGGGCGGCTGAGCCGGCCTCCGCTACGGTGAACACCCCGTCGGGGAACGGGGTGTTCACGGGGAGGCACGATGGCGGCCCTGCTCTACTACCCGTTGGTGAAGCCACCGGCTCTGCACCGGGTCCGGGAGGCCCTGGCCTGACGGTCAGGCACTCCGGCACTCCCGCACCCCCGCACTCACGCCGCGTGCCCGCCGTCCACGGCGAACTCGGCGCCCGTGACGTAGGCGGCCCCCGCCAGGTGCGCGACCGTCGCCGCCACCTCCTGCGCCGTCCCGAAGCGGCCCAGCGCGGTCATCGTCGCCTGACCGGCCGCGTACGGGCCGTCCGCCGGGTTCATGTCGGTGTCGATCGGGCCGGGGTGGACGAGGTTCGCGGTGATCCCGCGCGGGCCCAGCTCCCTGGCCAGCGCCTTGGTCAGGCCCACCAGGGCCGACTTGCTCATCGCGTACAGCGTGCCGCCGGGGCCGGGCACCCGCTGGGTCATGCAGGTGCCGATCGTGATGATCCGCCCGCCGGCCGGCATCCGCCCGGCCGCCGTCTGGGAGGCCAGGAACACCCCGCGCACGTTCACGGCCAGCACCCGGTCCACGTCCGGGAGGGCGAGCTCCGCCAGCGGACCGAGGACGCCGACGCCCGCGTTGTTCACCAGCACGTCGAGGCCGCCCAGCGCCTCCACCGCACGGTCCACCGCCCCGGCCGCCTCCGCAGGGTCCGCCGAGTCCGCGCGCAGCGCCACAGCCCGCCGTCCCAGCGCCTGAACCGCCGCTACGACGTCCGCGGCGGCCTCCTTACCGTTCACGTACGTCACCGCCACGTCCGCGCCTTCCTGGGCGAGCCGCAGGGCCGTCGCCGCCCCGATGCCGCGGCTGCCGCCGGTCACCAGGGCCACCTTGCCGTCGAGAGTTCCGTAGGCCGTTGTCATGGGTCCATCCCAGCGGCCCGCGCCCCGCCGTGCTGGCGGCGAACGGACACCGAGGTCGAGGAGCCGACGGAGCCGGTGGCCGAAAGCGGGCAGGCCGGAACTCTTTCCTCCGCCCCCGGCGTTCTCCCCTCGTGACCCTTCAGCAAGAGATCGTCGGCAACGCCATGCAGATGGCGGTCGTCAGCCTGCACCCCGGCCAGACCGTGTACTGCGAGGCCGGAAAGTTCCTGTTCAAGACCACGAACGTGACCATGGAGACCCGCCTGGGCGGTCCGTCCGGCGGTGGCGGCGGCCAGCAGCCCCAGAGCGGCGGCGGTGGCATGGGCGGCATGCTCCGCCAGGCCATGGGCACGGCCATGCAGGTCGGCCAGCGTGCCCTCGCGGGTGAGTCGCTGGCGTTCCAGTACTTCACCGCGCAGGGCGGCGAGGGCACGGTCGGCTTCGCGGGCGTGCTCCCCGGCGAGATGCGGGCGCTGGAGCTGGACGGCACGCGCGCGTGGTTCGCCGAGAAGGACGCCTTCGTGGCCGCCGAGTCCACCGTCGACTTCGGCATCGCCTTCCAGGGCGGCCGCACCGGCATGAAGGGTGGCGAAGGCTTCATCCTCGAGAAGTTCACCGGCCGCGGCACGGTGATCATCGCGGGCGCCGGCAACTTCATCGACCTCGACCCGGCCGACTTCGGCGGCCGTATCGAGGTGGACACGGGCTGCGTGGTCGCCTTCGAGGAGGGCATCCGGTACGGCGTCCAGCGCGTCGGCGGGCTCAACCGGCAGGGGATCATGAACGCCGTGTTCGGCGGCGAGGGCCTGTCCCTGGCCACCCTGGAGGGCAGCGGCCGGGTCATCCTGCAGTCCCTCACCATCGAGAGCCTCGCCAACGCCCTGAAGAAGGCCCAGGGCGGCGACAAGCAGGGCCCGACGGGCGGACTGTTCTCGACGAACGCGGGCTGAACCGATGAGTTGCGGGCCGCGGTGGGGTCTGAGGTGATGACAGCAGACCTCACTGAAGAAAGCAGGCACGCGTCATGGGCAAGCTGGTCTCCACCATCTTCGTCACCCTCGACGGCGTCTACCAGGCCCCCGGCGGCCGTGACGAGGACACCCGCGGCGGCTTCGAGCACGGCGGCTGGAGCTTCCCGTACGGGGACGAGGACTTCGGCCGGTTCGTCTCCGGGGTCTTCGACGACGTCGGCGCGTTCCTCCTCGGCCGGCGTACCTACGAGATCTTCGCCGGGTTCTGGCCGAAGGTCACCGACCCGGGCGACCCGGTCGCGGGCAAGCTGAACGCACTGCCGAAGTACGTGGCCTCCACGACCCTCACCGACCCCGCCTGGGCGGGCACCACCGTGATCCGCGGCGACGCCCTCGCCCAGGAGGTCACCGCCCTCAAGGAGCGCACCGACGGTGAGCTCCAGATCCACGGCAGCGGCGCCCTGGTCCGGTCGCTGCTCGCGCTGGACCTCGTGGACACCGTTCACCTGCTGACGTTCCCAGTCGTGCTCGGTTCCGGCCTGCGGCTGTTCGCCGAGGGGGCCCTGCCCACCGCGTTCCGGCACACCGGCGGCCTGATCACCGCGGCGGGCGTCTCCATCCAGACGTACGACCTCCAGGGCCGTCCGACCTACGGCTCGTACGAACTCCCGGACAACGGCTAGCCGCAGGTTAACTTCCCGAAAACTCATCGGACTTGCCGGGAAAATCCTCGAAGTTGTCATTGACATGCCACTGTCTACGCGCGTCATCATGAGGGCATGAGATTCCCCCCACGCATCACCCGCATAGGCGCCTCGGCCGCCGTCCTGTCCGCCCTCCTGGTCGGCGGCACCGTCTCCGCCACCACGGCCAACGCCGCGGTCGGCAGCGTCTGCTACAGCAGGCTGCCGTCCCAGGCGTACGACACGCTCGAGCTGATCGAGCAGGGCGGGCCGTTCCCGTACTCGCAGGACGGCTCGGTCTTCCAGAACCGGGAGGGCGTGCTGCCCTCGCAGTCGACCGGCTACTACCACGAGTACACGGTGAAGACCCCCGGGTCGTCGACGCGCGGAGCGCGCCGCATCGTGACCGGGAAGAAGACCGACGAGGACTACTACACCGCGGACCACTACGCCACGTTCAACCTGATCAACTACGGCTGCTGAGCCGTCGGGCGATCAAGGGCTGACCGTCGAGGAACGGTGCGACCGGCCGGAGGTCCGACTCCCCCCCACTCAGTCGGACCCCCGGCTCTCCGCCGCCGCGAACAGGGCGAACGCCAGGACGATGAGCGCGGCGCCGGCGTAGACCTCGTAGCCGTCCAGAAAACCGATCCGCTGCACGAGGCCCACCCGCCAGTCGCTGAACTCGTGCACCAGGCCCAGCACGCCCTGCACCAGGGCGAGAAAACCGATCACTTCCAGCAGTTCCTTCATGTCCGGGACCCTCGCCCCCGAACACCCACGCAGGCCATCGGCCGTGGGGTGGGACCCGTCCGACGGAAGGCCCCGGTCCGGCGGTCCGGCGGCGCCGAAAGTAGCCGGCGGCACGACTTCGGTCGACGGTCGTCTCCCTTCGGTAGCGGATCCCGTCCGCGCGGAGGTGGCACGGCCCTGCGCTGCGTAGATTTGTCGGCCATGAGGGCATACGACGACACGGATGCCGCGGACGACGCGGCACGGGCGGCGCCCGGGTTCACCGGACGCCGATGGCTGCTGCCGTCCGCCCTGGTCTCGGCGCTCGACCCGGACGCGACGCGGCCCGGCCGACCGCACCGGCGCACCGCACGCGACTGGGTCGTCGACTTATGCTGCTTCCTGCTGGCCGTCGCCGTCGGCCTGACGGTCGCGGACTCCTTCCCCGGCGAACGCGACCTCTCGCCCGCCTTCGCCCTCACCGACCAGCTCCTGGGCGCCCTCGCCTGCGCGGCGGTCTGGCTGCGCCGCCGGTGGCCCCTCGGCCTGGCCGCCCTGCTGGTCCCCCTCGGCTTCCTGTCGACCACCTCGTCCGGCGCCTGCGTCGTCGCCCTCTTCTCGCTCGCCGTGCACCGGCCGCTGCGGTACGTGGCCTGGGTGGGCGGCGCCGAGCTCGCCCTGATCCCGGTGCTCGCCTGGGCGCGCCCGGACCCCACCCTTGCCTATGGGCCCGCGGTGGTGTGGAGTGTGCTGATCATCGTCACGGCCATCGGCTGGGGCATGTTCGTACGCTCCAAGCGGCAACTGATGCTCAGCCTGCGCGAGCGTGCCCGACGCGCCGAGACGGAGGCCCGGCTGCGCGCCGAGCAGGCGCAGCGGCTGGCCCGCGAGGCCATCGCGCGGGAGATGCACGATGTGCTGGCCCACCGGCTCACCCTGCTCAGCGTGCACGCCGGCGCGCTGGAGTTCCGTCCCGACGCGCCCCGCGAGGAGATCGCGCGGGCGGCCGGTGTCATCCGCGAGAGCGCCCACGACGCCCTCCAGGATCTGCGGGAGATCATCGGTGTGCTGCGGGCCGGCGAACCCGACGACGCCGGCCGGCCCCAGCCGACGCTGGCCGCCCTGGACACGCTGGTCGCCGAGTCCCGCGAGGCCGGCATGAAGGTCACCCTCGACCAGCGCGTCACCGACGCCGCGGCCGTCCCCTCCTCCGTCGGCCGCACCGCCTACCGCATCGCCCAGGAGTGCCTCACCAACGCCCGCAAACACGCCCCCGGCGCGGAGAGCGCGGTCACCGTCACCGGCGGCCCCGGTGAGGGCCTGGCCGTCACTGTGCGCAACCCGGCCCCCGAGGGCGTCGTACCGCCCGTCCCCGGCTCCGGCCAGGGCCTCATCGGCCTCACCGAACGGGCGACGCTGGCCGGGGGCCGTCTGGAACACGGGGCCCGGGGAGACGGCGGCTTCGAGGTACGGGCGTGGCTGCCGTGGCCGGCGGCGGCGCCCTAGGTGTTCTGTCCGGGGAGGCTGTGGACGGGTGAGCCAGGTCTCGGCTGCTGGACGCACCATTCCCCGCTCACCTGCGTCGATCAGGCGCCGCTGCTTTCCTGCGACCCGATCCGCCGGACAGGCCCTGACGGTGAACTCGGCGACTGGCAGGCCCGTAACCGTGATTACGTAAGGGCCATGACTGCGATCAAACTCCTCCTCGTCGACGACGATCCCCTGGTGCGGGCCGGTCTGGCCTTCATGATGGGCGGCGCCGACGACATCGAGATCGTCGGTGAGGCCGCCGACGGCGGCGAGGTCGAGGAGCTCGTGGACCGTACCCGGCCCGACGTCGTCCTGATGGACATCCGGATGCCGGCGATGGACGGGCTCACCGCCACGGAGCGGCTGCGCAGGCGGGCGCACGCCCCGCAGGTCGTGGTGCTCACCACCTTCCACGCCGACGAGCAGGTGCTGCGGGCACTGCGCGCGGGGGCCGCCGGGTTCGTCCTCAAGGACACCCCGCCCGCCGAGATCCTCGACGCGGTGCGCCGGGTCGCGGCCGGTGACCCGGTCCTGTCGCCCACGGTCACCCGGCAGTTGATGGACCACGCGGCCGGCACGGCGGCCGACACCCGACGCGCCCACGCGCGCGGGCGCCTCGCCGCGCTCGGCGAACGCGAACGCGAGGTGGCCGTCGCCGTCGGCCGCGGACTGTCCAACGCGGACATCGCCGCCGGACTCTTCATGAGCGTCGCCACCGTCAAGGCCCACGTCTCCCGGATCCTCGCCAAACTCGACCTCAACAACCGGGTGCAGATCGCCCTGTTGGCGTACGACGCCGGGCTCCTGGAGGAGCGGACGGAAGACGCCCCGGGAGCTCAGGACGCGGCTCAGGACGGGCACTAGGCGTCGCTCCCGTCCGTTGGGGGAGTGACGGAGGGGGAGTGGCATGGCCGAGGTGATCGATCTGGGGGAGTTCGGCGACGGGCTCCTGAGGGACCCGCACACGGTGTACGCGCGACTGCGTGAGCGTGGCCCGGTGCACCGGGTGCGGCCGCCCGGCGCCGGCGAGGACTACACGACCTGGCTCGTCGTGGGGTACGAGGAGGCGCGGGCGGCGCTCGCCGACCCGAGGCTGTCCAAGGACAGCAGCCGGCTGGGGGGTTTCGACGATCAGCTCATCGGCCCGTATCTGCTGACCGCCGACCCGCCGCGGCACACGCGCCTGCGCGCGCTGGTCGCCCGCGCCTTCACCATGCGCCGCGTGGAGGAACTGCGGCCGAGGGTCCAGCAGATCACCGACGAGCTGCTCGACGCGATGCTGTCGCACGGCCGCGCCGACCTCGTGGAGTCACTGGCCTTCCCGCTGCCCATCACGGTCATCTGCGAGCTGCTCGGCGTTCCCGAACTGGACCGCACGGAGTTCCGCAAGCTGTCCACCCAGGTGGTGGCGCCCACCGACGCGGACAGCGAGTACGACGCGCTGGTCCGGCTCGCCGAGTACCTCACCGAGTTGATCGAGGACAAGCGGTGCGCCGGGCCCGGCGGCGACCTGCTGAGCGACCTGATCCGCACCACCGCGCAGGACGGCGACCGGCTCTCGCCCGGCGAGCTGCGCGGCATGGCGTTCATCCTCCTCATCGCGGGCCACGAGACGACCGTCAACCTGATCACCAACGCCGTCCACGCCCTGCTCACCCACCCGGACCAACTCGCCGCCCTGCGCGCCGACATGCCCCTCCTGGACGGCGCGGTCGAGGAGGCCCTGCGCTACGAGGGGCCGGTGGAGAACGCCACCTTCCGCTACGCGGCGCAGCCGTTGGAGATCGGCGCGACACCCATCGCGCGGGGGGAGCACGTGATGATCGGCCTCACCGCGGCCGACCGGGACGGGGCCCGCTTCCCGGACCCCGACCGCTTCGACATCCGCCGCGAGTCCCGGGGCCACCTCGCCTTCGGCCACGGCATCCACTACTGCCTGGGCGCCCCGCTGGCCCGCCTCGAAGCCCGCACGGCGATAGGGACACTGCTGGACCGCGCCCCCGCCCTCACCCTCGACGGCCCGCCCGGCGACTGGCTCCCGGGCCTGCTGATACGCGGGGTGCGCAGCCTGCCGGTGCGCTGGTAGAACACCGGGATCCAGACGTTCTCAGGGGGCATGCGTGCTGCGCACCGCGGAGATCACCGCCGAGCTGACCGGACCGCTCAAGGGCGACGACTTCCACAATCTGCACTGGAGTTCCCGGCTCGAGTTCAGTGTGGACTGCTTCATCTGCGAGCGGACCGGCCGCACCACGGTCTACGAGCGCGGCGCCGAACGGGCGCTGTGCTCGGGCAGCCGCAGCGGCTTGAGGAGCCACTACACCGCGGGCCGGATCGCCGCGTACGACACGACCTCCGGGGCCGAGCGGCTCGCGCTGCGGGCCCTGGTGGACTTCTGGTGGGCCCCGTTCGAGGACGCCAGGGACAGCAGACGGGGCCTGGCGCCCACCAGCCATCCCTGGGTGCGGCTGAACCTCGGGTACTACTGCCCGAAGACCAAGGAGTCGGGCACGGACAGCATCCAGACCAACGTGGTGCGGCCGTACGACCTGAGATGCGCCCACTGCGAGTCCCTCATGGCGACGGACGCCGCGGCCCCCGCGATACGCCTGCTCAGCTGAACGCGGACTCGATCCCGCCCGGGATCTCGGCGAGGGCGACCGGTCTGCGGTCCCGCCTGGACAGCTCGCAGGCCTCGGCGATCCTGAGCGCCTGCAGGGCCTCGCGGCCGTCGCACGGGTTCGCCCGCCGCCCGAGCACCACCTCTACGAACGCGGCCAGCTCGGCCCCGTAGGCGGGCTCGAAGCGCTCCAGGAACCCCGTCCACGGCTTGTCCGCGGCAGGCGGGCCGGTGGGCTCGGTGGACGCGATAGGCGTGCGGTCGTCCAGGCCCACGACGATCTGGTCGAGCTCCCCGGCCAGCTCCATACGGACGTCGTAGCCCGCGCCGTTCAGCCGCGTCGCCGTCGCCGTGGCGAGCGTGCCGTCGTCGAGGGTGAGCACCACGGCGGCCGTGTCGACGTCCCCCGCCTCGCGGAACATCGCGGGCCCGGCGTCGGACCCGGCCGCGTACACGTCCCGCACCTCGTGCCCGGTGACCCAGCGCAGGCAGTCGAAGTCGTGGATGAGCGCGTCCCGGTAGATCCCGCCGGACACCGGCAGCCACGCGGCCGGCGGCGCCGACTCGTCGGACGTCAGCGCCCGTACGGTGTGCAGCCGTCCGAGCCGCCCCGACCGCACCGCCTCCCGGGCGCCCGTGTACCCCGCGTCGAAGCGCCGCTGGAAGCCCATCTGAAGGATCGTTCCGGCGGCCTCGACCTCGGCGATCGCCTGTAACGTGCCCGCCAGGTCCAGGGCGATCGGCTTCTCGCAGAAGACCGGAAGCCCCGAGCGTGCTGCCCGACCGATCAGTTCGGCGTGGGCCGAGGTCGCCGTCGTGATCACCACGGCGTCCACGCCCCAGCGGAATATCTCGTCCACCCCAGGGGCGGCCGTCTCTCCCAGCCGATGCGCGAGCTCCTGGGCCCGCGCATGGTCCGCGTCCGTCAGGATCAGGGATCCGACCTCGCGGTGACGGCTGAGTGTGTTCGCATGAATGGTGCCTATGCGGCCCGTCCCGATGACCCCGATGCGCATGAAACCAAAGTGGCGGCGCGGGCCGCACGCTGTCAATGCGTATGTCCGGACAACCGAACTACACAACTTCCCGTCAACCGGCGGCGGAGCTACGCTCGGCCCGTGCCGAAACCAGAGGTGGACCCGACCGTGCAGCTCGAACTCCGTGTGGACCGAAGCTCTCCGGTGCCGTTGTACTTCCAGCTGGCCCAGCAGTTGGAGGCCGCGATCGAACACGGCTCGCTGACCCCCGGCAGCCTGCTGGGCAACGAGATCGAGCTCGCCGGACGGCTCGGCCTGTCCCGGCCGACCGTCCGCCAGGCGATCCAGTCGCTCGTCGACAAGGGCCTGCTGGTCCGCCGCCGGGGCGTGGGCACCCAGGTCGTGCACAGCCAGGTCAAGCGCCCGCTGGAGCTCAGCAGCCTCTACGACGACCTGGAGGCGGCCGGGCAGCGCCCCGCGACGACGGTCCTGGTCAACACCGTGGTCCCGGCGTCGGCGGAAGTCGCGGCCGCGCTCGCGGTGGCCGAGGGCAGTGACGTCCACCGGGTGGAGCGGCTGCGGCTGGCGCACGGCGAGCCGATGGCGTACCTGTGCAACCACCTGCCCTCCGGCCTGCTCGATCTGAACACCGACCAACTCCAGGCCACCGGCCTGTACCGCCTGATGCGGGCCGCCGGGATCACCCTGCACAGCGCCCGTCAGTCCATCGGCGCCCGCGCCGCGACCGCCGACGAGGCCGAGCGGCTCGCCGAGGACGAGGGCGCCCCCCTGCTGACCATGCAGCGCACGACCTTCGACGACACCGGCCGGGCGGTGGAGTTCGGCGACCACATCTACCGGCCGACCCGCTACTCCTTCGAGTTCCAGCTGCTCGTACGGCCCTGAGAGCGGGCGAGACAGGCCCGAATGCGTCGCAATGTCCGGACAATGTGACCGGATATCCGGACAGGGTGAGGGCGGCCGACGAGGCGGCCGACGGGCGGAAACGAGCTCGACGATCCCGGGCACGAGCGGTAACGCCACCCCCTCAGGGCGCGGGCCGGCGGCGGTGTGCGGTTGCGCCGCACGGGCACTGCCCCACTCGGCACCCGACGTGCGGGTGAGGCAGAATCGGCGACGATGAGCACCTACGGCAACTTCAGCGCCCCCATCGGCTCCCGCCGCGCCCCCGCACTTCGCACCGTGGGTACGAGGGAGCGCCGCTCGCACCTCACCGCACCCCGTGTGCCGACCGTCGGCATCGACATCGGCGGCACCAAGGTGATGGCGGGCGTCGTCGACGCCGACGGCAACATCCTGGAGAAGGTCCGCACGGAGACGCCCGACAAGTCCAAGAGCCCGAAGGTCGTGGAGGACACGATCGTCGAGCTGGTCCTGGACCTGTCCGACCGCCACGACGTGCATGCGGTCGGCGTCGGCGCGGCCGGGTGGGTCGACGCGGACCGCAACCGCGTCCTGTTCGCGCCCCACCTGTCCTGGCGCAACGAGCCGCTCAGGGACCGCCTCTCCGGCCGTCTGGCGGTTCCCGTCCTGGTGGACAACGACGCCAACACCGCCGCCTGGGCGGAGTGGCGGTTCGGCGCGGGCCGCGGCGAGGACCACCTCGTCATGATCACGCTCGGCACCGGCATCGGCGGCGCGATCCTGGAGGACGGCCAGGTCAAACGCGGCAAGTACGGTGTCGCCGGCGAGTTCGGCCATATGCAGGTCGTGCCCGGCGGGCATCGCTGCCCGTGCGGCAACCGCGGCTGCTGGGAGCAGTACAGCTCCGGCAACGCCCTGGTCAGGGAGGCGCGCGAACTGGCCGCCGCCGACTCCCCGGTGGCCTACGGGATCATCGAGCACGTCAAGGGCAACATCGGCGACATCACCGGCCCGATGATCACCGAGCTGGCCCGCGAGGGCGACGCCATGTGCATCGAGCTGCTGCAGGACATCGGCCAGTGGCTCGGCGTCGGCATCGCCAACCTGGCCGCCGCCCTCGACCCGTCCTGCTTCGTGATCGGCGGCGGCGTCTCGGCCGCCGACGACCTGCTGATCGCCCCCGCGCGGGACGCGTTCAAGCGCCAGCTCACCGGCCGCGGCTACCGCCCCGAGGCCCGGATCGTCCGCGCCCAGCTCGGCCCCGAGGCCGGCATGGTCGGCGCCGCCGATCTGGCCCGACTGGTCGCCCGCCGCTTCCGGCGCGCCAAGCGCCGCCGGGTGGAGCGCTTCGAGCGCTTCGAGCGGTTCACGGAGGCGGCCCGCCGCACCCAGGACACGGCATGACCGCCATGACCTCCGCACTGCCCCGTACCCAGGACACGGCATGACCGCCGCGTCACCCCGCACCACCCGGGACACCGCATGACAGCATCGCTGCCCCGCCAGGCCGCGCCCCCCGACGAGCCGTCCAGCCCACCGGAGGACCGTCGGCATGTGATCCGCCGCAGGGCGCTCACCCTGCTGATCATCGTCCTGCTCATCGGCGTCCCGGCCGGTTACCTGGTGATCTCCGCCAACCAGAGCCGCGATAGCGGCAAGGACAAGGAGGCGAAGTACTCGGCGACCGGCCTGACCGCGGACTGGCCGTCGGTGGTCCAGCGCCGCCTGTACCAGGTGCCGATCCCGCATCCCTCCAACCAGGTCGCCTACTACGAGACGAACAACTGGAAGACCAGCCGGCTCTACGTGCAGTTCCAGACCACGCAGGCCGGTCTCGACCAGTTCCTCGCGGACATCGGCGTCAGCAGGGCCGCCCTGAAGAAGGGCGACATCGCCATCAGCGACCGTGACCAGGAGATCACCGGCTGGAAGCTCACCGGCCCCGGCTCCCGTCCCGGCGACGACTTCGGCATCGTCCGCGAGCGGGAGAACCCCGATCCGACGCTGGACGTGGTGGTGAACACCGGCAACGCGCTCTATCCCTTCGTCTACGTCGTCTCGCGCACGGTGCCCTGACCGGACCGGACTTGACGGGCCCTGACCGGGCCGGACCTGATGGGCCGGCCGGCCGCCGGGGCCGATTGTCAGACCCCGCCCGTAGAGTCGAAGACGACTGATCCGACACACGGGCGGGAGGTGGACACAAGGTATGAGCGCCATGGCCGGCGAGGCGGCTTCGGCGGAGTCCGGCGCCGTCTCCGTGCGGCTCGCCGCCGTCTTCCTGCCCGCATCCCTCCCGCGCGAGGGCCGCGTCGCCTTCTGGGACCCGTCACAGGGCCCGCCGACAATCGCGGCGGACGCGGACCATGCGGAACTCACGGAGCTCACCGTCGTCCGGCGGCACGGTTCCTCCATCCGCCGCGCCCAGGCCCCTGCCCTGTCCCTGCCGCTCGACAAGGCGCTTCCGCTGCTCGTGCGCGCCCGCCGCGACCCCGCCGCCCATCCGGCCACCGCCTGCTGGGGCGCCGCCGCCCTGCACGCGTTGCGGCTCACCGCCCGCGGCCGCCTGCTGCCCGGCCTGACGCCCGCCGGACACGACGCCTGGCGCGCCGGCCCCCTGGACCCCGAGGACATCGCACACCTGCGCGCGGTCGCCGCCGCGCTCCCGCCCGAGGGCCACGCGGTGCCGCTCCCCGGCCCCGGCCCGCTCCGGCTGCCGAAGCCGGAGGCCCTGATGCGCTCCTTCCTGGACGCCGTCGCGGACACCCTGCCCCGCACCCCTGCCGCGCCGCACGCCTGCGGGAAGCCCTTCGCGGACCGCCGCCCCCAGCGGCTGCCCGGCGCACACGACTGGGCCGCCGAGGTCGCGGCAGGCATGGACGCGGGCGTGCGGATCTCGCTCCGCCTCGACCTGTCCGCATACGACATGTTCGACGTGTCCGACGACGGCGAGCGGGTGCGCAGCGCGGGCGCCGCGATCGTCCAGGTGCACAGCCTCGCCGACCCGACCCTGGTGACGGACGCGGCGACCCTGTGGGCGGGCGGGGCCGACGCCGCCTTCGGGGCACGCGCACGCGTGGACGCGGCCCTCGCCGTGCGGCGCGCGGCCCGCGTGTGGCCGCCGCTCGCCCGGCTCGCCGAACAGGACGCGCCGGACGTCCTGGCCCTCTCCGAGGACGAACTGGGCGACCTGCTCGGCGTGGCGGCCACCCGGCTCGCGGCGACCGGGGTCGCCGTGCACTGGCCGAGGGACCTGGCGCAGGACCTCAGCGCGGCCGCCGTGGTCCGGCCCGCGCCGGGCTCCGCGACGGACGGCACCGGCTTCTTCGAGGGCGAGGAACTGCTCCAGTTCCGCTGGCAGCTCGCGCTCGGCGGCGACCCGCTCAGCGAGACCGAGATGGACGCGCTGGCGGAGGCCCACCGCCCGGTGGTCCGCCTCCGCGACCAGTGGGTGCTGGTCGATCCCGCGCTCGTCCGCAAGGCCCGCAAACGGGAACTGGGCCTGCTGGACCCGGTCGACGCCCTGTCCGTCGCCCTCACCGGCACCGCGGAGGTCGACGGCGAGACCGTGGAGGCGGTTCCCGCCGGCGCCCTGGCCGCCCTGCGCGACCGCCTCACCGCCGGGGTGCACCCCGCGCAGCCGCCCGACGGCCTGCACGCCACCCTCCGCGACTACCAGCTGCGCGGCCTGGCCTGGCTCGACCTCATGACCTCCCTCGGCCTCGGCGGCTGCCTCGCCGACGACATGGGCCTCGGCAAGACGATCACCGTCATCGCCCTGCACCTGAAGCGGGCCCGCACCGAGCCGACCCTCGTGGTCTGCCCGGCCTCCCTCCTGGGCAACTGGCAGCGCGAGATCACCCGGTTCGCGCCCGCCGTCCCCGTCCGCCGCTTCCACGGCCCCGACCGCAGCCTGACGGACCTGACCGGCGGCTTCGTCCTCACCACTTACGGCACGATGCGCGCGGCGGCCGCGACCCTGGCTGGGCAGCCCTGGGGCATGGTCGTCGCGGACGAGGCCCAGCACGTGAAGAACCCCTTCTCGGCGACGGCGAAGGCCCTTCGCACGATCCCGACGCCCGCGCGCGTGGCCCTGACCGGCACCCCCGTCGAGAACAACCTCTCCGAGCTGTGGGCCCTGCTCGACTGGACGACACCGGGACTCCTCGGCCCCCTGAAGTCCTTCCGCGCCCGGCACGCGCGCGCCGTGGAGAACGGCGAGGACGAGCTCGCGGTGGAGCGCCTCGCCCGCCTGGTGCGCCCCTTCCTCCTGCGCCGCAAGAAGTCCGACCCCGGGATCGTGCCCGAATTGCCGCCCAAGACGGAGACCGACCACCCGGTCCCGCTCACCCGGGAACAGGCCGCACTGTACGAGGCGGTGGTGCGGGAGTCCCTGCTGGCCATCGAGACGGCGGACGGCATCGCCCGGCGCGGCCTGGTGCTGAAGCTCCTGGGCGCGCTGAAGCAGATCTGCGACCACCCCGCCCTGTACCTCAAGGAGGAGAGCGCCTCGGTCGGCGACGCGCTGGCCGCCCGTTCCGGCAAGCTCGCTCTCCTGGACGAGCTGCTCGACACCTTGCTCGCCGAGGACGGCTCGGCCCTCGTCTTCACGCAGTACGTCGGCATGGCCCGCCTGATCGCCGCCCACCTCACCGCCCGCGCGGTCCCGGTCGACCTGCTGCACGGCGGCACCCCGGTACCCGAGCGGGAGCGGATGGTGGACCGCTTCCAGAGCGGTGCGACCCCGGTCCTGGTCCTCTCCCTGAAGGCCGCCGGCACCGGCCTCAACCTCACGCGCGCGGGTCATGTCGTCCACTTCGACCGCTGGTGGAACCCGGCGGTGGAGGAACAGGCCACCGACCGCGCCTACCGCATCGGGCAGACCCAGCCGGTCCAGGTCCACCGCCTCATCACCGAGGGCACGGTCGAGGACCGCATCGCCGAGATGCTCCAGGCCAAGCGCGCCCTGGCCGACGCGATCCTCGGCTCCGGCGAGTCGGCCCTCACGGAACTGACGGACCGCGAGCTGACCGACCTGGTCAGGCTGCGGAGGGAGGCGTGATGGGGGAGTCGCACGAGCGGAAGAGGCCGGACGCGGTCCCGTCCGAGGGCGAGGTGGAAACCGGAGCCGCGGTGGAGGCCGGAGGCGAGGTGGCGTCCGACGCCGTCACCGGCGCGGCGCACCAGGAGCAGGGCAGCAGGCCGGCCGACGAGGCCCGCCGCGCGCTGCGGGCGGCCCGGGAACGGCGGCAGGAACAGTCGGCGCAGGAATCGTCGCAGCGGCTCGCAGGCCCTGCCCCCCGGCCGGGCGACGCGGCCCGCGCGGCCCTGCGACGGCCGCCGGACGCCACCCCCGCACCGACTGCTTCCACGTCGGCCACCGCTCCCGCGGAGGGCGTTCCGGCAGCAGCCGACGCCATCCCCGCAGCGGCCTTCGCTCCACCCGCGGACGCCGGACCGGCGGCCGACAAGCCGCACCCCCGGCAGGGGACGACCGGCGCGCGCCCCGCCGACATCGCCCGTGAGGCCCTGCGGGCGGCACGCGCGCAGGCGCGGCAGGATGCGGCCGAAGCGGGGGAGCAGGCAGGACGGGAGACCGCACCCGGCAGCCGACACCCGCAACCGCACCCCCGCCCTCGCCCTCGCGCGGACGCCCGCGCGTCCGAAGCCCGGCGCCCCGGCCGCACGCGTGACCCTGTCGCCGAAGAACGTGCGCGTGCGGTAAGGGAGTTGCTCTCGGACGCCTTCCGAATGCCACCGGAGGACCCGGCCGACCTCGATCCCGCCCCCGACCTCGATCCCGATCGCGATCCCGACCTGGATCCCGGTCGCGAGCCTCGCTCCGAGCCTGGACCGCGTCCCGAGCCGGATCCGTGTCCCGAGCAGCACCCGGATGCCGGGCGGCACCCGGATGCCGAGCAGGATCCGGATCCCGAGCCACACCCGGATCGCGAGCCCGAACCCGCCCGACACGACGCACCGACCCCGCCCACCGAGGGAAGTTCGCCGTTCTCGGTGACCGCCGAACCACCCCGCACTCCCACCACCCCACTCACCCCCACTACCCCACTCACCCCCACCACCCCACTCACCCCCACTACCCCACTCACCCCCACTACCCCACTCACCCCCACCACGCCCCGCTCGATGGCCGCCCCCTCCCGGGACGGCGATCACCGTCGCACCTTCCCCGCCTTTCCGCCTCGCACCGGTGGATCCTTCGCCGAGACGTGGTGGGGCAACGCCTGGGTGACCGCGCTCGAAGAAGGCGCCCTGGACCCGGGGCGCCTGGCCCGCGGCCGCGGTTACGCCGAGCAGGGAAACGTGGACGCGATCACGGTCACCCCTGGGCTCGTCCTGGCGTATGTGCAGGGCAGCCGCCCCCGCCCCTACCGTGTCCAGGTGCGCCTGCGCACGTTGGGGGACGAGGACTGGGAGCGGTTCCTGGACGCCGCCGTCGAGCGTCCCGGACACATCGCCGCGCTGCTCGACAAGGAGCTGCCCGAGTCCCTCGCCGACTGCGGGGTGCCGCTGCTGCCCGGTCCCGGCGATCTCGACCCGCACTGCAGCTGCCCCGACCGCGGTCACCCCTGCAAGCACGCGGCCGCCCTCTGCTACCAGACCGCGCGGCTGCTCGACGCCGACCCGTTCGTGCTGCTCCTGCTGCGCGGTCGCGGCGAACGCGACGTACTCGACGCGCTGTCCCGCCGTAACGCCGCGCGGGCGGCCCGTGCCGCACAGGAACAGGAACCGGAGCCCCTGCCGGGCGTACGGGCCGCCGAAGCGCTCGCCGAACGCCGGCTCCCGCCTCTTCCGGCCCCGTTGCCCGTGCCTCCGCATCCCGAGCAGCCCCCGGCGTACCCGTCCGCGCCGAACGGCCCCGACTCCTTCGCGCTGGATCACCTGGCGACCGACGCGGCCGCCCGCGCCCACGCCCTGCTGATGACCGGTCAGGACGAGATCGGTGAACTGACCCTCTGGCAGGACGCCGTACGCCTCGCCGCGTCCCGCCCGGGCTCCGGGCTCACCGCGACCACGCGTGCCCTCTACGCCTCGCTCGCCTCCGCTGCCGGCCGTACCCCGTCCGAGCTGGCGCGCGCGGTGGCGGCCTGGCGGCAGGGCGGGCCGGACGGGCTCACCGTCCTGGAGGAGTCCTGGGATCCGCCGGCCGGTCGCTTCGACCGGGCCCGCCCTCTCCTCCTGGCCGCCGACCTCCCCGCCTTCCGCCCCCGCCGCAACCACCTCACCCACCCCCGCGGTCACGTCCAGCTCCGCTTCGGCCGCGACGGCCTGTGGTACGCGTACGAGTCGGAACCGGGCGACGACGACTGGTGGCCGCGTGGCACCCCCGACCCGGACCCGGTGGGCGCCCTCACCGGCCTGGGCGGCTCGGAGGACCTTTGACGAACAGGACTCCAGGCATGCGGCAGGTACGACGGCCGGAAGCCGGTTGCCGATGACTGTTCAGCCGCAGTGCCTGCCGGAGTTGATGCACTTGACGGCTTGGTTCATGAGCCAGGGGTTGTGAACTGCCGGCTGGAGTGCGCACGGGTGTGTTCTGGCGCGCATGAGTGAGTCTTGCTGCCGCGGCAGGCTCGGCGGCTCTGGAGGGGAACAGGAGTTTCTTGGTCGAATGGGTGACCTTTTACGATGGGGGCCCAGCACTGGCAGAAACCCCTCACCACCACGACCAGGAAGACCACCCGCCACGACGCGGCCGCCGTGGCGATCGGAAGACGCGCCCTGGGACACCCGATCCGGATGGGGGTACCTCCCAGGCCTTTAAGGCACTGGGGGAGGACGACACCGCCCCCACAACACCGGAGCGATGCTGTGGGGCATCGGAGCGTCCAGGCCCGACCGGAGGCCCCGGGGCGTGAGGCGCTGCCCAACAGCGGCCTCCGGCCGCGGGCCGCACCCGCATCCCCGGACCACGGACACGATCCATGCGCGCCGGACGCGGAGCGAACGCGGCAGACCAGGACGCCCAACACCGTTCGGGGCGCCCGGCTGAGCACGAGCCCCGGCAACAGGACTCACTCCCACTCAGTCTCCAGGAACGGTTCATGACCTCGATGAAGTCGTCGTGGTCGGTGATCGCCCCATGCCCCTGCCCCCGGCAGCCGGCAGGCAGCAGGCAGCGCGCACGACAAGCTGCTGGACCTCTGGGAACCCACCATGTGCCGGTGCGTCGTAACGGGACAGTGCGCGACTTCCGCGAGACGCTGCCGCTGGCATCACCCCTCGCCCTGGGCCCCTCGCCCTTCACTCCTCGCCCTTCACTCCTCGCCCCTGTCCGCTCTCCTCCCCTCCCCGGAGTCCGCCATGGCAGCACCATCAGCCCCGTCCACCGAGGACGGCTACCGCTTCGACGATCTGCGTGCGCTCTTCATCAACTGCACGCTCAAGCCGTCCCCCCGGCTCAGCCACACCCAGGGACTCATCGACAAGAGCCGGGCGATCATGGACGTGCGCGGGGTGACCACGGACCTCGTCCGCGCGGTCGACCTGGACATCGCGCCGGGCGTCTACCCGGACATGACCGAACACGGTTTCGCCACGGACGTCTGGCCCGCGCTCTTCGAGCAGGTGATGGCCGCGGACATCCTGGTACTGGCCGGGCCCATCTGGCTGGGCGACAACAGCTCCGTCACCAAGCAGGTCATCGAGCGCCTGTACAGCTGCTCCAGCCTGCTCAACTCCCAGGGACAGTACGCCTATTACGGGCGGGTCGGCGGGTGTCTGATCACCGGCAACGAGGACGGCGTCAAGCACTGTGCCATGAACGTCCTCTACAGCCTGCAGCACCTCGGCTACACCATCCCGCCGCAGGCGGACGCCGGCTGGATCGGCGCCGCGGGCCCCGGGCCCTCCTACCTGGACCCCGGTTCGGGCGGCCCGGAGAACGACTTCACCAACCGCAACACCAGCTTCATGACCTGGAACCTGATGCACCTGGCGGCCCTGCTCAAACGGGCCGGAGGCGTTCCGGCCCACGGCAACCAGCGCACCGAGTGGGACGCCGGCTGCCGACCGGGGGCGGACAACCCCGAGCACCGCTGAGCCGAACCGGGAGCCCGACGCTCTCGCCCGCCCGCCTCTTCGCGGTAGTCAGGACGTCGGGTTCAGGCCGAGGGCCACGGCCAGTTCGCCGAGGCCCTCCTCGAAGAGCGGCCTTTCTCTTCGGCGGCTACCCCGGCCACGACCTCATCCCGCGGTTCCACTCCATCCACGTCCTGCTGCTGCCGGGGTACGTGGCCAAGGCGGGCGGCTTCTTCTTCCTGGCCCTCGGCGCCCTCGCGGTCATCGCGGGCATCGCGCAGATCAACCCGTCCTGGATCACCGGCGACCAGCGCGAGCACCACATCCTGGACCCCCTCGCCGTACGGCACAGCTTCGTGGTCTCGCAGAGAGCCGCTCGGTCAGCGGGCCGAGCGGGTGGCGCGCAGGATCAGCTCGGTGACGGGGCCCGGGTCACTCACCGCGACCGCGTGGGGTGCACGGACTCTGACGGTGTGGGCGCGGGCGCGTTCGGCCATCCACTGCTCGGCAGCCGGAGGGATGTTGCGGTCCTCGGTGGCCACGAGGTACCAGCTGGGGATCTGCTTCCATGCCGCGGCGGTGGACTTCTCCTGGAGCGCGGCCAGGGTGATCGGCCGCTGCCCCACGGCCATCACCTGCGCGGTCGTGGTCGGCACGCCGGCCGCGAACTGCTCCCGGAACAGTTCCTTCTTGATGACCAGTTCCTCGCCCTGGCCGCCGCCGGGCAACGGGTAGTACTGGGTGGAGACGGCCTGCGCCAGGGTGCTGCCGGGGTACTTGCCGGTGAGTTCCAGCGCGCTTTCGCCGATGTCCGGAACGAAGGCGGCTATGTAGACCAGGGCTTTGACCCGAGGCGCGTCTGCTGCGGCGACACTGATGACCGCTCCGCCGTAGGAGTGGCCCACCAGGACGATCGGGCCCGGCACGCTGTCCAGGACGCTGCGGATGTAGGCGGCGTCGCCGGCCAGCCCGCGCAGCGGCAGGGCCGGAGCCAGGACGTGGTGGCCTTGCCGCTGAAGCCGCTCGACGACGGCTTTCCAGCTGGAGGCGTCGGCGAACGCGCCGTGGATCAGGACGATGGTGGGACGCTCAGGCCGCTGACGTCGGCCCGGCCCGTCCTCCGTAGGTGACGGAGCGGCGAGCGCGGCGCCGGAAGTCCCCAGGGCGGCGGCTCCGGCCAGGAGCGAGAGGGTGACGGTGCGGCGTGGGATCGGTGAGTTCATCGTTCGCTTCCAAGGGTGGTGTCCACGGTTTCGGCTTCGGACGGTCCGGCGGCCAGGACCCGGGCGGTCACCGGGCCGTGGCCTGGACCGCCTCGTCGATCAGTTCGGCGACACGCTGGGGACGGGCGAGCATCACCAGGTGCGAGGAGTCGACCTCGACGGTGGTCATTCCGGCCCGCCGGTAGCCGTAGCGCTCCACGTCGGGGTTGATCGTGTGGTCGGCCGAGGCGACCAGCCCCCAGGAGGGCTTGGTCTTCCAGGCCGCGACGGGGGCCTGCTCGGCGAACGCCTGTGCGGCCAGCGGACGTTGGGAGACGGCGAGAACGGCGGCCAGGCGGGGCTCGACGTCGGCGGCGAAGATGGCCGGGAACTTGTCGATCCGGACCGACACATCGGTACCGGGAGTGGCCGAGCCTTCGATCGGGAACGGCGTGTAGACGAGTGCGGCGGCGAGGTCGGAGTCGGGGAAGCGGCCCTGCAGTTCGCCGAGGCTCTCGCCCTCCTCCAGGGCGTAGCCGGCCAGGTAGACCAGGGCTGTGACGTTGTCCTCCGCGCCGGCGACGGTGATGACGGCACCGCCGTAGGAGTGTCCGACCAGGACGACCGGGCCGGGTATCTGACGGACGACCGACGCGACGTAGGCCGCGTCACCGAGCAGGCTGCGGTTGGGTACCGCCGGCGCCACCACGTCCAGGCCGCGGGCTATCAGCTCGGGGATGACACGGGAGAAGCTGGAGGCGTCGGCGAAAGCGCCGTGGACCAGGACGACGGTCGGGTTGCCGGTTCGAGACATGGCACAACTCCTTGTGCAGGGTGGTGATCGGCCGGCGCCCGGTCGGACGCCGGCCGGGCGGAGGGCCGTAGGTACGAACAGACGGTAAGGACGGACGGCGACGGCGCATTGCCTGTGAGTGCCCGAGCCGTTGTCTGTCCGTGCTTTCGCGGTCTGCGCCGTCGGGCAAGGACCAGTGCGCTGCGAGGCAACACGGGGCACAGCGTCCGCCCTAGCGTGAAAGGCGTTCCGTGCCGCCCACGCCCGCCGACCGGCCGCCGACGGTCCGGTCTTCCGGTACGACGGCGCCCTTCCCCGCAAGGCGGGGCGTGGCCGCGCGCACCAGTTATTCCGGAAACGAGGTAGCAACCCATGCCGTACATCACCGTGGGCCAGGAGAACTCCACCGCCATCGACCTCTACTACGAGGACCACGGCACCGGGCAGCCGGTCGTCCTCATCCACGGCTTCCCGCTCGACGGCCACTCCTGGGAGCGGCAGAGCGCCGCGCTGCTCGACGCCGGCTACCGCGTGATCACCTACGACCGCCGCGGCTTCGGGCAGTCCGGCCAGCCGACGACCGGCTACGACTACGACACCTTCGCCGCGGACCTGAACACCGTGCTGGAGACCCTCGACCTGACCGACGCCGTCCTGGTCGGCTTCTCGATGGGTACCGGTGAGGTCGCCCGGTACGTGTCCGCCTACGGCTCGGCCCGGGTAGCCAAGGTCGCCTTCCTGGCCTCGCTGGAGCCCTGCCTGCTCAAGAGCGACGACAACCCGGACGGGGTCGCCCCCAAGGAGTTCTTCGACGGTGTCGTCGCGGCCGTGAAGGCGGACCGGTACGCGTACTTCACGGCCTTCTACAAGGACTTCTACAACCTGGACGAGAACCTCGGCTCCAGGATCAGCGAGGAGGCCGTCCGCAACAGCTGGAACGTCGCCGCGGGCAGCGGCTTCTTCGCCGCGGCCGCCGCGCCGTCGACCTGGTACACCGACTTCCGCGCCGACATCCCGGCCATCGACGTGCCGGCCCTGATCCTGCACGGCACGGGCGACCGCATCCTGCCCGTCGAGGGCACCGCCCGCCCCTTCCACAAGGCGCTCCCGTCCGCCGACTACGTCGAGATCGAGGGCGCCCCGCACGGACTGCTGTGGACCCACGCCGAAGAGGTCAACGCGGCGCTCCTCACCTTCCTGGCGAAGTGACCGAACGGGAGCCGGGGCGTCTTCGACGGCGCCCCGGCTCCCGCATGTCTTCGGCGGTGGGGCGCTGACGGACAAGCTGCTCTGCACGCACAGGCAGGTCGCCCGTTCGATCGGTGCCTACATTTCCGCCACCCACACAGTCACCGGAGTGAAGAGGACCCCATGCAGTTCGGAATTTTCTCGGTGGGGGACGTGACCCCCGACCCGACCAACGGCCGTACCCCGCCGGAGCATGAACGCATCAAGGCGATGGTGGCCATCGCCCTGAAGGCGGAGGAGGTCGGCCTGGACGTCTTCGCGACCGGCGAGCACCACAACCCGCCGTTCGTGCCCTCGTCGCCGACCACGATGCTCGGCTACATCGCCGCCCGTACCGAGAAGTTGATCCTTTCCACCGCCACGACGCTGATCACCACCAACGACCCGGTGAAGATCGCCGAGGACTACGCGATGCTCCAGCACCTGGCCGACGGGCGCGTCGACCTGATGATGGGCCGCGGCAACACGGGCCCGGTGTACCCGTGGTTCGGGCAGGACATCCGGCAGGGCATCAACCTCGCCAAGGAGAACTACGCGCTGTTGCGCCGGCTGTGGCGCGAGGACGTCGTGAACTGGGAGGGGAAGTTCCGCACTCCGCTGCAGGGGTTCACTGCCACGCCCCGGCCGCTGGACGGCGTACCGCCGTTCGTGTGGCACGGCTCCATCCGCTCCCCGGAGATCGCCGACCTGGCGGCCTTCCACGGCGACGGCTTCTTCCACAACAACATCTTCTGGCCGGCCGAGCACACGCGGAAGATGGTCCAGCTGTACCGGCGGCGGTACGCGCACTACGGGCACGGCCGGCCCGAGGAGGCCATCGTCGGCCTCGGCGGGCAGGTGTTCATGCGGAAGAACTCCCAGGACGCCGTACGGGAGTTCCGCCCCTACTTCGACAACGCGCCCGTCTACGGGCACGGGCCGTCGCTGGAGGAGTTCACCGAGCAGACTCCGCTGACGGTGGGCTCTCCCCAGGAGGTCATCGATCGGACGCTGTCCTTCCGCGCGACCGTCGGCGACTATCAGCGGCAGCTGTTCCTGATGGACCACGCGGGCCTGCCCCTGAAGACCGTCCTGGAACAGCTCGACATCCTCGGCGAAGAGGTGGTCCCGGTGCTGCGGAAGGAGTTCGCGATCGGCCGCTCGGCCACAGTGCCGGACGCTCCCACCCACGCGTCGCTGCGGGCCGTTCAGGAGGTGTCCGCCGCATGAAGCTCGTCGCCGTGTCCGCCGGGTTGAGCACTCCGTCCTCCACCCGCCTGCTCGCCGACCGGCTCGCCGAGTCGGCCCGCGACGAGCTCGCCGACCGGGGCCACGCGGTGGAGACCGAGGTCATCGAGCTGCGGGAATTCGCCGTCGCCGTCGCCAACAACCTCGTGACGGGATTCCCGGCGCCCTCGCTCGCCACCGCGATCGACGCGGTGACCGGCGCCGACGGCCTGATCGCCGTGACCCCCGTGTTCACCGCCTCCTACAGCGGGCTGTTCAAGTCGTTCTTCGACCTGATCGACCCGGAGGCGCTCACCGGCAAGCCGGTCGTCGTCGCGGCGACGGGAGGCACGGCCCGCCACTCCCTGGTGCTGGAGCACGCCCTGCGCCCGCTCTTCGCCTACCTGCGCGCCACCGTCGTACCCACCGCGGTGTACGCGGCGTCCGAGGACTGGGGATCCGGCGGCGACGAGTACACCGACGGCCTGCCCGCCCGCATACGGCGGGCGGCCGCCGAGCTGGCCGCCCTCACGGCCGCCCGCCCGGTCCGGGAGACACCCGACGACGACATCACCGCGCTCGAACGGCAGCTCTCCGACCTGCGCTTCGACTGAGACCGCCCTCGGCGGGCCGCCAGCGATCCGGTCGCGTACCGGTGCCGGCCCGCCATGGCAGGTCCGGCCCCGGCCGACCGCCCCGGCCGACCTCCTGCTCTTCCCGGTCCGGCTCGGCTCGATCACCTGGCACTCCTGTACCGGGCCTCGGCACGCCGACCCCGGCTCCCCGCGGACAAACACCTCGGCGCCCAAACCCCCCGTCTGGCTGAAACGTGGCATGCTTCGTGCAGATTCAGTGCATCGCACGCCCGCGACAGCCGCATTCTGTGCGGCCACGGCTTTTCGGGATGGCACGTGGACCGGTTTACGAAGCAACACCCGACGGGCAGCACGGGTGCCGTGCAGGTGCCGGTGCGCGGCCGGGACGACGAGCTGGCGTTCATCGGCGCCCGACTCGACGTCCTTTCCCGCGGCCACGGCGGGATCGTGTGTGTCGAGGGTGCGCCGGGCAGTGGCAAGACCCGGCTCCTGGCGGAGGGGTACGCCGCCGCGGTGCGGCGGGGCATCCGGGCGTTCCGGGGAGGCGCGGATCCCGACGAACACTTCGTGCCGCTCGGTCCGCTGCTGGACGGTCTGCTGTCGGGAGTCGAACCGCTGCTCGACGCGGCGACGGTGCGAGAGCTCTCCGCGGCGCCCGACCAGCGGTTCTGGCTGCTTCAGGAACTGCAGGACCGACTGGAGCAGACGGCCCTTGATACACCGCTGCTGATAGTCCTCGACGACGTGCAATGGTGCGACGACCTGACCCTTCTTGCCCTGCGAACCCTCTCGGCCAGGCTTTCGTCGCACGCGATCCTGTGGGTGGTGGCCGTTCGCAGCGGGACCGGGACCCCGTCGGTGCGAGTGACACTCGACCGACTTCAGCAGGCCGGCGCGCACGAGCTGCGCCTCGGCCCGCTCACCGACGATGCGGTCGCGAGAATCGCCGAGGACGTCCTGGGAGCAGCGCCCGATCCGGCCGTCATGAGGGCCGCCCGCCGGGCGGAGGGCATGCCGCTGCTGCTGGTGGAACTGCTCGGCGGGCTCCGCGACGAGGATTCGGTGATCATCGAGAACCAGGTGGCACGGTTGGCGCGTGGCCTGATCCCCGAGCGCCTGCGCTCCTCCGTCCAGCGGCGTCTCGACCAGCTCTCCGAGCCCGCCCGCGAGGTCGTGCAGGCCGCCTCGGCGGTGGGCCGCACCGTCCCCATCGATCTGCTGGCCGAGCTGACGGGCAGACCGGCGGCCACCCTGATCGCGCCCGTGCGGGAATCCCTCGACTCCGACCTGCTCGTCGAGCAGGACAGCCACCTGCGGTTCCGCCACGACCTGATCCGCGAGGCCGTCGACGGCAGCCTCCCCGCCTCCGTACGCCGGGCGCTGCGGCGCCATGCCGCCGACGTGTTGCTGGCGCGCGGTGCCCCGGTACTCGAAACCGCCACGCTGCTGGCCGACAGCGCGGACTTCGGCGACCACGCGGCCGTCGAACTACTGCGAGGCGCCGCGGCGGAACTCGCGGCCACCGCGCCTTCTTCGGCGGCGGAACTCAGCGGCCGGGCCCTGGAACTCACCGCCGACCGGGCCCCGGAACGCTCGGCGATCGTCGCCGAGACCATCCTCCTTCTGTGGCAGACGGGGCAGGCCGCACGAGCCCGCGCGCTCGGTGCCGCGACGCTGCCCGGCAGCATGCGGCCGCAGGACGAAGCACAGGTGCGGCTCAATCTGGCCCGCATGTCCAGCCAGTACGACTTCACGGAGGCCGTCCGGCAGGCCCGTACCGGCGCTGCGCTGCCCGGCATCCCGGCAACGCTGCGGGCCCAGCTGTTGGCGCTGCTGTGCCTCAACCTGTCCATGGTGGGCGACATGGAGGCGACCGCCGACGCGGTGACCGAGGCGCTGGAGGCCGCCGCGCAGGCGGGGGACCGGGTCGCCGAGGCCACCGCGATCGCCGTCGACTCGGTCGTGCTCTTCTACCGGATGGACTGGAGCGAGTCGTTCCGGCTGGCGGACCGGGCCGCGGCCTTGGCCGCCGATCTCGGGATCGCGCACTCCCTGTGGGTGCCGGAGGCACTGTGGACGACTTTCCTGCTGAACGCGGCGGGGCGGTCCGCTGAAGCGCTCGCGGCGTCCGCGGCCGGCGTCCGGGAGACCCGGCAGCAGGGGCAGGCCGCGGCCATGCTCCTGTGGCTCATGAACCGCTCGCGCACCCTCCTGGACGCGGGGAGGCTGGCCGACGCCCGGGCCGAGGCGGAAGGCGCCTCGGCCATGGTCGACGAGCTGGGCATGGGCAACTTCGCCGACGCGACACTGCTGTACACGTTGGTGCGTGTCGCCCTCCACACGAACGACCTGGACGCCGCCCGCGCCCATGTCGCGCAGGGGAGGCGGATGCTGAGCGACGGGGCGCCGCTCGTCCGCAACGTGGGCTCGTGGATGGCCGCACTGCTGGCGGACTTCGAGGGCCGCCCCGCCGACGCCATGGCGGTACTCGACGAAGCGGCGGTGGCGCTCGCCGAGGAGAGGCCCTCCCTGGCCAGTCCGGACGATCCCGCCGACGCGCCCGTCTTCGTCCGTATGGCGCTGCGCGCCGGAGCGCGCGAACGTGCCGAGCTGGCGGTCTCCGTGGCGGAGCGACGGGCCACGCGCAACCCCGGGTTCACGATCCTGGCGGCCGCGGCCGCGCACGCCCGGGGACTGCTCGACAACGATCTCGCTCACCTGCTGCGCGCGGTCCGGCTGTACGACGACTGCCCCCGGCTGCTGGCACGGGCGTCAGCGCTGGAGGACGCCGGACGCAAGCTGGCCGTCACCCGCACGTCCGAAGGCGTGCCCCACCTCGATTCGGCCCTCGCCCTCTACACGGAGGCGGGTGCCGAGTGGGACGCCGCACGTGTCCGCCGCCGTCTGCGGGCCATGGGCGTCCGGCGCACGACGTCCGCGGGATCCGTGAAGGGGTGGCCGGAGCTGACCGTCTCGGAAGCCGGCGTGGTGCGGCTCGTCGCGCAGGGACTGACGAACCGGCAGGTCGCGGAGCGTCTCTCCCTCTCACCGCACACGGTGAGCTCGCACCTGCGCCGCTCCTTCACCAAGCTCAACATCACCTCGCGCGTGGAACTGGCCCAGCTGGTGGCAGCCCGCGACAGCGGAGAGTGACCGCTTCGTATCACACGACGGTTTCCCTTCACTTGGCGAACCGTGGGATGTGGGGGTGTGGGCGGGCCGCCACGATGGTGATAGGTGCTTGAAACCTTGAAAGGAGGGCGGGAACCATGACGACGGTCACCTCTCCGCCTGACGAAGACCATCGCGTGGGCAGCCTCCTCACCACGGATTCGATGCCTGTCCGTCAGAGACGGGCGTACTGGCGCGAAGCTCTGTCCCAGACATTCGCCGCAGCTGACGTGGCCGTCCCGGACGAGGTCTGCTCGGGAGCCATCCGGACGTTCCCCATGGGTCGTCTGCAGCTCGCCACGGCGGACGGCGGTCCCATGCGGGCGTGGCGCACTCAGCGGCTGATCGCACAGGGCGGCAATGAGGAGTATGTGGTCGTCAACCTCTTGGGAAGGGGCGCCGCCAGAATCGAGCAGGATGCCCGCGAGGTGTACCTGAGTCCCGGAGAGTTCACCTTCTGCGACCTGTCGCGTCCGCTCTGGATGGATTTCCCCCATCAGTACCAGACGAAGTCCCTCGTCGTGCCACGGCAGGTCCTCGGTCTGAGCGAATCGGAGCTGCGGCGGATAACGGCATGTCCCCTTCGCTCCGAGACGGCGCTCGGCGGACTGCTGTCGACCCTGTTGTCCCGGTTTGCGGACACCGCGGAACCGTTCCGGCCGCGCACCGGGGAGTTGCTCGCCCGCACGGTGGTGGATCTGCTGACCGTCCTGGCCGACGAACAACTCGGGAGGGACTCCGAGGGGACACCGAGCGGCGATGCGGTGCTGCTGCTGCGGATCCGGGCGTTCATCGGCCGGCACCTGGCCGATCCGGACCTGACCCCGGAGGTCATCGCCCGGGCCCACCACATCTCCGTGCGCTACCTGCACAAGGTCTTCGAGGGCGAGCAGACCACGGTCAGCCGCTGGATCCAGAGCCGTCGTCTGGAGGCGTGCCGACGGGATCTGATTCACCGCGAGGCCGCGCATCGCACCATTGTCGCGGTGGCGCACCGGTGGGGTTTCACCAATGCCGCCCACTTCAGCCGGGTGTTCCGGGCCGCCTACGGGATGTCCCCCAGCGAGTGGCGTGAGGCCTCCCGGCCGTAATCGCGCTCCTTAGGGCCCGCGAAGGAAGTCCGCGCCCGGTGCTCTCTCGGACAAGACTTCGTACGTTCTTCGGCTAGCTGCTTCAATCGGCGGTTTTAGGGTCAATTGCGTAGACGCTGCCCCCCAAGAAGCTGCCGATCGGGGTAAGACATGACACAGCCGTTTTCCAGCGCCGACGGGACCCGGGTCGCCCATGAGGTGGTGACGCACGTGATCGTCGCGGACGAACCGCCGGTATCACTGCCCGCCGAACTGCGCTACGACAGCGCAGACCCCTATGCCGTGTGCCTCTCCCTCGGGGGGACGTCGACCGGCACGGTCGACTGGGTGTTCGCGCGCAGCCTCCTGTCGGAGGGACTACGCCGACCGGCGGGTGCCGGAGACGTCCTGGTGACACCTCCGCACCACTGCCATCGGCACTCGGTGCGCATAGTCCTCAGGTCCAGGGTCGGCATCGCCGTGCTGGACATCGCGACCACGTCGGTCGTCGCGTTCTTGAAGAGGACCGACATGCTGGTGCGACCGGGCACGGAGGGGCTCCACATCGACCTGGACCGCGTCGTGGCCGAACTCATGGCGGGAAGCGAGTGACAGGTCGGCTCCGTCAGCCCGCCGTCCTGGCTGTCAACCTGACGGACGTCGACGCGCCGCCGGCGGGGCTCGCCGGCGGCGCGTCGGCAACGGGCAAGATCCCCGCCGGGGATTCCAGTACCGACCACGTGCATGCCTGCCATTCGCTGGGGGTCATGCCATGGGCGTCGCGGAACGCCCGGCTGAAATGCGACGGGCTGACGAAACCCGCCTGGCGCGCCACAGCCGCCATGGTCGGTCTCTGGTGCGTTGTCCGGCCCAGCTCTTGCCGACTGACGTCGAGCCTTCGCTGCCGCACCCACCGGCTGACCGTGGTGCCGTGGCTCTGGAAGAGCTTGTGCAGATAACGGACGGAAATGTGGTGCGCGAGCGCGATCGACTGGGGTGACAGGTCGGGATCCGTCAGATGTACCTCGATGAACTCCCTGATCCGGGCCAGCATCTCCTCGCCGACGTTCGACGCGTTGGATGTCGCCGGTCGGCTCTCCTTGGCGAGGAGTTCCGTGACGAGTGCGGCGATGAGGTCCAAGGCACTGCGGATGAGCTGGTCGCCGATCTTCGACCTGTGGAACTCCGTCCCGGTGGCGAGTGCGGACAGGAAGATCGACACCATTGCGCCCACGCCCTCCCCGCCCCGTACGGTCACACCGGCGAGACGGCGCAGGTCCGACTCCGAAACTCCCAGGGAGCGCCGAGGTATACGGAAGACCGTCACCTGGCAGTCGTCGTCGAGGCGCGAGAAACCAAGCCGGTCCGAGTCGCAGAAGACGAAGTCGCCCGGCTTCAGCAGCACGTCCGTTCCGTGATGGGAGATCACAGCGCATCCGCGTACCTGCATTCCAAGATCCAGGAAGTCGGAATCTCCCGTTTCCGACGTCTGGGAGAGGCTGTGACCGTCTTCGGAGCCGTGGAGCGGAGAGAGAGTCAGTATGTGCTCCGCGGTGGTCCTCGACGTGTGGGACGTCGCCGACTGGGCCATGGCAACTCCAACCGTGCCGTACACGGCGTAGACCTCCTCGACGGCCGTCCGGCTTGACGGTGAACGTGCCTGGCGCCTCTTGCGTGTACATGACCTGCCGCCGTAGGCGGCCTCACGTCCTCATCCTGCAAGCGGCCTGTCCCGCAGGCATCAGTAAATTAACGGTCGATCTGGGCGGCAGTGCACACAGGTTCGTGTTCCTCCGTCAGCGCCGGTCGGCCAGCGCGTCTCTCAGGTAGCCGCCCCCCTGCCTGATCGCGGCCACCGTGGGTGGGCTGTCCTGCAAAGGGCTCAGGGAAGCGAAGTCGTGCACCGTCCCCAGGTAGCGGACGGCGGTCACGGCGACGCCCGCCTGCCGCAGCCGGCGGGCGTACTGCTCCCCCTCGTCCCGCACGACGTCCGCCTCCGCCGTCACGACCAGGGCAGGAGGCAGGCCTGCGAGGTCCGCCGTAGTGGCCCGCAGCGGTGAGGCCGTGGGCTCGGCGAGTTCGTACTCGTCGTCGGTGTACTGCCGCCAGTGCCACTCCAGAGCCGAGCGCGTCAGGAGGAAACCGGATGCGAACTGCTCCCGCGAGGGAGTGTCGTAATGCGGGTCGGTCATCGGGTAGTAGAGCAACTGGGCGCGGATGCGGGGGCCGCCGCGCTGCTTGACCATCATGGTGAGAGCCGCCGCCATGGTCGCGCCGGCGCAGTCGCCGGCCACCGCCAGCCTCCGATCGTTCAGGACCAGCTCGGCGGCCTGCTCGACCACCCATGTCAGTACCGCGTACGACTCCTCCAGCGCCACCGGATAACGCGCCTCGGGAGTGCGGGTGTACTCGGGCACCACGAAGGCGGAGGCACTGGCGGCCGCCAGCTTCCTGACCATCCCCGCGTGGGTTTGGGCGTCACCCAGCATCCACCGGCCGCCGTGCAGGTACACGACCACGGGAAGGGGACCGGCCGGCTCCCTGGGCCGGAAGATCCAGAATCCGACGAGCCCGGAAGGTCCCACCGGTGCCACTCTGAACTCGGCGTCCACGCCGAGGTCGTCGAAGGTGTGGCCCTGCATCTCCAGCAGCGCCTGGCGTCCGTCGACCGGGCCCAACTGGTGCAGGTAGGGCGGTGCTGCGGAGGCGTCGACGAGCCGTTGCACGAGGGGATCGAGGACGACGGGGGAACGGTCCGGCCCGCCTGGGCCCACACCGGGTTCGCGGCTCAAACTGCTCAGGTTCCTTCCATCGAAACGATCGGCCGTTCGCTGGGAGCGCTACCACGCGTCCCACCATGGGATCACAGATCGTCGAAAAGACCGCGAAGTTGGTTGCGGCTGCTGACACCGAGCTTCGGATACACGTTGTAGAGGTGGGATCTGACCGTGCGAGGCGACAGCATGAGCTGATCGGCGATCTCCCGGTTGCGCAGCCCCTGTGCCGCCAGCCGGACGATCTGGCGCTGCTGGGCGGTCAACTCCGCCAGTGGGTCGGCCTTGGCGGGTGAGGTGGCCACGCCGCTGGCCCGCAGCTCCACCCGCGCCTCCTCGGCCAGGCCGGCCGCGCCGAGCCGGGTGAACGACTCCAGCGCCGTGACCAGAAGCGGGCGGGCGTCCAGGGGGCGGCGCCGCCTGCGCAGCCATCGCGCGTAGTGGAGCCTTGCCTGCGCCCGGGCCAAAGGCCACCGGTCGCCCGCCGGGTTGACCGTGGCGAGCCGGAAGTGGTGCTCGGCCTCCTTCGGCTCGCAGCTCAGCGCGGCGGAGTGGTGCAGCAGCAGAGTCATCCGGGTCGTCGGCCGCGGTCCCATCGCGGTTCGCACGACCTCGGTGATGCGCGCCGCCTCCTCCTGCCGGCCCGCCCGCTGGGCGGCAGCGGCGAGGTCGGCGACCGAGTGGCGGGACAGGAAGTAGTGCACAGGAGCACCGTCGGCACCGAACAGCGACCGAAAGTGCCGGAACGCGCCGTCGAAGTCGCCGACCGCCGCGGCGGCCGTGCCGGCGGCCCTGAGCAGACGAGCGTGCGTGGCGCGGTTCTCCTCCAGGCCGACCGCGGTCCAGGCAGGGTCCGAGTGTGTGCCGACGGCCTGACCGCGCAGGGCTCGCAGGGTCGTCCGCAGCGCCTCGGCGTCGATCTCCAGATGCCTCAACTTGTGGACGGCCGCCAGCGTCGCGGTCATCTCCAGAAGCTCGTCGGCCTCCGTCCACCGCCCGGTGTCGATGAGCGCCGAGCCCATCGCCGCGAAGCTGGTCGCGGCAGGGCCCAGGGAGCCGTACGCGGCGAGCATGGCGTACGCCTGCCGAAAGGACTCCACGGACAGGTCGGACTCGTCGGCCCACCAGGCGACGCCGCCGAGCGCGAGCAGATGGGTCAGTTCCGCGGCCCCGGTCGCCGGCTCCGAGGCGCTCGGCCGTCGGCGTATACGATCCAGCAGCCGGGGGGCGTCGGCCGGGTCGGCCGACGCCAGGGTCACGGCCCGTACCGCGGCGGAGGCATCGGCCGTCGTCAGTTCGGCGTAGAGCGTGTCGCGGTTCCCGGCCTCGATCCCCTTCAGGAGAGGGGCGATCGGACGCCTCATCTCCGGCAGGCCCGACTGGAACGCGACCGCCCCCAGCACGGAGACCAGGGCCAGCACCGCCGTGCTGTCCGCGGGCTGCTTCGGCTCCAGCCGGCTCGTCAACACCTGGAACGCCTGCCGCTGGTGGCCGAGCAGCGACAGGGCCATGCCCGCGCCGCACGCCGACAGACTCAGCAGGTCCCGGTCCTCGGTCAGCGCGGTGACCTTGTTGTACAGCTCGCGTACCCACGAAGGGTCGCCGGCACTGTTGGCGGCTCTCAGCGCTTTGGCGTACCGACGCGCCCGGTCGGCCGGCGCGGGGCTGCACTCCGCCGACCGTTCCAGCGCCTGTGCCGCCGCGAAGATGCCGCCACGCTTCTCGGCGAGCTCGGCGGTGTCCTCCAGAGCCGCCGCCACGGACTCGTCCTGACCGAGGCAGGCGGCGGCCAGGTGCCAGGCCCGGCGCGCCGGATCGGCCGTGAGAGCAGCCGCCAGGTCCCGGTGGGCCTGCTGCCGGAGGTGGGCCGGGGCCGCGTGATAGGAACCCGCGCGGGCCAGCGGGTGCCGGAAGACCACCCGTCCGTCCACGACGGTCACCAGGCCGGCCTCCTCGGCCGAAGCCCACGCGCCGAGATCCGGCTCCGCCCCGGCCGCAACCATGATCGTGGCGAGGTCTTCGTACTCCGACGCCGCGGCGTACACGATGAGCCGCTGGGTCATGTCCGGGAGGCTACGCAGGCGGGCGGCGTACAACTCCTGGATGCGCTCCGTCTGCGGCAGCCCACCGCCGGGCAGTGCTCTGGCGCCGCCCCTTCCGGCGGCGCGGCACAGCTCGATGACGGCCAGCGGATTTCCCTGCGCCTGCCGCAACAGCTCGTACCGCGTCCGGCCGGTCGGCGAGTGCGGCTGGGCGTCCACGAGCTCGGCCGCCGCCTGCTCGCTCAGCGGCCCCAACAGCAGAGTGCCCAGATCCACCGGGACCCCGTCCGGGGGCGTCTGCCCCCGTGCCGTCAGCAGCACCGGCACGGTCTCCGCCGCGATCCGGCGCATCACGAAGCCCAGCACATCGAGGGAGTCGCGATCGAAGTGCTGGACGTCATCGACGGCCAGCAGGATGCGCTGCCGACGGGAGACCTCGGTCAGCAGTGTCAGGACCGCCATGCGCAACGGCATCGGGTCGGGCGGTCCCACGGCGGGAGCGATGCCGAACGCGGTCTCCAGCGCCCCTCGAAGATGGTCGGAGAGCAGGCTGACATCGGGCAGGAGGGGGAGAAGCAGCTGGTGCAGGGATGCGAAGGACTGCCGCGACTCCGCCTCGCTGCCCCGGGAGGCCAGCACCAGTGTTCCGCGGTCGCGTGCGTGGTCGACGGCGACCGCCAGCAGTCTCGACTTGCCCGTGCCGGCCTCGCCGAGCAGGAGCAGCGTCCGTGGTTCGCCGCGCTTCTCCTCGAACATGTCAAGGATCTGAGCGGTCTCCGCCTGCCGGCCCACCAGCTCGACGGGCGGTATGGAGCGATGGGTGGTGCCTCGTCTAGCCCCCACGGCGCACCTCGGTCACGGCGACGGAGGAGAGCCTTCGGGGGACGCCGAAGTGTTCCCGGGAAGCGGAAACGTTCTTAAGGGCGAACACGACCGAACTGTACGGGTCGATGACCGTTTGGGACAGAGATTGCCCGCGTGGGAGGCGATCGTGTGCCGGCCTGCCGCGTTGTCATGCCGGGCGGTCCCGTGGAGTGCCGGGCGGTGCTGGTCCGGCCGGAAACGCCACCCGGCGGGCGGCGTCCTCCGCGCGCCCACCGCTTGCTCAGGAGTGCACGGTTCCCGCTTCGGGTGGGGTGGCGAGGGACCCAGGGCGGGACACTGGTGGCTCTCACCGTCTTCGCCGCAATGGCGCGGTGCGGTGGACGGGCCTGGTGGGGGCGGCTGACCCCAGCTCTCGGGCCCCCGGACAACTAGGGAGCGCAAGTGGCTGACGAAGCGATGGGTGACGACGTCTACCAGCCGGACGGTTCCGAGGTGCAGGATGACGCCGGGCTGCTCGACGCGTCGGACACCCTGGACTACCGGGGCGGCGATGAGGCCCTGGACGAGGGCTACTCGCCCCCGGAGCGGCCCTGGGGTGTGGAGCACACCGGTGTCACGGCGTCGGAGCAGCGGTGGGGCGAGAGCCTGGACGAACGTCTTTCCGAGGAGCTGCCGGACGTCGGGGTACCGGCGGGCGACGGCATCGGGGACACCTGGGACACGGACGGCGAGCTTGTCGACGACGAGGTCGGAGACGAGCGCGCGGGCCGGCTGATCGCGCCGGACGAGGGCAGCCATGAGAACACCGAGTACGACATGGTCGCCTACGACGTCGGTCTGGACGGTGCCGGTGCGTCGGCCGAGGAGGCCGCGATGCATGTGATCCCCGAATCCGAGCCCTACTGAGGGGACGGCGAGCGCAGGACGAGGGCCCGGTGCCCGCGGAAACCGGGCCCTCGTCCCGCGTCCCGCGGGGACCAGGCTCTCAGGTCGAACTGGTGCGGCGCAGCAGATACTTGTGCTGTCCGGAAAGGACGAGCTCTCCGCGCTGGTTGTGGATGGTGGCCGCCGTGACCACCACGCCGCTGCCGTCCTGTGGAACGAGGTCCGTGATGGTCAGGGCCGGGTAGAGCGTGTCGCCGGTGTGGACCTCACCGAGGAAGCTGGCCGACAGCTCCAGGAAACTGATGAAGACCTCGCCGATGAAGTGCGGGAACAGGGTGGCGCCCGGCGCGGTGAAGGCCAGCACCTGCAGTCCGTGCACCACCGGAGCCGTATGGCCGTGCCTGCGAGCGAAGACGGCGTCGTAGTGCACCGGGTGGTTGTCCGCCGAGACCGTCTGGAAGGCTGCCGCGTGGGCTTCGGTCAGCGTACGGCTGGGGGCGCGGAACACCTCTCCGACTTCGAGGTCGTCGAAGGTCCTGGCAGGGACCACCAGGAACGATTCGGGGTCGAAATCGTCGGAGTCGGTCAGGACCGTCGCGTCGGACTCGTCGTTCTTCGCCATCGTGGATTCCTTCCTTGGGGGGCGCACGCTGGGGTCCCCGGGTCACCTGGACCTTGCCGCGTCCGGTATGACGGGCCCCGACGCGGCGTCGAAGGCGTGGGTCACCTGCGGCGCGGTGCCCGGGACGAGGAGAAGGCGAGCCTGCTCCTCGTAGTGGCGGTCGGTGGCGGTGAGCCGGGTGTGATGCTGGGCCAGATGCTCCGACCACGAGGCGACCAGGTAGTTCTCGATGAACTGTGCCGGATCGTTGCCGTCCTGGTAGAGACCCCAGGTGAAGGCGCCCGTGCGCCGTCGTGAACGGGCGACCTGCTCCATGCGCCCGGTGAAGGCAGCGTGGTTCTCGGGGGCGACCCGGTAGGCGACGGAGACCAGCACCGGGCCGTCGGCCGGGCCGGGCTCGAACACCAGCGGGGGAACGGGCCAGTGGTCGGACGGCGAGGGGTCGATGTGGGCGGCGTCATGCAGCGGCCAGCGGCGCACGCTGACCGCGCTGACCAGCATCAGGGCGCTGCCGACGAGCAGGGAGGCAGGAAGCCCCAGCCAGACGGCCAGGGCACCCCACAGCGGTGCCGTCAGGGCCTGTCCGCCCTGGAAGACCAGGAGATAGACGCCGAGTCCGCGGGCCCTGACCCAGCCCGGAAGCCGGGTCTGCACGGCCGCGTTGAGGGTGGACAGGACGCCGATCCAGGCGAGACCGGCGGGCAGCAGCACGACCGCCACCAGCCACGGGATCCGGACCGTGGCCGGCACCGCCAGAACGCAGGCGAAGACCAGGGCGCCGGCGACGAGAATGCCGTTGGCGCCGAGGACCCGACGCAGCCGCGGCAGGACGAACGCGCCCGCCACGGCGCCCACGCCGACCGCTCCCAGCAGCAGCCCGTATCCGTCCGAGCCGAGGCCGAGGGAGCGGCTCGCGATCACCGGCAGCAGTGACCACAGGGCGGCGCCGCCGGGAATGAACAGGAGCGTGCGCAGGAGGACTCGGCGGACGCCCGGCGCATGCCACACATAGCGGCGACCGGCGTACAGCGCGGCCAGCAGCTTCTCGTCCCCTGCGGCGGGCCAGGCCGTCGCGGGCCGCCGCCACAGCATGAGGACGGCCGCGATGCCGAGGTAGGAGGCGGCGTTGAAGGCGAAGACCCACCCCGCGCCCGCCGCCGCGACCACCACGCCGCCGAGCGCGGGTCCCACGGCACGGGCCAGGTTCATGTTGACGGCGCCCAGCGCGGCCGCCTGGGGGAGCCGGCGGCGTTCCACCAGTTCCGGCTGGATCGCCTGCCAGGCCGGGCCCATCAGCGCGGTGCCGCAGCCCAGCAGGAAGGTGAGCGCGAGCAGCGGAACGGGGGTGAGCGCGTCCGTGAACGCCAGTGCCGTCAGGACGCAGGAGACCGTGAGCATCGCGAACTGGGCGGCCAGCAGCACCGTACGACGGTCGAAGCGGTCGGCGACGACACCGGAGGGCAGGGCGAGCAGCACGATGGGAAGGCTGGAGGCGGTCTGTACGAGAGTCACCAGAGCCGCGTTGTCCCCGATCAGCAGCCACTGGGCTCCCACCATCTGCATCCAGCTGCCGATGTTGGACACCAACTGGGCGATCCACAGCGCCCGGAAGACGCCCGCCGCGAGCGGTGCCCAGGGCGAGTCCGGCTTGGAGGACTCTGGTGGTGAGGGTGCGAAGCTCATGCTGGTCCCTGCCTTTACAGGAGTCGTGCGGCGTCCCGGGTGGTTCCCCCTTCCTCGGGCCCGCGCCGGCGCTCTGGATGCCTCAGGGCTGTGGTCGGGCCCAGGCGGCGTCGTCGGTGGACAGGAGATGGGTGGTCACGGAGGTCACCGCGAGGAGCAGCAGAGCGAGACCCAGGGTGAGAAGGAGGTGGCCGTGCAGGAGGAGTTCGGCGCCGGCGAACGCACCGAGGAACATGGCCAGTACGGACAGGATCCGGCGGCCGGGCCGCGGCGCCGCGCCGCCGGCCGCGGTGGAGTCCGCGGCCAGCCCGGTCAGGGTCAGGGTCAGCACGGTGGTGGTGAGGTCCGGGACGCCCAGGCGGCGCGCGGCCGCGTTCTGCAGGCCCATGGCGATCCCGAGGAACACGATCAGGGTGTACTGGACGCCGGTGGTGACTCTGCCGTCCGACACGGCGGCGACCACGAGGGTGACCGCCACCAGGATCGTCTGCACGGCCGTCGCCGTACGCAGCAGGCGCCCGCGGTGCAGGGTGAACCGTGTGCCGAGCCTGCCCCCCGCGAGTGCGCCGACGAGGAACGCCGCCATCGAGACGACGGACGCGAGCGCGGACAGGCCGGCGGCGCCGGCCAGGGCGAACCCCAGGAAGACCACGTTGCCGGTCATGTTGGCGACGAAGACGTGCCCGAGCGCCAGATAGCTCACGGCGTCGACCAGGCCGGTGGCCACCGTCAGAGTCAGCAGCAGGGGAGGCAGCGGACCGTGACGTTCCTCTCCGCGCGGCATGAGGGTGCGGACCACGTCATTCAGCAGTGTGCGCATATCGCGTTTCTCCCCTTGTGGCGGCCGGCCGGTGCAGCACCGTGCGGGTGAGCAGTGCGCTCACCGGCCCGAGCACGATCGCGGGAAGGGTGATCCACGCCGGCCACGGGGTGACGGCCAGCGCGTGGTCCACGGACCACCGCCCGGGCCCGGTCAGGGCCAGCGCGGCGGAGACGACGACGAGGACGAGGGGGTATTCGTAGCCGTCGTTCTGCACCCACAGCCCCTTGGGCCGCTTCACGGTGCCCGCGACCGTCATCACGCCCATGGCGGCCATCGCGGCCAGGGGCGTGAGCAGGCCGGCGGCCAGGAACAGGCCGGACCCGATCTGACTGGCGCCCGCGACGAGCGCGGTCAGCCGGCCGCCGCGGAACCCGTCGTGGCGGAACTCCTCGGTCCCGCCCGCCAGGCCGTTTCCGCCGAGCCGGAAGCTCACCTTCTGCACCCCGTGCCCGGCGATGAGCAACCCCACCGCCAGTCGGAGGATCAACAGTCCAGCGTCCATCGTGTTCCTGCCCGTTCCTGCCCGTTGCTACTTGTCGCTGCCGGTTCCTGGCGTTGTCGTCGTGCGGGGGATCAGCCGGCGGCGTGGGCGCCGATGACGGCCTGCGCGTAGACCATCCCGAGGCCGTAGGCGCCGCCGTGCTCCTTGACCACGTCGCCGACGGCGGCGTACGTCTCCGTACGCGCCCAGTCGCGCTGCAGCTCCAGGAGGACCTGAACCCAGGTCACCGGGACCGCGCCGCCCTGCACCATGCGCTGGATCGCGTGCTCGTGGGCCTGCGGGCTGACACCGCCGGAGGCGTCCGTGACCACGTAGACCTCGTAGCCCTGAGCAATGGCGGACAGCACCGGCAGGACCACACAGACCTCGGTCCACAGACCGGCGATGACGAGCTTCTTGCGGCCGGTGGCCTTGACGGCCTCGACGAAGGCGAAATCCTCCCAGGCGTTCATCGTGGTGCGGTCGATGATCTTCTGTTCGGGGAAGACGGCTGCCAGCTGCGGCATGATCGGGCCGGAGAAGGACTCGGCGGCCACGGTGCTCAGCACCACCGGCACGTCGAACGCCCGCGCGGACTTCGCGAGGCCCAGCGTGGAGTTGATGATGGCGGTGCGGTCGCCGCTGCCGGTCCCGAAGAACATCTGCGGCTGGTGGTCGATGAAAAGCACCGCGCAGTTGTCCGGGGTGAGCAGGTCGGGGCTGGGGGACGCGGTGACGTCGGCGATGTTGACCATGAGTGTGAGCCTCTCTCGGTGAGTGGTGGCACGGACAGTTGTCGGTGCGGTGGGCAGCACCGTCCGGTCGGACGGAGCCGGTGGGCGACGGTCCGGAAGGGGCGGCTCAAGGGCCGGGCCCCTTCCGGGAGTTCAGAGGTCGAAGCAGGGATCGAAGGGGGTGCTCGCCACGTCCGGGGCGTGCCCGCGTGCGATGCGCCACTGGCGGTGCTGCTCGGATTCGGCGACGGCCTGGCCGAGCGACTCCGCTTGACGGGCACCGGCAGGCGCCGCGTGGCGGGACGCCGCCTGATAGCCGCCGAAGTGCGCGACCGGGCTCCAGGCCGGGCTGACGGGGGGAAGTTCCTCGTCGAGTCCCTCGTACTCGGCGGCGGCGTAGACGATCCGGCCGCCGGTCACCGTCAGCAGCGACTCGATGTGCGCGATGTCCGGCTCCGGCACGGCGAAGTAGTCCCCGGACAGGATCGCGAGGTCCGCGTAACATCCCGGCCGCAGCACACCCTTGACCTCGTCCTCGCCGGTGAGCGCGGCGCCGGCGCGCGTGAACATCGCCAGCGCCGTCTGCCGGTCGACGCGGTTCGCCGGCGGGCGCAGCGCCAGATCGCCGAGGGTGCGGCCGCTGACCAGCCAGTGCAGGGCGACCCAGGGGTTGTACGTGGAGACCCGGGTGGCGTCGGTGCCGGCGCCCACGGTCAGTCCGCGGTCCAGCATGGCCCGGATCGGCGGGGCGTCCGCGGCTGCTCCCGGGCCGTAGCGCCGCAGGAACGCCTCGCCCTGGAAGGACAGGCGGTTCTGCACGGACATCGCGCCGCCGAGGGCGGCGACACGGTCGAGGCTGTCCGGGGAGGCGGTCTCCGCGTGATCGAACAGCCATCGGTTCCCGGCCGGGAAGAGCCCTTCCGCGGCGAGCTTCTCGAACACCGCGAGATCGCGGCGGATCGTCTCGTCGTAGGTGGCGTGCAGCCGGAATCCCCAGCCGTTCTCCATGAGCAGGCGCACCGCCTTCTCGAACTCCACCTCATAATCAGATGTGTGTTCCGGACGCGGCTGGGCGAAGTTCTCGAAGTCCGCCGCCGCCCAGGTGAGGTTCTCGCCCGCACCATTGAGGCGCAGCCATTCGTCGCCGTCTTCGGGGCGGGCCATTTCGATCCAGCGGGCGAGATCGTCGATTTCCTGACCCGCGGTCTGCGGAAACAGGTGATAGGCGATACGCATCGACAACTGTCCGGCCTTGGCCAGTTCGATGACGGTGGCGTAGTTGTCGGGGAAGTTCTGGAACCCGCCGGCGGCGTCGATCGCCGAGGTCAGTCCGAATCTGTTCAACTCGCGCAGGAAATGCCGGGTGGAGGTCTTCCGGTCCTCCTCGCTCTCCAGTACCGGCGCCTTGGCCAGGGTCGAATAGAGGATGAGGGCGCTGGGTGCGGCGAGCAGCATGCCGGTCGGTTCCCCGTCCCGGCCGCGCACGATCTGGCCGCCCTTGGGGTCGGGCGTGTCCCTGGTGAAGCCGGCGGCCTTGAGCGCCGCCCGGTTCAGCACGGCCGACTGATACAGGTGCAGGACGAACACCGGGGTGTCCGGGGCGGCGGCGTTCAGTTCGGCGACGGTCGGCAGTCGGCGTTCGGCGAACTGCTCGGCCGACCAGCCGCCCACCACCCGTACCCACTGGCCCTTCGGGGTGCGAGCGGCCTGCTCACGCAGCATCGCCAGACCCTGACGCAGGCTGCGCACGCCGTCCCAGCGCAGTTCCAGTACGTAGTTCAGTCCGCCGCGGATCACGTGCAGGTGGGCGTCGTTGAGGCCGGGGATCACCCGTCGCCCGAGCGCGTCGACCACCTTCGTGGTCATGCCGACGTGGGGAGCCACGTCCTTGTCGTCACCGATGACCGTGATGACGCCGTCGCGGACGGCGAGGGCCTCCGCGTGCGGGCGGCCGGTGTCCCCGGTATGGATCTTTGCGTTTCGGACGATGAGGTCCGCGCCCTCTTCGATGGCGTGCGGAACCAGCCCGCCGACCGGCATTGCTGACATCTCTTGAAACCCCCTTGGGGAATGACGACTTCGAATCGAGCATGACCGGCGGCGACGGAGGAGGGCTGTTTCAGTCGACCGAGAATGAATTCGACCGACACTGGTCGGGCCCTGAGAAACCGGGACAGGCCCTGTGCGTGAGGATGCTTCGCCATCACGATAGGCATGACCGATGTGCTGCCCTGTCCTGCCAGTGCACTGGTCTTTGCCTCACCGTGCACCCCGCGTGCACTGCCGGGCATCACTCCATGCGTTCCTGGACAACCGGTCCGCGGCGCGCGCACCTAGCGTCTTTGCGCAACCAGAGCCCGGACCGCAGGAGACGGAACAATGACCATCAGCTCCCAGCACATGAGCAGCCAACCGCTACTGCATCAGAAGGGCGGGATCATCCAGGAGTTCGGAACCGTCAAACAGTTCCCTCTCGGCCTCTCCTACGAGGCGCGCATGTACTCCGCCCAGCGCCTCAACAAAGCCCTGGCCGACACCCAGATCCTCTACGGCCTCTACAAGAAGCACCACTGGCTGATGCGCGGGGCGACCTTCTACCAGCTGCACCTGGTGCTGGACAAGCATGCGGGGGAACAGCTTGAACTCGTCGACGCGCTCGCCGAACGGGTCCAGACCCTGGGCGGTGTCGCGGTGGGGGACCCCCGGCACGTCGCCGAGATCACGTCGATCCCGCGGCCCCCGGACGGTGTGGAGGAGGTGCCGGCCATGCTGTCGCGGTTGCTGGAGGCACACGAGACGATCCTGACCGACGCGCATGACGCGGCGGCCCGGGTAGCGGAGTTGGGCGACGACGGCACCAACGACCTGCTGGTCTCACAGGTGGTGCGGACCGGCGAACTCCAAGCGTGGTTCCTGGCCGAGCATTTGGTCGACACGCCCCTGGTCCGTGCCTGACCGGGCCTGAACCGCGGCGCGCCCCTTCGGTTCCCGGCCGGCAGCGAGGTGGACGCTCCTGGCCCTGCCGCCCCAGGGAGGCGGTGACCTGCCCGTTTCAGGTTCTGTTTCGGCGCTGGTCTCCGCTGTGCCGGCGGAGCCGGTCGGTGTGGCGGGTGAGGTCGTCGACGCGCGTGGCGAGGTCGGGGTGGCCGGATGCCAGGTAGGGGTGCGTGTCCGTCAGGGGGGCGACGAGGGCGGCCGGGTCGTTGTCGGCGAGGGCGGCGGTGAGTTCGGCCAGCGGGATGTCGGCGGCGGCCGGGAGGCCGGTGAGCGCCGTGATCTGGCCGGCGAGCTGACGCAGGGTGCCGGCGTTGGCGCGGGCCCAGGCGGTGACGGTGCGGTCCGCGGCGCGGTGGTCGCGGGTGGCCCGCACCCGCTGCTCGCCCGTGGACCCCGGCGTTCCGGGGCGTACGCGCAGGTAGCGGCGTTCGGCGGCCTGGCGGCTGGAGACGCCGAGGGGCTGGGCGAGGTCGGCCCAGCTGGCGCCCGCCTCCCGCGCGGTTTCGATCAGGCCCGGTTCCCACTCGGCGAGCTGCTCGCGCGCTTCGCGCAGCAGCAGGAGTGCGGCGAGTGCCTGCTCGGAGTTGCTCCGGTCGGACCCGGCGAGGGTGCCGTCGGTGCCGGCCGGTGTGGTCCGGGCGGTGTGCAGGGCCTCGTGGATCGTGTTCAGCGCCGCCGCGGCGGCGAGGAAGGACGCCGGTGTGAGACCGCCGCCGCGGCGGGTCGGCTGATCGTCCCTGGTCATCGGGCCTCCAACAGGCTCTGTCGTCGTCTCGACGACTTCCGGCTTGTCATCGCTTGGATGACATGTTACAACGATGGCAGGTGAACGCATTGGCAGCAGTGCCTGATCTGAACGCTGGAGGTGTTTGACGATGTTGATGCGCACCGACCCCTTCCGCGAGCTCGACCGGCTCACCCAGCAGCTCCTCGGCACGACCGGGACCTGGTCGCGGCCGTCGCCGATGCCGATGGACGCCTACCGTGAGGGCGAGGAGTATGTGATCGCCCTCGATCTGCCCGGTGTCTCCGCGGACGCGATCGACATCGACGTCGAGCGGAACATGCTGACCGTCAAGGCGGAGCGGCGGCCCGTCGCCAAGGCGGACGACGTGCAGATGGAGCTGTCGGAGCGGCCTCTGGGCGTTTTCTCCCGCCAGGTCGTGCTGGCCGACACCCTGGACACCGAGCACATCAAGGCGGACTACGACGCGGGTGTGCTGACCCTGCGTATCCCGATCGCCGAGCGCGCCAAGCCCCGCAAGGTCGCCATCGGCGGCGGATCCGCGCGCAGGGAGATCAGCGGCTGAATCCCTCCCAGCCGCACCGGAGGACGGGGGCGGCGCCGCCCCGGGGCCGGTCCCGTCCTCCGCTCGCCGCAGTACACAGGCATGGGAGCAGCGATGGTGATGCGATGGGAAACGTTCCTGGACCAGGTCAAGGAACGCGGCGAGTACGAGACCACCGAGGAGGCCGAGCGGGCCGCCCGCACGGTACTGGCGCTGCTGGGCGCGCACCTGGTGGGCGAGGTGAGGGCGGAACTGGCCGCCCGACTGCCGGAGAATCTGGCCCTCGTCCTGCTCAATCCGCTCCAGGCGCGCGAGCCGCTGTCCCCCGAGCGCTTCGTACGGGCCACCGCGGCCTGGATCGACGGAGCCACGGAACAGACCGCGGCCTGGGACGTGAGCGCCGTGCTCAGCGTGGCCGCGGACGCGGCGGGCGACGACCTCACCCGCAGCATCCTGCTCCAGCTCCCGGCGGGCTACGACCTGCTGTTCGGCCACCCCCAGCCCGTCTGACCCCACGGCCGGCCCACAGCCGGCCACCCCCGCTTCTTTCCTGACCCCGGGCGACACCGGTGGCCGGCGCGAGGGCCTCGCCACCGGTGCCGCCGCCACCTCACACGAGAAGGGCAATCCCGTCAGCGATGATTCCCCAGCAGCAGCCGTGCCGGTCCACCACGGGCATGACGTTCGAGCAGATGCTGGAACAAGTGCGCTACGAAGGCGCCTATGCCACCCGCGCCCAGGCCGAGCAGGCCGTGCGCGCCGTGCTGGGCGCCTTCGGGCGCACGCTCACCGGCGATGAGCGCGTGGAGCTCGCCGCCCGGCTGCCGCACGAGGCCGCCGTCATCCTCTCCTCCCAGATCCCCGCCACCGAAGCCCTCACCGGCTGGGGCTTCGTCAAGGACCTGGCGACCCGCACCGGCGGCACACCGGCCACCACCCGCTGGGACACCGGTACCGTCCTGCGTATCGTGGCCCACCTCGCCGGCGAGGAACTCCTCGATCGCATCCTCGCCCAACTCCCCTCCGGCTACGCCCTGCTGTTCGGCCGCGCCGAGCTCACCCGGGCGGCCTGACGCACCGTACGGCGAACACGGTCACCGTCGCTCCAACGCCGCCAGCCGCAGCTCGAGCTGGTCGACCCGATGCCGTAGCAGGGTGACCTGGGCTTCCAGGCTCACTTCTCGTTCCGCCCTGCGCTGAATGCGCGGTGACGTGGCGGCCCGCTCGATCACCGCGTCCAACTGGACCAGACGCTGCGGGCCGTTCGGGCCGTCCACCAGCCGAGACCGGATCTCGCCGTTGCGGTACCAGGACCGCAGGGCCGAGCGGGAGACGCCGGTCTCGGCCTCCGCCTTCGCCAGCGTGACCCACGGGGTCTCGTCCAGCTGCTCGAACAACTCCAGCTCGTTCCGCCAGCGCGCGAGCCGGTCCTCCCAGTCCGACGGTGTCTCCATCACACCCTCCCTTCGCCACGATGACCCTGTCAATAACAGTGTATTGACAGGGTTGAGACCCTGGAAGCATGACATTTGAAAGGTTCACGGTGAAAGCCCGCCAGGCGGTCGTCGCGGCCCAGGAGCAGGCGAGGCTGCTCAAGCACCTCCACATCGGCACCGAGCACCTCCTGCTGGGGCTGCTCGACGTGCCGGACAGCACGGCGGCGAAGGTGCTGCACCGACTGGGGTACGACAAGGAGGCGGCGCAGACCGATGTCGCCGCGCTGGTCCCGCCCGGCACACGGCAGCTGAGCGGCCATATCCCCTTCGAGTCGCGCGCGACGAAGACGTTGGAACTCGCCCTGCGCGAGGCGCAGCAGCTGCACCACCACGACGTCGGTACCGAACACATCCTGCTCGCCCTGGTCAGGGAGGGTGAGGGCGTCGGCACGAAGGTGCTCGCCGAGCGGATCAATCCGATCAGCAAGATCCGTGCCGCGGTGCTGGCATCGGTGGAAGGGCCGCAGGACGTCGCGCCCGGCCCATGGCCGGCCGGCACGCCCGCCACCGAGGACACCGTGTCCGCCGCCGGCGCGCTGGCCGGTGGCGCACCGGTCGGGAGCCATCACCTCCTCGAGGCGATGCTGCGGGCGGAGAACAGCATGGCGGCCCGGGTGCTGCGCGAACTCGGGGTCGACCCGGACGCGGTCGCCGCCAAGATCGACGAACTGGACCCGGAGACCACCACGGACGCGAACCCGGAGGAAGCCGCCGCGCGCAAGATGGAAATCCGGCTGGTCGACGACGAGGTGCATCTGATCCTCCGGGACCCGACCACGGTCACGATCGCCAAGGAGGTCACCGAGTTGTGCGGCGGCCCGATCCGGGGCGTCGGGCCGGTCGCCGGCATGTTCGTCCCGCTCTGGCGGTCGGCCAACCAACTGCTGCTGCAGCTCCAGGGCGTGCTCGAACCGGAACCCGAAGGCGACGACGGATCCGCCGCGAGCAAGGTGGCCAAGGTCGTGCGCACGGTCCTCGCACCCCGGCTCCGCCGGTGAACCGGCTTGCCGTCGTCGGCGCCGGCCTGGGCGGCCTGGCTCTTGCCCGGGTGCTGCACGTGAACGGCATCGACGCCGTCGTCTACGAACGTGAGGCGTCGCGCGGTGCGCGCGGTCAGGGCGGCATGCTCGACATCCACTCCGGCCAGCGGGCACTGCGCGAGGCCGGTCTGATCGAGCAGTTCTACGCGATCGCCCGTGGTGAAGGCCAGGACATGCGTCTCCTCGAGCCGGACGGCACCCTGCTGCTCCAGGAGGACACACCCGACGACGCGCCGCTCGACCGACCCGAGGTCGACCGCGCCGATCTGCGCGACCTGCTGCTGGACTCCCTCCCCGAGGACATGGTGCGCTGGGGACACGCGTTCAGATCCGCCGACAACGGCCTGCTGCGCTTCGCCGACGGCAGCAGTGCGCCGTATGACCTGCTGGTCGGCGCGGACGGTGCGCAGTCCCGGGTCCGCGCGCTGCTCACCGACGCCCGCCCGGCGCATACCGGCCACAACGTCGTCGAGGTCGGCATTCCCGACATCGACCGCACGCACCCCGACCTCGCGGAGATGGTCGGGCGCGGCACCTACTGGGTGCTCGGCGGCGGAATATCCCTGGCGGCGCAGCGCAACGGCGACGGCCGCGTCCGTATCGGCGTCAGCTTCTACAACACCGCCGAGGACTGGTTCGCCACCAGCGGGATCCCGTTCGACGACCCGGCCGCCGCCCGGGCACGGCTCATCGAGCTGCTCCCCGGCTGGGACCCACGGTTCACCGCGCTGATCGCGGCCTGCGACGACATGGTCGTGCCGCGGTCGATCACCACGCTCCCGCTCGGCCTGACCTGGCCGTCGGCGCCGGACGTCACGCTGCTCGGCGATGCCGCGCACCTGATGCCGCCGGTGGGAGAGGGCGCCAACATGGCGCTGCTCGACGGCGCCCTGCTCGGGCTCGCGCTGGCCGCGCACCCGGACGACTTTCCCGCCGCCGTCAAGGAATACGAACGCGAGATGTTCGAACGCACCAGCGCTGCCGCCCGGATGTCCGCGGACATGCAGGAATTGTTGAGGTCGCCGGACGCCGCCCGGAAAATGCTCGCATTCTTCCGACCCGGCTGAACGCATGAACGTGAAGACCGGCAAGGAAGCGTCCACCTTGTGGTGTTCAAGCCCCTGATTGGGGAGATTCCGGAAGGCTTGCAGGTGAGTCACGCCGAGCCGGGTCTTCCGGCGACACCGGACCTGTCGTAAGGAGAGGGACAAGAGCCGGCAGAATCGCTCGTCACGGCCAGATGGACTTCAGCTGCCACGCCTTGGTGGGCGCCCTGTCCGACGGGACCGTGGACCGTACCGAGCACCAGCCCACTCAGAAGTTCCGACATCCCGGCGGCTAATGCCGAGCAGCCCAGCGCCGCCGGACGTTGTCCTCGTGCTCGGCCTGTTCCAAGGCCAGGTCGCTCCGGTCGAGGGCCTCCCGCAGGCGGGGGATCCAGTGGCGCCGCAGAGCACGGGCCCGGTGCCGGGTGCTGATGACTTCCGCGCCCACCAACTCGGCAGCGGCGCGGGCCGCCGCGTACTCGGCGGCGGCGCGCACGGCACGTCCGTAGGCCGCCTCGGCGTGCACGAGGGCCGTGTTGGTGGGAGCGGCGGCGGTGGGCGGACGGGAGGGTACGGACGTGGCGACCGTCGCCGGATGTCGTACCCCCATGGAGGTGGTCCAGTGAACCGTGACCTCGGCCGTGCCGATGCCCGCGGCGGCCGAGTCGAGGGCCTGTTCCCCGCCCAGGAGCAGTCCGCGCAGCAGCCAGCTCTCGGCCTCGGACAGCAGGTCCCGCCAGTCGCGCTCGGCTGCCTCCCGCGCACGCAGCAGCCGCTGGTGCTCGGAGCGCAGGATGCGCAGCTTCTGCTCCAGCAGGTCGGCTCCACGCTCGGCGACATCGAGGCTGTGCCGCAGCCGCAGGCGTCCCGCACGACCGGGCGGCGTACGGCGTGCGCCGGTCATCGGGATGCCTCAGTGCCCGGGGCGTCCTTCGCTCCGTGGGCGTCGAGGAGGGAGGCGGGAAGCATCGACAGCTGACTGCGGGGCAGGGTGAGCAGCACCCGCCAGCCGCGTTCCAGCGAGGTGTCGAGGTCGCGCGGTTCGTCGCTGCGCTGGTGGGTGAAGTCCCGCAGGAACGCCTCCTCGTAGGCCAAGTAGCGGCGGTCGGTGGGGCTGAGCGCCGCCTGGCCGACCAGGTCCGCCAGATCGCGCACCTGCCGCGCGCGGGCCAGGGCCGCCAGCAGCTGGGCCGCGACGTCGAGGTGGTCGTCGCGCGTACGGCCCGGCCCTGCGCCCTTGCGCATCAGCCGGGAGAGGGAGGACAGGGCGTCGAGCGGCGGGTAGACGCCCCGCGCGTGCGTCTCGGCCGAGAGCACGATCTGACCTTCGGTGATGTAGCCGGTGAGGTCGGGCACGGGGTGGGTGATGTCGCCCGCGGGCATGGTGAGCACGGGCAGCACGGTGACCGAGCCGGGACGGCCCTTGATGCGTCCGCAGCGTTCGTACAGAGAGGCCAGGTCGCTGTAGAGGTAGCCGGGGTAGGCGCGGCGGGCGGGGATCTCCCCGCGGGCGGCGGAGACCTCGCGCAGGGCCTCGGCGTACGTCGTCATGTCGGTCATCACCACGAGGACGTGCCGACCCTCGGTGAAGGCGAGGTGCTCGGCGACGGTGAGCGCGATGCGCGGGGTGAGGATCCGTTCGATCACAGGGTCGTCGGCGGTGTTCAGCAGCAGGACGAGTTCTCCGGCCGCGGACCGTTCCTCCAGGGCGTTGCGTACGAAGGAGGCGTCGGCGTGGGTGACACCCATGCCCGCGAAGACGACGCTGAACGCCTCACCGGCGGCGGTGGCCTGCGCGGCGATCTGGGCGGCGAGTTCCAGATGCGGGAGTCCGGCCACGGAGAACACCGGCAGTTTCTGTCCGCGTACCAGCGTGGTCAGGGCATCGATGACCCCGACGCCGGTGAGCACGGGCTCGGACGGCGGTTCGCGCCGCACCGGGTTGATGGGTGCGCCGCCCACCTCGGCGGTGTGGGAGCCGAGGACGGGCGGGCCGCCGTCGAGGGGTTCGCCGCGGCCGTTGCAGACCCGGCCGAGCCAGTCCGTGCCGACCGGGACGCGCAGGGGGCTGCCCGAGAAGCCCGCCCGGACGCCCTCGGGGTCCATGCCCGCGGTGCCCTCCAGCACCTGGACGACCGCCAGGTCGCGGTCGGCGTCCAGGACCACGCCGTGGCGCCGTTCACCCGAGCCGAGGGTGATGCGCACGTACTCGTCCCAGCCGATCCCGGACACGCCTTCGACGACCGCGAGCGGCCCTCGCAGCTCACGCACCGACGTGTACTCGATCCCACCCGTCAGGCTCATGGATGCACGTCCCCCAACCTGGCGAACATCGCGTCCCGTCGCGCCGCCACCCCGGCGGCGTCCTGCGGGCCGGTGTCCTCGCGGGCTCGTAGCAGCGGGCCGAAGTCGACCTCCTCCACCGAGGCCGCCGGGACACCGGAGTCCACCAGCTCGCGGCAGCGGTCGGTGACCGCGAGGACGGCGTCGGCCAGGGCGGCCGTCTTCTCCGGACCGCAGTACGCGTCCCGCTCCGACAGCGCGCTCTGCTGCAGTACGCCCTCGCGGACCAGCCTTCCGGCCAGCACGCTGATGCGCTCCTTCGCGGGCAGTGCGGCGATGCCGATCAGGTCCACCAGGTCGGCCAGCCGGTCGGCCTCCGCCAGCACCGCTCCCACCCGGTCGCGGCGCCGGGACCATGCCGGATCGCCGGCTGCCCGGTGTCCGGCGGCGAGGACCGGTACGTCCCGGGAGAAGGACCCGGCCCAGGAGACCGCCGGGTAGTGGCGGGCGTAGGCCAGGTCGCGGTCGAGGGTCCACAGGGAGCGGACGAAGCGTTCGGTGTGCGCTGTCACTGGTTCGGTCATGTCCCCGCCGGGCGGGGACACCGCGCCGATCACGGTCACCGAGCCGCGGTCGCCGCCGAGAGTGGTCACGGCGGCGGCCCGCTCGTAGAAGGCCGCGATGGCGGAGGCCAGCCCGGCCGGGTAGCCCTCCTCGGCGGGCAGCGCACCGGTACGGGAAGCGAACTCGCGCAGCGCCTCGGCCCACCGCGAGGTCGAGTCGGCGATGACGACCACGTCCAGGCCCATGTCCCGGAAGTACTCGGCGACCGTCATCCCCGTGTACACGCTCGCCTCACGGGCCATCATCGGCATGTTGGAGGTGTTGGCGATCGTCACGGTGCGGTCCGCGAGGCGCCCGCCCGTGCGCGGGTCCTGGAGCTCCGACAACTCGGTGATGACGTCGGCCATCTCGTTGCCGCGCTCCCCGCAGCCGACGTAGACGATGACGTCCGCGTCGCACCACTTGGCGATCTGCTGCAGGAGCATCGTCTTGCCGGTGCCGAAGCCACCGGGCACCGCCACCGTGCTGCCCCGAGCCACCGGGAAGAGCAGGTCGATCACCCGCTGGCCGGTGTTCAGGGCTTCGTGGCTGTCGACGCGCTCCCGCACCGGGCGCGGCCGCCGTACCGGCCACAGGGCGCCGACGGTCACCTCGGTGCCGCCCACCACGGCCACCACGGCGTCCCGTGGGTCGTCCCCGGCCCTGGCGATCTCCTCGACCGTGCCCCCGCCGCCCGGCGGTACGAGGACCTTCACCCGCAAGGGCCCCGCGTCGCGGATTTCTCCGAGCGCCTGCCCCTCGGCCACCTGCTCGCCCCGGGCCACGAAGGGGCGGAAGGACCAGGTGCGGTCCTCAGCCGTGTTTCGCTGCGAGCCCGGCAACAGCCAGTCGCCGGCACCGGACAGCGGCCGCAGGAGGCCGTCGAAGATGCCGCCGAGCAGTTCGGGACCGAGCCGGACCGACAGCGGACGGCCCTGGGGCAGCGCCGTCTGTCCCGGAGCGAGGCCGCCGGTGTACTCGTACGCCTGGACGGTGACCACGTGTCCGCTGATGGCCACGATCTCCCCGGGCAGCCGGGCGGGGCCGATCGAGACCAGGTCGTACATGGCGATGCCGCCCGTGTACTCCATCTCCACGAGCGGTCCGGTGACGCGCAGGATCCGGGCGACCGACTGCCGGTCAGTCTGTCGCTGACGCGGCCTGGAGTCTTCCGTCACGGCTCCCACAGGCTCCGCACCTCCCCTCTCATACGGTCCAGCGCGCGGTCGGCAAGCGCGGTCAGCGAGAGGTCGACCCGCTTGCCCGGCGCCCGGGCCACCACGCCCCCGTCGGCGTGCTCGCTCACTTCGGCTGCGGGACCGAGGAGGACACGGGTCCGCTGCTCCAGCCACTCCCGCAGGGAGGCGTAGCCATCGGTCCCGCGCAGGGCGCGGACCCGCTCGGCGGCCTCGCGGCGCAACTCCTCGTACGCCTCCCGGCGAGCGGAGAGCGTGCCGGACCTGGCCTCCCGCCGGGCTCTGACGAGGAGGTCGCGGGCGGCGTCCGAACCGTCGGCCTCGCCCTGCCGCCGGGCCTCGTCGAGGATGGCCCGAGCCTCGGCGCGGGCCTGGTCGAGCAGTGCTGCGGCCTCCCGCTCGGCGTGGCTCAGGACCGCCTCCGCATCGGCGTGAGCGGCTCGCAGCAGCCCCGCCCGGACCGGCGACAGTGCGTCCGTCGTGCGCTGCGGGGCCGGGGTCGTCATGGCGGCATCACGGCGGTCAGCGGGCGGCGGCCACCGGGCGTGGCGCGCTCCGGCTCCAGTGCCTCGGCCGCGGCGGGTGTGAGGATCACCAGGTCGATGCCGTCCGGCAGGCTGCGCCAGACCCGGCGTACGGCCGGGGCGTCGTCGGCGACGAGGACCATCGCCCCGGCCAGGGCCAGACCGGTCACCCTGGAACGTTCTCCGAGGGCGGCGACGCGTCCCATGGTCACGCCTTCCCGATGAGGATGACCGCGACGACCAGCCCGTAGATGGCGATGCCCTCGGCCAGGCCGACGATGACCATGGCCCGGCCGAAGAGTTCGGGCCGTTCGCTGAGCGCCGCGAGGGCCGCCGCACCGGTGTAGGCGACGGCGATGCCGGCGCCGATCGTCGCGCCCGCCACCGCGATCGCGGCTCCGATCAGGGCGGCGGATCCGGAGCCCGACTCCTGTGCCACCGTGGTCGCGGCCTGTGCGGATCCTCCGCCGAGCGCCAAGGTCAGCACCACGGTGCCGGCCACCAGGAGCACGGCGTCGGCGGCGACCATCCACCACAGGGCCCTCCGGCCCGAGCGCCGCAGCACGAGCCGTACGGCGACGAACCCCGCGACGATGACGGGCAGTGCCAAGAACCAGGTGATCACGATTCCTCCTCCCTCGCCGGGCCGCCGTGTCGGACGGCCTCCCGGGCTGCCGGCGGCCCGGTGTGCACGGCCGGCTCCGTGAGGCGTTCCACGGGCAGCCGCCAGGGCCTGAAAGGGCGGCCCTCAGTCTCGAAGAGCCGGGAGAACAGCTCGTAGAACTCCAACCGCAGCGCCTGGACACCCGCCACCAGCGCCTCCAGCGAGAAGGCCAGGGCATTGCCGAGAAGGAAGACGAGCACGGCTGCGACGATGCCCATCGGGCCCCGGCCCGCCAGGGCCGTCGTGCCGTCCCAGACGATCGCACCGAGCGCCGCATGCGTCAGCCCGAAGGCCGCGAGCCGCGCGAAGGACACGATGTTGGAGCCGATCCGGACCACCGCGTCGAAGAGCTGGATGCCGGTCTGCACGGCGCCGCCCGGCCCGCCCGCCGTGCTCGCGAACAGTCCCGTCCCCGCCAGAGCCAGCCCCACAACGGCGATCACGGCACCCACGACGCCGTACGCCACCTGGCCGAGCCACACATACCCCGCGCCGACGGCCAGCCCGAGATAGAGCGCGGCCCCGGCGATTCCGGTCGTCGCGTACAGGGCAGCCGCAGGTCCGCCCTCCCGCCATCGGTTCACGATCCCCGCCGCGTAGGCGCCGGCGAGCAGTACGGCGCCGAGCCCGACCGCGACGGCAAGCAGCCGCATGGGCTCCTCCAGCGGTTCCAGCCACAGCCCGGGGAGCACCCCGGTCGGGCCGAAGAACTCGCCGTACCCCACCCCGGCCAGCGTGGCGGCCAGCCCGGCACCGGCGACGAAGGGCCACAGCGAGCGCAGCGCCGCCAACCGGCGCGGCCGTCCCGCCCGCAGCAGGAGCGCGATGGCGACCAGCAGCAGCCCGTGCCCGGCATCGCCGAACATCAGGCCGAACATCACCACGTAGACGATCCCGGCCGGCATGGTGGGGTCCAGGTCGGAGTAGGGCACGGTGCCGTACGTGCTGACCAGGGGCGTGAAGGAACGGCGCAGGGGCCTTGTCGTGTACGCCGGGGGCCCGGTGTCCGCTCCGGTCAGCAAGGTCGGCGGATCGACACCGCGCGGGCTCCGCAGGGGCACCAGCGCGCCCCCGGCACCGGATAGGCGTGCAGCCGTGGCGCCCACGTCCGCCTCGGGGCACCAGCCGGCCAGTGCCGCGACGGCGCCGTGCCGGACCGCGCTGCCGAGCCGTTCCTCCAGCTGTGCCTCGCCTGCCAGCAGGTCGGTCCTGCCCTCGCGCTCCAGGACGTCCAGATCGGGGGGAGCCTCACTGAGAACTGGTTGTGCCGACTCCGCGCGCAGCCGTTGCAGGCGCGTCGCTGCCGGCCCGCGGACGTCCGGCCCGCCGTCCTCGGCCAGGTCGACCTCGACGCAGCCCGCCTCCGCGATCCGCACCAGGCTCTCCCGCAGCGCCTGCTCGGGGGCCACGATGGCCACCCTGCGCATCCGGACCGGGACCGCCGCGTCAGCGCGGAGCATCGAACACCTCCGCCCACCAGTCCCCGGGGCCACCGCCCCGGGCGGCCAGTTCCAGCGCCCCGCGGGTCCGCCACGCATCGACGGACAGCAACGCCACGGCCCCCACCACCGGCTGGGGACCGAGGTGGGACCGGCGCAGCAGTTCCCGGCCGTCCCGCTCGACCGCCTCCCACCACCGTGCCTCCGCCCGCCACATGTCCGCCGCCTCGTCGATGTCCTCCAGCAGCCATCTTGCGGTGGCCGGCAGCGCCTGCCGGAAATCGGCGTACGACCCCGCGCCCACCGCGCGCGGACCGAGCAGGCGGGCCGCCCGGTGGACGGACACGTCCGGCAACCGGCGGCCGACGACGAACACCTCGCGGCCGAACAGCAGGGCGAGCCGGGCCGCCGCCCAGCGCGCCGCGTCGGGAACGGCGGTGGCGAGCCGTAGGGCGGCGGAGATGCGCATACCGGTGGCGACCGCGGCCGGGGAGTCGCCCCCGGGGTCGCCCCAGACGGAGGCCGCCAGCGCGGCACGCAGCTCCGACGGCGTGCGGGTGTGGGCGAGCCTTGTCCAGGCGGTCGCCAGAGCGCCGAGGCGGTAGGGCGGCAGGCGTCCTGTGTCCAGGGCTGGTGTGCCGGCCGGGGCGGGGCGCGGGTCGTCGGCGGAGAAGGAACGCAGATGGTGTTGGGCGTTGGAGATCTCGAACCCGGCGGCGAGCGCCCGGATGGCGTCGGCGCCGGTGGCCGGCTGCCAGCCGGCGAGAACCCGCAGATGCCACAGCAGCGTCGCCGAGACCGCGCGTTGGGCCTCGGCCGGCGTTGCGCCCGGGCTGACGTCGTGCCGGTACGGAGTGGCCGCCAAGTAGCGCAGGGCATCCTCGAGGGTGTGGGACGCGGACACGTCCCTGATGCGCTCGGCGCCCAGGCACCTCGTCCGCAGAGCCCGTGCCCGTGTCACGCCGGCCACCCATCGGGCGCCCATCAGAGGTCGCCTTCCTGGGGGTTCCCCCGTTCGGGAGCCTGGCGTCCCTGCTCCGCTTCGAGGTCCTCCAGCACCAGCGCGAGCACTCGGTCGGCGAGCTCGGGCGTACGGCTCCTGGCACGGTCGCGGACGGCGACAGCCTCACGCTCCGCTTCGGCGAGCAGCGCCGCTGCCTGGCCCTCGGCCGCACGCAGCACCTGCTCGGCGGTGCGTGCCTGTACGCGGCGGGCTTCCGCACGCGCCGCGGCCACCATCGCCTCGGCCTGTCGTTCGGCTTCACGTCGGCGCGACGCGGCGGTGGCGTCGGCCTGTTCGCGTACGGCCCGGGCTTCCGCCTCAGCCTTTTGGAGCCGGGCCAGGGGCGGCGCGAGTTCCGCACGGAGTTCGGCGGAGCGGTCCGCCGGGACACCGCTCGGTGCGGCCCGGCCGGGCGAGGCCGCCGGTCGGAACCGTGTCAGAAAGTCCCGGAAACCCGTCACGAACTCTCCTCGCGTCGGCCCAAGCCCCCGCTTCCAGTCTCCCCGCTGGGCGGTGACATGTCGTGCTGCATGGGGCCGTCCGGCCCGCAGGGGGGCCACTCGGCCCGCAGGCCACGCCCCTCGATCGATGCGAAACTGGCCCCATAAGTGGACGGTGTCCCCAGGAGGCAGCCGTGAGCGACTTGGACCGCAGCTCCGCGGAGAAGGAAGCCCGCCGCAGCACGCCGGGCCGCCCCTGGACACCCCAGGAGGAACCCCGTCAGGACGCGTTGGGCCGCTACCTCGCGGCCGTCGCCGCCGCAGCATCGGCAAGGGGCGCCGACGAGCCCGAAGTCCCTCCCGGCACGGCGAAGTCCGAACCGCGGCAGGCCGCTTCCGCGCGCGGGCCCTCGGATCGGGAACCGGCCACCCTCCATGTACGGGACGTCATGCAGGTCCCGGCGGTCGCCGTCCCCGGCGACATGCCGTTCGTGGACGTGGCCCACACACTCGCCCGCGAGCAGGTGAGCGCCGTACCGGTGGTCGACGCCGACGACCATGTGATCGGTGTCGTCTCGGAGTCGGACCTGCTGGCCAAAGCCGCCGTCATGGCGGAACCGCGCCGGCATGGAGCCGTCGGCAGGCTGTGGCAGCACCGCCTCTACGAGAAGGGCCACGGCGACACGGCGGCCACGTTGATGACCTTCCCGCCGGTCACCGTCCATCCGGCGGAACGAGTGGCGGACGCAGCGTGGACCGCCGCCCACGCGCGGTTGAAGCGGCTGCCCGTGACCGACTATCGCGGCCGCCTCGTCGGCGTGGTGACCCGGCGTGACCTGCTGCGGGCCCTGATCCGTGACGACGCCGAGATCCGGGCCGAGGTCGAGTCCCTGGTCGCTCAGCACCTGCTGGATCCGCGCGCTGTCGAGATCACAGTGGAGGACGGCTTGGTCACCGTGGCGGGGAAACCGGACAAGGCTGTGGTCACCGAACTGATCGCATCGATGCGGGACATCGACGACGTGGTCGGTGTCGTCGACGACACCGAAGCGGTCTGAGCCGTGATCGTCCATTGATCGTCCATGGGGCGCGCGTCACTGCGTATGGGAGACGACGAAGTCGGCGCTGCCGGAGAGCGTGGACAGCTGGGGCGCGTCCTCGTCCTCGATGCGCACGCCGGACCGTTCGCTGAGCACCTCGACGAAACTCAGGAAGTCCAGCGAGTCCATCTCGAGAGCGTCGCGGAACGCGTCGTCGGGCCCCAGCGCGGCGACGTCGGCGTCGGGGATGACGCGCGAGATCGAGTCCCTGACCATGTCCAGTGCGTCGGTTCGGTTCACAGCTCCTCCGGGTTCTGCAGGAGGCGGGAGACCGCCGAGAGGTAGCGGGCGCCGACGGCACCGTCCGTCGCCCGGTGGTCGGCCGAGAGGGTCGCCGTGACCACGGGCCGCACCCCCAGCAGGCCGTCGACGGCCCACGGTCGGTCGACCACCCGGCCGAAGCCGACGAGGGCCACCTGCGGCGGGTAGATCACGCCGAAGACCGTCTCCACGCCCTGATCGCCGAGATTCGTGACCGTGATGGTGGCGTCCGACACCTCGGAACCGCGCAGCCTGCCCGTGCGGGCCCGGGCGACCACGTCCTTCAGGCCGGCCATCAGCCGGGGGAGCCCAAGGGTGTCGGCGTCGTGCAGCGCGGGAGCGACGAGCCCGCCGCCACGCAGGGACACGGCCACGCCGAGATGGACGCCCTCGCCTCCCGTGAAGTGGTCATCGGTCCAGAAGCCGTTGAGTTCGGGGACCTCCCGAGCTGCCAGGGCCGCCGCCTTGAGCAGCAAGGCCGCGGGGAGCAGCCGTTCACCGACCGGGCTGCGCCGGTTGTGCTCGTGCAGCCAGTCCGTCGCGGCGGCCATGTCCATGGTCGTGGAGAGGTAGTAGTGGGGGATGTCCCGGTTGGCGCGGCTCATCAGGCCGGAGATCGCCTGGCGCATGGCCGCCGCCCGGTCTTCGGACGGGCGCGCCGCAGAAGGTCGTACGGGGGAAGGCCGTACTGGGGCGGCGGCAGCGGATGCGGGCGGAGTCGGGGCTGATGGGCCGGGCGCTGCATGACGTACGTCCGATGCACGGACGGCCGACTGCCTGCCCGTCCCTTTCACCGTGGCGAGGTCGACGCCCAGTTCGGCGGCGAGCCGTCGGGCGAGGGGGGTGGCACGCAAGCGCGCTGGCTTGGTGCCGGCTCGGGCAGCCGCCGCGTGTTCGATGTCGGTCCGGGTGACGCGCCCACCGGGCCCGGAGCCGTGCAACGTCTCCAGGTCGACGCCGCTGTGCTCCGCGAGGTGCCGGACCAAGGGGCCGGCCTCGATGTGGCCGGGCAGCCGAGCGGCGGCGGGTGCCGGCGCCGGGACCGGGACGGGCTCAGGCGGTGGGGAGGGCGGCTCGGGAGGCTTGGGGATCTCGGCGGGCTCGGCGGGCTTGCTCTTCTTCGGTGCATGACGGGCGGGTTGTCGCTCCTTGGCCGGTCCGATCAGCGCGAGCGGTGTGCCCACCGGCACCGTCGCTCCGGGCTCGACGAGCAGCTTCGTCATGGTCCCGGTTTCGAAGCACTCCACCTCGATGGTCGACTTGGCGGTTTCGACGACCGCGACCGGGTCTCCCTTGTGGACGAGGTCACCCGGCCCCACCAGCCATTCCAGGAGCGTGCCCTCGTCCATGTCCGCGCCGAGGGACGGCATGGTGAACTCGGCCATGGTCAGTCCACCGCCCGGTGGGCGGCCGCGACGATGTCGGCGACCTGGGGCAGCGCGGCCTCCTCCAGCCGCCGGGCGTACGGCATGGGCACCTCGGCGCTGCACACCCGCTCGACGGGGGCGTCCAGGTCGTAGAACGACTCTTCGGCGATGCGGGCGGACACTTCGGCGGCGAGGCTTCCCGTCCGCCATGCCTCGTCGACGACCACCGCACGATGCGTTCGGGCCACCGAAGCGGTGATGGCCGCGTCGTCGAGGGGACGCAGCGTGCGCAGGTCGATCACCTCGGCGTTGATGCCCTCGGCGGCCAGTTCGTCCGCCGCAGCGAGTGCCTTGGGCAGGGAACCGCCGTGCGTGATCAGTGAGATGTCGGTGCCGGGGCGGCGAATCGCGGCGTGGTCGAGGTCCACGGGTTCGGTGGGCGGGAGGAGTTCGCCGGAGACGTTGTAGAGGCTGCCGTGCTCGAAGATCAGTACGGGATCGGGGTCGGCGAGCGCCGGGGCCAGCATGTGCCGGGCGTCCTCGAGAGTGGCGGGGGCCAGGACGCGGATGCCGGGGATGTGCGCGTACCAGCCTTCCAGGCTGTGCGAGTGCTGGGCGGCCAGCTGCCGTCCGGCGCCCGTGGTCATGCGGATGACCAGCGGCACGGGCAACTGGCCGCCCGACATGTGCAGCAGGGTGGCGGCGTTGTTGAGGATCTGGTCCAGGGCGAGCAGGCTGAAGTTGACGGTCATGATCTCGACGATGGGACGCATCCCGGACAGGGCCGCCCCGATGCCGGCTCCCACGAACGCCGACTCCGACAGAGGGGTGTCGCGGACGCGTTCGGGGCCGAACTCCTCCAGCAGCCCCAGGCTGACGCCGAAGCATCCGCCGTAGCGGCCCACGTCCTCGCCCATCAGGAAGACCCGGTCGTCGGCGCGCAGGGCCTCTCGGAGGGCCTCGCGCATCGCCTCCCGGTAGGTCGTCTTCGCCTCTTGCGTTCCGTCGGCGCCCACGGTCAATTCACCGCCTCTGCCGAGGAACCGGTGACGTGGTGGAGCAGGTGCTCGACCGGTTCCTCGGGTGCCTGTTCCGCCGCTTCGACGGCGTTGTCGATCTCGTCGGTGACGCGCTGCTCGATCCGGGCCAGTTCCTTGTCGCCCAGCTCACCGTTCTCGCGCATGCGGTCGGTGAGCAGGCTGATCGGGTCCCGCTCCTTCCAGCGCTCGACCTCCGCCTTGTGGCGATACCGGTCCGGGTCGTACATCGAGTGGGCGCGGAAGCGGTACGTGCGCAGCTCCAGGAAATGCGGTCCGGTGCCGGCCCGGATGCCCTCCACGGCCCGCCTCGCGGCATCTTCGACGGCTTCGACGTCCATGCCGTCCACGGCCCAGGCGACCATGCCGTACGAGGCGGCGCGCATGGCCAGATCCGTCTGTGCCTCGTGCCGCTCCAGGGCGGTGCCCATGGCGTAGAGGTTGTTCTCGCAGACCAGCAGGAGAGGCAGTTTCCACAGGGCCGCCAGGTTCGCGGTCTCGTGGAACTCGCCCTCGGCGAAGGCCCCGTCGCCGAAGAAGCAGCAGGTGACGTTCGGCTGTCCACGCATACGGTCGGCGAGCGCGAGGCCGGCGGCCAGGGGGAGCCCGCCGGCGACGATGGCGTTGCCGCCGTAGAAGCGGCGGCTCGCGTCGAACAGGTGCATCGAACCGCCCCGGCCGCCGCTGCACCCGGTCGTCCGGCCGTACATCTCGGCCATGACGGCCTCGGCCGCGATCCCGCGGGCCAGCGCGTGGCCGTGTTCACGGTACGTGGAGACGACCGCGTCCTCGGGTGTCAGTGCCTCGTTGACGCCGACGGCCACGGCCTCCTCGCCGATGTAGAGGTGGACGAAGCCACGGATCTTCGTGGCGCTGTACAGCTCGACGCAGCGCTCCTCGAAGCGCCGGATGCGCAGCATGGACTGCAGCAGATCGGTCCGGTGTCCGGCGGCCCCGCGCCCGGACGGAGTTCCGGTACTCGCGTTCCCCTTGGCCGTCTTGGTCTTCTTGCCGGACTTCGGGGGCGCAGAGTTCTTCCGCGTGCGGGTGGGGCGGGCCACGGTCATTCGGATCCCTCCAGGGTCGACAAGTCGCCTGTGGGCAGGCCGAGTTCACGCGAACGCAGCAGGCGGCGCATCACCTTCCCGCTGCGGGTCTTGGGCAGGCTCTGGTCGAAGGCGATCTCCCTGGGAGCGACGGCGGGGCCCAGCTTGCGGCGGCCGAAGGCCAGCAGCTCCCTCTCCAGATCAGGGGTCGGATCGACACCCGGGCGCAGCGACACGAACGCCTTGACGACGTTCCCGGCGACCGGGTCCGGGCGTCCGATGGCCCCGGCCTCGGCGACCGACGGGTGTTCCATCAGCGCGCTCTCCACCTCGAACGGGCCGATGAGATGCCCAGCCGACTTGATGACGTCGTCGGCGCGCCCCACGAACCAGTACCAGCCGTCCGCGTCCCGGCGGACCAGGTCACCCGTCAGATACCAGCCGTCGGCGAACGCGGCGTCGTAGCGCTCCTTGTCGTGCAGGTAGCCGCGGAACATCGACGGCCAGCCCGGCCGCAGCGCCAACTCGCCCTCGACATCGGGGCCTTTCACCTCTGTGACCCTGCCGTCGATGACCAGTGCCCGGCCATCCTCGGCCTGCTCCAGCACGGTCGCCTCGACGCCGGGCAGCGGACGTCCCATCGAACCGGGACGGATCTCGCACGCCGCGAAGTTCGCGATCATGATGCAGCCGGTCTCCGTCTGCCACCAGTTGTCGTGCACCGGCAGGCCCAGCACGTCCCGGCCCCAGACGACGGCCTCCGGGTTGAGGGGCTCGCCGACGGAGGCGATGAAGCGCAGGGCGGAGAGGTCGTAGGAGCGCGGCAGGTCGTACGGGCCCTGTCGCGGCGTGGCGCGCATGAGCATGCGCAGGGCCGTGGGGGCGGTGTACCAGACGGTGACCCGCTGTTCACCCAGGATCCGGTACCAGCGCCGGGCGTCGTAGTCGCCCTCGTCGACGACCACCGTCACGCCGTGGACGAGCGGCGCGATGATCCCGTACGACATGCCGGTGACCCAGCCGGGGTCGGCGGTGCACCAGTACACGTCCTCGGGGTGCAGATCGAGCGCGTACGCGGCCGTGGCATGGTGGGCGACGACGGCCTCGTGGACATGGACCGCACCTTTGGGGGTGCCGGTGGTGCCGCTGGTGAAGTGCAGCAGCGCCGTGTCCTCCGGGGACGTCGGCGGGATGGTGAAGGTGTCCGAGGCGGCGGACATCAGGTCGTCGAAGGAGGCCGTGCCGGGCAGGTCCCCCGCGCCGGGTCCGACGATCAGGACGTGCTTCAGTCCGGGGACCGATGTCCGACGCTCGGCGACCTTGCGCCGGTAGAGGGCCGCGGTGGTGACCAGGATCTGTGCGTCGCCCAGGCGCAGCCGCTGCTCGACCGGGTCGGGGCCGAAGGCGGAGAAGAGCGGGCACAGCACGCTGGTGTTCTTCAGTGTGCCCAGCACCGTCGCGTACAGCTCGGGGCAGCGGCCCAGCAGTGTGAACACCCGGTCTCCGTGGCCGACGCCGAGCGACCGCAGGACGTTAGCGAAGCGGGCCGTGCGGCGGGCCAGTTCCGCGTACGTGATGGTCGAGACGGAGTCGTCCCGTGCGACGCAGCGCAGCGCGACCTTGTTCGCGTGGGCCGAGGCGGCGTGCCGGTCGACCGCCTCGTGGGCCATGTTGAGCCCGCCGCCTGGCAGCCTGGCCAGCGTGGCGCGCGCCTGCGACCAGGTGAAGGCGGAGCGGGCCCGGTCGTAGTCCGTGAGACGGGGTGGCACGACCGGAATGGCGTCCTTGTGGATGGTTTTCCAGTGCATGGGGGCTCCTCCCGGCACTGTCCCCTGATCTCCAGGGTCGCCGAGCCCGGCTCTGGCCGCATTTCCGCCGGATGGGCACGGGTGTCCACCTGGCCGCTGCCGATCGTGTCGGCACAGGTGCTGGACGACGCCCTTGGGGACGCGTCGGAGCGGTACCGCGACGCAGCGGTGAGCCGGCGGGTGACCGAGGGCCCGGCACGCCAGTCCCTGCTGGAGGCGGCCTCCGACGCGGACCTGCTGGTCGTCGGCGCCCGCAGACGACAGGGGCGCCTGGGCCTGCAACTGGGACTGATCACCCATGCGGTACTGCATCACGCGCCATGTCCGATCGCGGTCGCCCCCGGGATATGACCGGACCGGCCAAGACGGACCACGTCGACGGTCGCCCCTGCGGGACCGGACGTCGTCCCCCCAGGGACCTTCGGCCCTGTGGCGGGAGGCCGCTGCCGTCCGATGATGGACAAAGGGGTGGGGAAACGGACCAGCGACTTGCTGGAGGCCGAGTCATGAGTGCACCCAATCCGCCGCAGGCGTCCGGTCCGCCCCCGCCGCGTCAGCACGCGCCAAAAGGGGCGAACCCCCTCAGGCGTACTTCCGACAGGCTCGAGTCCTGGTTCCGCGGCTTGCTGATGCTCGTCCTCGTCCTCGGCCTGCCGGTGGCCGCGCTCAGCGCGGGGCTGACGGCGTATGAGTCGTCGATGCGTACGGTGCAGACTCAGTCGGCGGAGCGGCACCAGGTCACCGCCCGGCTCATGTCGACGGACAAGGGCGTCACGACAGATGGGAAGCAGCGGGCGACGGTCCGCTGGACCGACGACGACGGCACGGTACGGACGGGAACAACCCTCGTGGCGGCGCGAACGCCCATGAGCGCCATGGTGCGGCTGTGGGTGGACCGCGACGGCAGCGTCACCGACCCGCCGATGAACGCGCTCACCGCGAAGACCAATGGCTGGTTCGTGGGGGGCACGGCGGCGCTCGGCATGGCCGCCGGCGTCTACACGGCACGTGCAGGCATGCGCCACGTGCTGGACCGGAGAAGGTACGCACAGTGGGACGCCGAGTGGGACCTGGTGGAGCCCCTGTGGTCCGCGCGCTTCCGCCGGTGATGGGCAGGAAGCCCGGACGGGAGCCTGGGAGGCGACGCTGATGTCCGACGCGACGACCACCGACCTGTACGAAGTGACGATGGCCATGTCCTACCTCCGGGAGGCAATGACCGGCCCCGCGACGTTCAGCCTCTTCGTTCGCGACCTGCCTGACGAGCGCGGCTTCCTGGTCGCCGCAGGGCTGGAGTCGGTCCTGGACTACCTGTCCGGCCTCCATGTCGGCCCGGAGGACGTCGACGCCTTCGCGTCCGCGGTGCGTCGACCGCGGCGGGATCTTCAGCCCCTGCTCGGCCTGGAGTTCACCGGTGACGTGCGGGCGGTGCCGGAGGGAAGGATCGTGCTGGCGGGGGAGCCCCTGTTGGAGGTGACCGCGCCTCTCCCGCAGGCGCAGCTGGCCGAAACGTACGTGCTCAACCAGCTCAGCCACCAGACCGCCATCGCCTCGAAGGCCGCACGGTGCGTCCTCGCAGCGGCAGGGCATCCGGTGGTGGACTTCTCCCTACGGCGGACCCACGGCCCACAGGCCGGATTCCAGGCCGCCCGCCTCGGCGCGATGGTCGGCTTCGCCGGAACCAGCAACGTGGCCGCGGCCACCGCCCTGGGCATCCCTGCCGTCGGCACCATGGCTCACTCCTTCGTGGAGGCGTTCGCCACGGAGGAAGACGCCTTCCGCGCTTTCGCGCGGTCCCACCCAGGGCCGGTGACCTTGCTGGTGGACACCTACGACACCGAGGCGGGCGTCCGCGTCGCCGCGCGCGTCCTGCGGGACCTGGATCGCGGGCCCGGCTCGGCCGTACGGCTGGACAGCGGCGACCTCGGGGCTCTGGCGGTACGGGCGCGGTCCATCCTCGACGAGGCGGGCCTGCCGCAGGTGCGGATCGTCGCCAGCGGCGGTCTCGACGAGTACGCGCTGGACGACCTGATCCGCCCGGGAGCGCCGATCGACATCTACGCCGTCGGCACCCGCGTCGGGGTCTCGGCCGACGCACCGTATCTGGACTCGGCGTACAAGATGGTGGAGTACGACGGACGGCCGGTGATGAAGCTGTCGTCGGCGAAAGTGACGGCACCCGGTCCCAAGCAGGTCTTCCGCTGCCCCGGATACGCCGACGTGATCGGTCTGGCCGACGAGCAGCCCCCCGACGGTGGCAGGCCGTTGCTGGAGACGGTGATGCGGGGCGGGCAGCGCACCGGCACCAGGCCCACGCTCGACGAGTGCCGGGAGAGATTCACGGCGGACCTGAGCGGGCTTCCGGCGGCAGCCCGCCGGATCCGAGCGCCGGTCGCGCCTCGGGCGACGGCCTCCGAGCGGCTGGGCGCACTCGCCGCCCGCGTCCGGCGCCGCATCGAGGAACAGACGACGGCGGCTTCCGCACGGTCCTCGGTCCCGGAACGAAACGTGTCCGGACCGCAGGGGTCCGTATCGAGGTGAGGAGGAAAGCGATGCCACACACGGCGGAGTGGGAGGTTCGACTCCACCTCTTCGAGGACGAAGACGGAACCACAAAGGCGCATGTGGTGCTGGACACCGGCACCACGGCGCTCACCGGCCACGGCACCGCGCACTGCCATCCGGCGGACGCCAACGTGCCCGAGATCGGGGACGAGCTGGCTGCAGGCCGGGCCATGGAGGACCTCGCCCAGCAGCTGCTGAACATCGCCGGGCGCGACATCGAGGGCATGGGGGTGCCGCGGCCCAGCACTCGACAGGTCACCGGATGGCCCACGTGACCGACGGTCGGTACAGCAAGTCAAGGAGGATCAGCCATGACACATCCCGTACGACACACCAGAGGTGGGCTCTCGGCAGCCCTGCATGAGCTGGACGATCTGCGTGCCCGTATGGACCAGCTCATGCACGCAGTCTTTCCCGTCGGCGGTTACCCCGAGTTCGGTACTGCCGAGCCATGGGCGCCGCTGGCCGACGTCGTGGACACCGAGGACGCCTACCTGGTGGAACTGGAGCTTCCCGGCGTGGACAAGGACCAGATCACCGTGGAGGTCGCCGAGGGCGAGCTCGACATCCACGGTGAGATCAAGGAGAAGGAACAAACCGGGGTGGTCCGCAGGCATACCCGCCGCATGGGGCAGTTCGACTACCGCACGACGCTGCCGTCGAACTCCGACACCGAGCACATCAGCGCGGACCTGACGGGCGGAGTCCTCACGGTGCGCGTCCCGAAAACCGAGACGGGGAAGGCGCACCGCATCGAGATCACCGGCTGAGCCAGGCGAGCGTCCGCCGGGCCACGTACTGGATTCGGCAGGCAAGCGCCCCTTTCCCTCCGCGCGAGGCCGACGGCTCCGCCGGCCTCGCGTGCGGCCACGGCCCCGCACGTCTCCCAGCCGCCGACCGCGACGGCCCCCTCAGGTGGCGGAGGTGGGGGACCGTGGGGCGTCGTCGGTCCGGTACGTGAGGTGCTCGGCGACCGAGACCACGCCGTCGACGCTCCGGCAGAGCCGCTCGACGACGGGGATCAGACTCCTGAACTCGACTGTGCCCCTGAGGTCGACCCGCCCGTCGCGCACCTCGACCGTCACCTCTGAGGGACCAAGCCCCATCGTGCGTCGCAGCACATCCTCGGTGATCTCGTCGCGGATGGCGTCGTCACGGCGCAGAAAGATCCGCAGCAGGTCGCCACGGCTGACGATGCCCAGGAGCCGGTCCGTCTCGTCCACGACGGGCAGCCGCTTGACGTGCTGGGCCTCCATCAGGCGGGCCGCCTCCACCACGCTCCACTCCGGACGCGCGCACACGGCGGGAGCCGACATCACTTCCTCCGCGCGCGAGCCCTCGGCCTTGGCCCGCTCCCACGCCTCCAGGTGCGGAACAGGGACCCTGCCCGACGGGTCGGCCTGATCGGCGCTCTTGCGCAGCAGGTCCGCCTCCGACACCACACCCATGGGGCGGTCCAGGTCGTCCACCACGGGCACAGCGGTGACGTCGTTGTCCGCCAGCAGCCTGACGATCTCCTTGAACGGCAGGTCGCGCCGCGCCTTGACGACGTCTCGGGTCATGAGTTCCGCGACCGTTCGGTGCTGCATGTCGCCTCTCCCGTCCGGGTTGTGACCGCTTGACATCCAGTCGGCTCAGCCCGCCTCTGCGGATGCGGGCCGGTCGTCCCATGCGGCGGCGTGTCCCGCGTGGCACGTTGGATACAGCACCATTCTGAGGAGAGGGCGGCGATCATGCGAGCTCACCTCGGCGACCAACTCGTCATCGAAAGCCAGAAAACCGGCGCGACCAGGCGCGACGGCGAGATCGTCGGACTTCATCACGAGGACGGAACACCCCCATACGACGTGCGCTGGTCGGACACGGACGAAGTGACGCTCGTGTTCCCCGGCCCCGACGCACACATCAAGCCTGTGGAGCACGGGCAGCCCGGGACCACCCGCGGGTCTTCCCGGCCGGACACGGGCGAGGCGGAGGCCGTGTCCGCGGCTCCTCCGCCGGCCGGGACACCCAACCCCGGCGACATCGGCCGGCGCGTGGCCGTCGAACGCCGGAGGCATGGGTTGAGCCGGGAGGAAGCGGCCCGCCGCGCCCGAATGTCGCCGGACTACCTGACGTACCTGGAGGAACAGCCGGCCGACCCGACCGTGGCGACTCTCCTGAGGCTGGCCGACGCGTTGGGCACCACCGCCACAGCCCTGCGCGGGGCAGGCGTCGACCTGCCACCCGGTCAGGGTCACGCACTGCTGCATCCGCAGCTGCGGGAGCTCAGCCCGGAGGAATGCCGCCGCCTGCTGTCCACGCACGGTGTGGGGCGCATCGCCGTGTCGACGTCGGACGGCCGCCCGGCGGTCGTCCCGGTCAACTACGAGGTCGTGGACGACGCGATCGTCTTCCGGACCGCGCCCGACTCCGTGCCCGCGGCTGCTGTCGGAGTGGAGGTCGCCTTCGAGGTCGACCACGTGGACGAGGCGATGAGCCAGGGCTGGAGCGTGCTCGCAGTCGGCCCCGCGAACGTCGTCACGGAGCCCGACACTGTGCGTGGGCTCGCCCAGCGAGCACATACCGAGCCATGGGCGGGCGGTGCACGCGAGATGTGGGTGTCGATCCGACCCACGCGTCTCACGGGCCGGCGCATCACTCCGGCGGATCAGTAGGCGTCCACGGGCCGCCGAACAGCGGCCCCGTCCCAGCGGGTCGCCGACTCGCGAGGGGAGGTTCCGGTGAGCCGACAAGCACCGGCCGACGAGCAGGTGACGGCCCTGGCCCACGCCGCGGCCGCCGCCCCGTCCATGCACAACGCGCAGCCCTGGCTCTTCCGCTACTTCCAGCACAGCTGCACGTTCGAAGTCCACGCCGACTTCGAGCGCACCATGCCGCACTCCGACCCCGACACCCGGGGCCTGCACATCGGCTGCGGTGCCGCGCTGCTGAACCTGAGAGTCGCCGTGGCCCACGAGGGTTGGTATCCGGAAACCTTGCTGCTGCCCGACCCCACCGACCCGACGCTGGTCGCGAGCGTTCGGTTGACCGGCTCCGCAACCGACGAGAGCGAGCTCGGCGTGCTGTATCCGGCGATTCACCAGCGTCACAGCAGCCGTTACCCGTTCGAGGAGAGGGACATCCCCGACCCCGTGCGGGAGGCTCTCAGCGCAGCCGCCCGCGTTGAGGGAGCAGCGCTGACCTTCCCGACCTCATGGCATCTGCGGGAGGTGCTGGAACTGGTCCAGGAAGCCGAGGCACGCAACATCACCGACCTCGGCAGCGACCAGGACCTGGCGCGGTGGACGCGTATCGACGCCCCGTCGGCGGGCACCGCCGACGACGGAGTCCCGCACTACGCCTTCGGGCCGCGCAAGCGCGGGGGCAGGGCCCCTATGCGCGACTTCGCGGGACCCCGGAGGGTGGCGGGCCGTGACGCCGCGGATTTCGAACAAACTCCTCGGCTGGCACTCCTCAGCACGAGCCACGACCACCCGGAGGACTGGCTCCGCGCCGGGCAGGCCATGGAACGCGTCCTGCTGCTGGCCACCCTTGAGGGCCTGTCCAGTTCCTTCGTCACCCAGCCCCTCGAATGGACCGACCTGCGCTGGCCGCTGCGCGACCCGGTGTCCGGGACGGGCTACGCCCAGATGCTCCTGCGCCTGGGGTACGGCCCCAAAGGACCCGCCACACCGCGCCGCCCGGTGCCGGACGTACTCGACATCCAGCCCTGACCTGCCACCCAACCCTGACCCGCCCGGGGGACCGCAGCCGGCCGGCGGCCGGCCTCACGCAGGGTCACTGAGACCTCATGCACGTTCACGTGGACGGCGTGGTTGAAGGCCGGGAAGAGGACCACGGGCAGCCGCTTGACGTGCCGAACGGCCATGATCCTGGCGGCCTGGGCCAGGGTGGCGTCGGGGCAGACCGTGATCGCGGGGGTGCTCATGAGCTCCCCGGCCGTCGTCGCCCCGGCTGCTGCGGCACGCGACTCTGCGGTGGGGCCCGGCGGAGGACGGAGGCGGGCAGGCCATGCAGAGCACGAGCAATCCCGGTCTGCCGCCGTTACGACGCAGCCACGCGGACCGCCGTGACCTTGTACTCGGGGCAGGAAGTGACGGTATCCGCGACGTCCGAGGTGAGGCGGTTCACTCCGCTCGCGGGGAAGTGGAAGGAGCAGAAGACCTGGCCTGGGGCTGTCTGGTCACCGACACGAGCGATGAGCCGGGCTCGGCCGTGCCGGCTCTCCACCGTCACCTGCTCGCCGTGGCGCACGTCGTACCGGCCGGCGTCGTCGGGGTGGAGATCAAGGAAGTCGACCGGGTCGAGCGCGAGGTTGCCGCCGCGCCGCGTCATGCTTCCGGAGTTGTAGTGAGCCCAGCGCCGCCCGGTGACCAGGACCAGCGGATAGTCGTCGTCGGGCCGTTCACCCGGGGGGAGATAGGGGGCGGCGGCCAGGTGGGCCCGGCCGTCCGGTGTGGCGAAGCGCTCGGTGTACAGCTTGGCTTCTCCCGGCCGGTCGGGGGCGGTGCAGGGCCATGGCACCGAGCCCTCGCGGTCGAGCCGGTCGTGGGAGAGCCCGGCGAAGACGGGCGCGAGCCGGCCGCATTCGGCGAGGGCGACGGCGGGAGTCGCGCAGCCCAGCTCGACCCCCATGGCTCCGGCGACGGCCCGAAGGGTGTCGAAGTCGGTGCGGGCCTGTCCCGGTGGGGGCACGGTGGGGCGGACGCGCTGGAACCGGCGGTCGAAGTTGACGAAGGTCCCTTCCTTCTCCAGCCAGGAGGCCACTGGCAGTACGACGTCGGCGTGCTGGGCCGTCTCGGACAGGAACAGTTCGTTGCAGACGACGAGCGGGCAGGCGTCCAGGGCGTGGACGACCTGGTTCGTGTCGGGGTCGGTGGCGCAGACGTCCTCGCCGATGACCCACAGCGCCCGCAGATCGCCGGCTCGTGCGGCGCCGAACATGTCCGGGATCCGCAGGCCAGGCCGCCCTGGGACTGGTACGCCCCAGACGTCCTCGGCCCGCGCGCGGGCGGCCGGGTCGGTCACCTTTCCGTATCCCGGCAGGAGGTCGGGCAGGGCGCCCATGTCGGAGGCGCCCTGGACGTTGTTCTGGCCGCGCAGCGGGTTGACCCCGTACCCCCGGTCGGTGCCCACGGCACCGCGCAGGATCGCCAGGTTGGCCAGGGACCGCACCCCGTCGGTGCCGTGGAGGTGCTCGGTGACGCCCAAGCCGTAGACGATGGCCGGCCGCTCGGCCCTGCCGTAGAGGCGGGCGGCGGCGACCAGGTCCGCGGCCGGTACACCGGTGAGGTCCGCGACGCGGTCGGGCGGGTAGTCGGCCAGCAGTTCGGTCAGCTCCGGCAGTCCGGTGGCCCGTTCGCGCAGGAACGCCTCGTCTGCCAGCCCTTCGGTGAGCAGGACATGGGCGAGCCCGTGGAAGAGCGCCACGTTGGTGCCGGGACGCGGACGCAGATGCACATCGGCGTGCAGGGCGAGACCCACGGCCCGCGGGTCGGCGACGACCAGCCTGGCGCCGCGGAGGACCCGCCTCAGCAGCCGGGCTCCGACCACCGGGTGGGCCTCGACCGGATTGGCCCCGACCACCAGCAGACAGTCGGACCGCTCCACGTCGTCGAACGTGTCGGTGCCGCCGGAGAGCCCGAAGGAAGCGGTGAGGCCGGCCGCGGAGGGGGAGTGGCAGAGGCGGGAGCAGTTGTCGACGTTGTTCGTGCCGATGACGACCCGCATGAACTTCTGTACGAGATAGTTCTCCTCGTTCGTGGCGCGGGCCGAGGAGATCGCCGCCACGGCGTCCGGGCCGCCGACGTCGACCGCCGCCCGCAGCCCCCGGGCGACATGCGCCAGCGCCTCGTCCCAGCCGACCGGCTCCAGCACGCCGTCCCGTCGCAGCAGGGGCCGGGTGAGCCGTTCCGGTGAGGTGCGGAATCCGTGTGAGAAGCGGCCCTTCACGCACGCGTGGCCGCGATTGACCGGGCCGTCCCGGGCGGGCAGCACCGCCGTGACCTCACCGTCCTGCGCGATCACGTCGAGGGTGCAGCCCACGCCGCAGTAGCCGCACGTGGTGCGCGTGCGGGCCTTCGCGGGGTGGAGCGCCGAGGTGAGTCCCCGCGCCGGTCCCGGCTGGGTGATCGCCCCGGTGGGGCAGGTGTCCACGCAGCCGCCGCAGGCCACGCAGTCCGACTCGGCCCAGGGCCCGCCGGTGCCGGGGGCCACGACGGTGTCGCCGCCTCTGCCGACCAGGGTGAGGGCGAAGGTGCCCTGCAACTCGGAGCACATCCGCACGCACCGGCCGCAGGCGATGCACAGGTCCCGGTCAAGGTGGACGTACGGGTGGGAGTCGTCAGTCCCCCGACCTCCGGCCCCATGCGCCGACTCAGGGCCGATGCCCATCGACCGGCAGACATGCGCCAGTTCGCTGGGACTGTCGTTGGCAAGGGCCCGGGGCGGAAGCGCAGAGACGATGACCTCCACCGCGTCCCGGCGCAGCCGCACAACCTCGTCGCCTCTGGTGTCCACGCGCATGCCGGGGGAGGCCGGAGTGACGCAGGCCGCCGCGATGCGCCCCTCGGCCCGTACGAGACACGTACGGCATGACCCGGCGGGACTGAGCCGGTCGTCGGAGCACAGCGCGGGCAACTCGACCCCGGCCGCCCGCACCGCCGTGAGCAGTGACGACTCCTCTGGCACCGCCACGCCGGTGCCGTCGACCTCGATCGTGACTGCGTTCATGGCCCCCATCCCGGCAGTCGGTCCCCGTAGGCGTGGGCCAGGCTGTGCACGGCGGGCGGGATCCGGCGTCCGAAGGCACACAGGCTCGCCTCGGCCAGGACCCGCGAAAGCCGCTCCCACTCTCGGCCCGGCGGCGTGTCGGCGGACGCCCATTCCAGGCCGCGGCGCGAGCCGACACGGCAGGGCGAGCACGCGCCGCAACTCTCGGCCGCGGCGAACTCCCAGACGTGACGCAGCACTTCCTCCGGTGCCACTCGCTCGTCGAAGGCGACGAGACCGGCGTGGCCGAGGGCGGCGCCCCGGGCCGACAGCCCTGCCTCCGACAGCGGCACGTCCAGCGCATCGGCGGCGAGGAAGCCGCCCAGCGGCCCGCCGACCTGGAGAGCCATCAGCTCGGCGCCGTCCTTCGGACCGCCTCCGAGCTCGGTGACGATCCGCCGCACCGGCGTGCCGAGCTCGACCTCGTAGCAACCCGGCCGGGCGAACCGCTCCGAGAGACAAACCAGCTTGGTCCCGGTCTCGTCGGACGTGCCGCGCCGGGCGTACGCCGCGCCGCCGCGCCGGACGATCCATGGCACGGCAGCCAGGGTCTCCACGTTGTTGACGACGGTCGGCGCATCCCACAGCCCACGCTCGGTCGGGTACGGCGGACGGGGCCGGGCGCATCCGCGACCGCCCTCCAGCCCCGCGATGAGTGCGGTCTCCTCACCGGCGATGTAGGAGCCGGCGCCCTCGACGATGTGGATGTCCAGGGAGGTGGCCGTCCCATGGACGGACGGTCCGAGATGCCCGTCGGCGTATGCCTGGCGCACCGCTTCCCTCATCCGGGCCAGGGCGGCTGGGTATTCGGAGCGCACCAGCACGATGCCCTGGCGGGCCCTGCACGCGAAACAGGCGAGGGCCAGACCCTCCAGCACGCGCCCCGGGTCGGTTTCCATCAGCAGTCTGTCGGCGTACGAACCCGGATCGCCTTCGTCGCCGTTGGCGACGATCACGGTCCCGGGTGCGCGGCCGGCCGCCTCCCACTTCGCCGCCACGCGGAATCCGGCGCCGCCACGCCCCCGAAGCCCGGACGCCGCCACCTCCCGGTGGACCTCGTCCGGAGTGCCCGACGACACCGTCCTCGACCACACCTCCCACGTCGGCTCACCGGAGAGCACACCGCCGAGCAGGACCGGGTCACCGGTGTCGTCGGCCACCGGGATCTCCGGCGCCAGGGGTGGCTCCCGCCCTGCGAGCTGAGCGGGGAGGGTCACCCCGGTACACGGTGTGTCGCCGTCCAGCGCGGCGGGCCCCGCATAGCAGTAGCCCAGACAGCGGACGGCCTGCACCGACACGTCACCGCGCGGTGAGGCGGTATGCGCGGCGACACCCAGCTCACGCTCCACCTCCGCGAGGTGCCCTCCGCCCCCTGCGGCGAAGCACGCCGTCGCGGCGCATACCCGGATATGACGGTCGCTGTGCGGGACGGCGAGGTCCGCGTAGTAACTGGCAGGTCCCAGCGCGGCGGCAGCGGGCAGGCCGACACGGGCGGCGACAGCCGGTGCCCAGACCTCGGGGCCGTCCCCCGTTCCAGCTCTGGTCTCGGCCAACGACTCGATCAGCCTGTCTCCCGGCCGCCCACGTCGGTCCGCCAGCGCCCGGAAAGCGTCGAAAGACTGCGCGGATCCGATGAGCGCCATGCATTCATCGTGGAGGAAGGCGCACAAGACCGCAGCTGGGAAACCGGCACGGGTGGAAACCGGCATCGAGCACCTGCTGACAAGAGCGAGGACACCCGGACCGAGGTTGCGGCCCGGACCACGCCGCCGGAGCCTGGAGGTGTCCCGCATACGTGGCATGGAACGGCTGAATTCCTCTGTATTCCTCACCGATCGAGAGGAGGGAGGCCGCTATGACCAGCATCGCCCACCGCATGGCCACCCTGTTCCGGACCAAGGCGAACAAAGCCCTGGACCGGGCTGAAGACCCGCGCGAGGTACTGGACTACTCCTATGCCCAGCAGCAGGAGATGCTGCAGAAGGTTCGACGCGGTGTGGCGGACGTGGCCACCAGCCGCAAACGCGTCGAGGTGCAGATCAACCAGCTGCAGCAGTCCGGCGGCAAGCTGGAAGGACAGGCCCAGAAGGCACTCGCCGCCGGACGGGAGGACCTCGCCCGCGAAGCCCTGAGCCGTCGCACCGCCGTGGCCTCCCAGGTCACGGACCTGCAGACCCAGCACGCTTCGCTGCAGGCCGAGGAGGAGAAACTCACCCTCGCCGCACAGCGCCTGCAGACGAAGGTGGAAACCTTCCGCACCAGCAAGGAAGCCATCAAGGCCCGCTACACCGCGGCCGAGGCCCAGACCAGCATCACCGAGGCCGTCACCGGCATCGGCGAGGAGCTGGGCGACGTCGGCCTTGCCATGCAGCGTGCCGAGGACAAAACCGAACAGCTGCAGGCCCGAGCCGGAGCACTGGACGAACTGCTCGCCTCCGGCGCCCTGGAGGACGCAACCCTCCCCGCCGGCCGCGACGACATCCAGGCCGAACTCGAGCGCGTCACCGCGGACCAGGACGTGGACAAGGAACTGGCCCGGATGAAGGCCCAGCTGTCGGCGCCCGCAACCCCGCCGGCCGTAGAGGGCAGGAGCGCCGAGCCGGGCCCGCCCGACCAGGAGGCGACATCATGATCATGCGGATTCTCGGTGAGGGCCAGTACGAGATCACCGATGAACACCTCCCCCGGCTCAACGAGCTGGACGCCACCTTGCAGTCGGCCGCCGACGCGGGCGACGAGACGGCGTTCGCCACCGCCCTGTCGGCCCTGCTGGACGCGGTGCGCAGCCTGGGCACACCGCTGCCGGACGAGACGATCACGCCGTCCGATCTCGTACTGCCGGATGCGGACACCGGCCTCACACGGGTGCGGGAGCTGCTCTCCGACGAGGGCCTCATCCCGGGGTGACCGGGCGCACGCCCGGCCCGGCTCGGCTACGGCGCCACCGCGTCCTGAACGGCGCTGCCCTCACTCCACCTCTGACGAAACCGGCCCCTGCTCAACGTGAATGCAACCGCACGACCACTGGCCGAGTGGGCAGGCCCTCAGCCGCAGCCCTGTACAGGGCGGGCAGGACGTGGATGCGGGCGGCGGTGATGTCGGGCGTCGATCCGGGCTCGACCCCGGAGACCCGCAGCGGCGTGCCGTCCGGAGCGGCCAGGAACTGCACGTTCCCGCCGAATGCCTTGTGCTTCCGACTGAACCACAGGTCGTTGCCGTTCTCGCGGACTCCGGCGACCCGGTCACACTCGATCAAGGTGCCGTCCAGGATCACGTGCGTCATGCCCGACTCCTGACACACTTTCAGTATCTCGTGCAGGCCAGGTGCCTGGTCGGCGAGGACATCGCTACCTTCGTGCAGGTAGCGGTAGCGGTAGCGGTAGCGGTAGCGGTAGCCGGTGGCCTGGGAGACACCGGCGTCGCGGGCCAGGCAGTGCACGCAGCCGCGCTCACGAAAACCAGCGCGATGATGTGGCGCGGGACGTCGAGCGTGGCAGCATAAGTGATCAACGTGAGCCTCTGGTTCGGCAGACGACCTTGTAGTGAGAAGCGTCCTACCAGGGGCTTCACGGCCACCCTCGGCCGGTGGCTCCAGTGCGACCTGACCCCGCAATGACGGAGCGGAATCGTCGGGAATGCTCGGCCGGGTCCGCTATCGGGCTTCGTGGCGGCAGTCCCTGCCACTGGGCCTGACCCTCAGCGCCGCCGTGCTGATGCAGCTGTCGAACCCCTTGCTGGGGGCGCACCAGCGGCCCGGGCTGCCCGGCCTGCCGTTCGACTCGCGGGTCCTGGCCATGGTGCTGCCGTTCTTCGTCACGCTCGAACTGTGAGTGCTGAGCCGCTACGTCGGGGTAACCCTGACCCCTGAGGCGGTCGTCGTCCACAACCTGCGCCGCTGGACCATCCCGTGGACCAACGTGGCCGAGGTCGCGGTCGAGCCGTTCACCGGCGGACGGCGGGTAGTCCTCTACGAGACGGATGGACGCCGCACCCCGCTACGAATGCCCAGCTCCGGTTTCCTGTCCCGCGACCGCCGGTTCGACGACAAGGTCGCGACCATCCGAAGCTGGTGGCTTGCCAACGGCGGCGCGGCCCGAGGCGAAGACACAGCTGGTGAACTCGGCCACTGGGGGCGTACCTACGGCCGGCTGCCCGAGCGACTGGGCATGCGACCTGCGTGGCCGACAGCGGTGCTCGACGTGCCCGGGCAGCCCGGTCTGAGCGAGGAGGGCCGGCCGCATCGGGGGCGGTCGGCGTGGTACGGGCAGTGGCTCGCCGAGCACTGGAGCAGGCGGTTGGGGGGGGCAGGCCCTGGTGGTCGGGCACTCGCTCGGCGGCGAACGGTGCGGAGGCCAGGCCGAGGCGTTCGCAGACCAGCAGGGTGACGGGGGCGATCAGCAGTACGGTGGTGACGTTGTCGAGCAGCGCGGACGCCACGGCGGTGATCAGTATCAGCATCGCCATCACGCGGAAGGGTTTGCCGCGGGCCCGTTTGACCGACCAGATCGCCAGGTATTCGAACAGGCCGGTCTGCCGCAGTACGCCGACGATCGCCATCATCCCCAGCAGCAGGAAGATGACGTTCCAGTCGATGCCGGTGTGCTCGGAGTAGAACGCCGCCTTGTCGTCGGTGGCGCTGATCGCGAGCATGAACCCGGCGCCGCCGAGGGCCGCGGCCGTGCGGTGGACGCGCTCGCTGATGATCAGTGCGTACGCGCCGACGAACACGGCCACGGCCGCCCAGCTGTGCCAATCACTCATACGGCTGTCTTTCTCTCCAGTCCGGTGTCGCGGTTGTCGCGGTTGTTCTGGTCGTCTTCGTCGTCAGGGATGCCGACAAGGTCCTCGACGTCGAACATGCGGGCGATCGGTACATCGGTGCTGGAGTGGGCCACGATCGAGAAGGCGATGCACACCGCGATCAGCGTGTATGCCTCCTCGGCCTGCGGGATGCCGGATTGCAGTACCAGCAGCCCGTAAACGACCGAGGCGAAGCCCTTCGGCCCGAACCAGGCCGCGGTGAGCTTCTCGCGCCGATCGAACCGCGTACCGGCCAGGGAGATGAGCAGCGATGCCGGGCGGATCAGCACGATCGCCAGGACGACCGCCACGTAGCCCTGCCACGGCAGGTCCGCGAACAACCGCGGGGTCAGCAGCGCCCCGAACACCAGCAGCGCGGCGAACTTCGCCAGCTCCGCCAGTGCCTCGCCCAGCGGCTCGAACGCCTCCTTCGCCTCCGGTGAGAGGGCGGCGAGCACGGCCCCGGCGGAGAACGCCGCGAGGTAGGGGTTGGCGTGGGTCAGGTGGCACATGCCGTAGAGGATGATCCCGGTCGCCAGCGGCAGCAGGGGCTGCAGCTTCGGCTCGGCGCCCAGCAGCCGGAACCGTACAAGTCCGTTGCCGAAGAGCGGCAGCAGCACGCCGAAGGCCAGGCCCATGGCCAGCTCCAGCGCGATGCGCCCGATCGACGCCTCGTCCGCGTGCCCGGCGGCGGTGGGGCCGGCTGTGGCGATCAGGAGGAGTACGACGGGCAGTGCGAGGCCGTCGTTGATGCCGCTCTCGACATTGAGCAGTTCACGCAGCTTGGCGGGGACCTCCTTGCGACCCACGATCGCCGAGGCGAACACCGGGTCGGTGGGCGCCAGCACCGCCCCCACCAGGAACGAGGTCGTCCAGTCCAGACCGACCAGGTAGTGCGTGGCCAGTGCCATGAACACGAACGCAAGCGGCATGCCCAGGCCCAGGGCGCGGGCCGGGTTGCGCCAGTTCGCGCGCAGCTTGGCGAAGGACACGTGCTGCCCGTCGGTGAACAGCACGGCGAACAGCGCCAGATCGGCGGTGACCGACACGATTTCGCTGTCCGGCGTGATGTGGATCAGTCCGAGGAAGCCGTCACTGACCAGTGCTCCGCCTGCGAGGAAGAGCAGGGAGGTGGACAGGACGGTCCGGGCGGCGAGCCCGGACAGCAGCACTGCGACCAGCAGTGCCACCCCGAAGACAGCAACGAGTACCACCGGAAAACGCCCTCGATCGGAAGAGAGATCACACCTCTTTTCGCCGACCAGGCTTCCCGGCACACCAAGGGGAACCCTACCTGCTGTTGATGCGTCTTTGACAGGATGCTTACACGCACCATCGGGGCGGTCAGGTTGCCGGGATCCGGCAGTGAAGGCGGTTCCTGCGGCTATGGCGTTGTTGTCGCCGACAGGTGGGTGGGGGCGGTGGGGTGGTGGGGGGCCGCCGGGAGGGTGAGCACCATGGTGAGGCCGCCGCCGGGGGTGTCCTCGGCGGTGAGCGTGCCGCCTATCGCGTCGGCGAAGCCGCGGGCGACCGCGAGGCCGAGGCCGACTCCGGCGCCGCGCGGGGCGTCGCCGTAGCGCTGGAAGGGCTCGAAGATGCGGTCCTTGGCCTCGTCCGGGACTCCGGGGCCGCGGTCGACGACCCGGACCTCCACTCGGTCGGCGAGGGCGCTGGCCGACACGGTCACGGGCTCGCCGTCGGGGCTGTATTTGACCGCGTTTTCGACGACGTTGGCGACGGAGCGCTCCAGCAGTCCCTTGTCGACGGCGACCATCGGCAGGGTCTCGGGGATGTCCAGGACGACGGCCGAGTCGGGGTCGGGGATGCCGACGAGCGCCATGGGGACCACCTCGTCGAGGTCGACCTCGCGAATGAGCGGGGTGAGCGTGCCGGTCTGGAGGCGGGACATGTCGAGCAGGTTGCCCACGAGGTGGTCGAGGCGGTCGGCGCCGTCCTCGATCGCCTCGAGGAGTTCGGCCTGGTCCTGCTCGGACCATTCCACGTCGTCCGAACGGAGTGAGGACACTGATGCCTTGATGCCGGCGAGCGGGGTGCGCAGGTCGTGGCTGACGGCGGCCAGCAGGGCGGTGCGGATGCGGTTGCCCTCGGCCAGTTCCTTGGCCTTGTCGGCCTCTTGCTGCAGGCGCTGGCGGTCAAGGACCACAGCGGACTGGGCGGCGAAGGCGGCCAGCACCCGGCGGTCCTCGGCGGGCAGCACCCGGCCGGTGAGGGCCAGTGTCATATGGTCGCTGACCGGCATGTCCACGTCCGCGTCTTCCGGCCGCTCCACCGGCCGGTCGCTGCCGGCCCGGCCGGCGCAGGTCCAGGGGGCGACGTCGCTCTCCCGTTCCAGCAGGGCCGCGGACTCCATGCCGAACGTCTCGCGTACCCGCTCCAGCAGCGCCTCCAAAGTGGTCTCGCCGCGCAGTACGTTGCCGGCGAGGAAGGAGAGGATCTCCGACTCGGCGCGCAGCCGGGCCGCCTGCTGGGTGCGTCTGGCTGCGAGGTCCACCACCGAGGCGACGGAGACGGCCACCGCGAAGAACACGGCGATGGCGACAATGTTCTTGGGGTCGGCGATCGTCCAGGTGTGGACGGGCGGGGTGAAGAACCAGTTGAGGACCGCCGAGCCGACGGTGGCGGAGGCCAGCGCGGGCAGCAGTCCGCCGAGCAGGGCCGCGGTCACCGTCAGTGACAGGAACAGCAGCACGTTGTTGGCGAGGCCGAGGTCCGCGTCGATGTGGGTCAGCAGGAGCGTCAGCAGCGCTGGGCCGACCACGCCCAGGAGCCAGCCCCAGATGATCCGCGCCCGGCCGAGCCGCGCGGCCCGGATCACCGGCAGGCCGCGCCCTTTGCCCGCCTCGTCGTGGGTGATCAGGTGGACGTCGAGGTCGGGGCCAGAGTCCCGGGCGACGGTCGCGCCCACGCCGGGTCCGAAGATGTACTGCCAGCTCTTGCGGCGCGAGACGCCCAGCACGATCTGGGTGGCGTTCACTCCGCGCGCGAAGTCCAGCAGCGCCACGGGGATGTCGTCGCCGACGACATGGTGGAAGGTGCCGCCCAGGTCCTCCACCAGGGTGCGCTGGACGGCCAGTTCCTTCGGGGAGGCGGAGGTCAGCCCGTCGCTGCGGGCGATGTAGACGGCCAGGACCTCGCCGCCTGCGCCCTTTTCCGCGAGCCGTGCAGCGCGCCGGATCAGTGTGCGGCCCTCGGGCCCGCCGGTCAGGCCCACCACGATCCGCTCCCGCGAGCCCCAGATCTTCGACACCCGATGCTCGCCCCGGTACTGCTGCAAGTACTCATCGACGCGGTCTGCCACCCACAGCAGGGCGAGTTCGCGCAGCGCGGTGAGGTTGCCGGGCCGGAAGTAGTTGGACAGGGCGGCGTCGACCTTGTCGGGCTTGTAGATGTTGCCGTGCGCCATCCGGCGGCGCAGCGCCTGTGGCGACATGTCGACCAGCTCTATCTGGTCCGCCCGTCGCACCACCTCGTCCGGCAGGGTCTCCTGCTGCCGTATGCCGGTGATCGACTCGACGACGTCTCCGAGGGACTCCAGGTGCTGGATGTTGACCGTCGAGACCACGTCGATCCCTGCCGCGAGCAGTTCCTCGACGTCCTGCCAGCGCTTGGCGTTGCGGGAGCCGGGGATGTTCGTGTGCGCCAGCTCGTCCACGAGGGTCACTTGCGGGCGGCGGGCGAGGACCGCGTCCACGTCCATCTCGGTGAAGACGCTGTCGCGGTATTCGATCTCGCGGCGCTCGATCTGCTCCAGCCCGTGGAGCATCACCTCGGTACGCGGCCGGTGGTGGTGCTCGACGAAGGCCACTACGCAGTCGGTGCCGCGCTCGATCCGGCGGTGGGCCTCGGACAGCATGGCGTAGGTCTTTCCAACGCCGGGTGCCGCGCCGAGGTAGATCCGAAGCTTGCCGCGTGCCATGGTCTCGTCTCTGCTTTTCGTTGCCGGCGGTGCGTGGGTGACCCGTCAGGACTCGAAGCGGTAGCCCATGCCGGGTTCGGTGATCAGGTAGCGCGGGTGCGCCGGGTCCGCTTCGAGTTTGCGCCGCAGCTGGGCCATGTACACCCGAAGGTAGTTCGTCTTGTCGCGGGACGATGCGCCCCAGACTTCCTGGAGCAGCTGCTTTTGTGTGATGAGGCGGCCGGGGTTGGTGACCAGGATCTCCAGCAGATGCCACTCCGTGGGAGTGAGCCGGATGTCGTGGCCACCGCGGGTGGCCTTCTTGGTTAGCAGGTCGATGGTGAAGTCGTCCGTCTGGATCAGGCTTGTCTCGGGGGCAAGGGGGATGCTCTGCGTGCGGCGGACCGCGGCGCGCAGCCGGGCCAGCAGCTCGTTCATGGTGAAGGGTTTGGTGATGTAGTCGTCGGCGCCCGCGTCGAGGGCGGCGACCTTGTCTTCTGACGCCGTCCGGGCGGAGAGGACCAGGATGGGCGTCCTGCTCCAGCCCCGCAGCGCCTTGATGACGTCGACGCCGTCCATGTCGGGCAGCCCCAGGTCGAGGACGATCACATCGGGCTGGCGGGCGGCGGCGAGGCGCAGGGCCGTGGTGCCGTCGGGCGCGGCGTCCACGCCGTACTGCCGGGCCTGCATGTTGATCACGAGGGCTCGTACGAGTTGTGGATCGTCTTCCACCACCAGCACCCGGGTCATCGGTGTGCGGCCTTCCTGTCATCGGTGGACGGGGCAGTGCGTTCGCAGCGGTGCCGGGAACCGGCGGGCAACGATCCGCCGCCCGCCGGCTCTCAGCTTGTTGTCCTGCGGCGTCAGGCCATCAGTGCTCGGCCAGTTCCTTCAGCGCGATGTTGAGTTCGAGGACGTTGACGCGCGGCTGGTCCAGGAAGCCGGCCGTGCGGCCCTGGGTGTGGTCCTTGACCAGCTTCTCGACCTGGGTCGCGGTCAGACCGTTCGCCGTGGCCACGCGGTTGACTTGGATCTTGGCGAAGGCCGGGGAGACGTCCGGGTCGATGGCGGAGGCGGAGCCGGTGACCGCGTCCTCGGGCACCTCGGACTCGGGTACGCCGTTGAAGGCGGCGACCTGCTTCTTTGCGGCCTCGACCATCTTCACCAGCTTCGGGTTACTGGCGCTGAGCTGGCTGGAGCCGGTGGCCAGCGGGTCGTAGCCGCTGTTGGACGGCCGTGGCTGGAACCACTTGGGGTCCGGCTTGTCGGTGCCGGGCAGGTTCCAGCTCTGGCCGATCAGCTTCGAGCCGACCTCCTTGCCGTCCACCTTCACCATCGACCCGTTCGCCTGGTCGTGGAAGGCGAGTTGGCCGATGCCGGTCACGGCCAGCGGGTAGACGATCCCGGTCACCACGGTGAGGACCAATAGCATGCGCAGCGCCGCCCACGCCATGCGCACGGAGTTCACGAATGAGGTGTTCATGTCCTTCACCCGATTCCGGGGATCAGAGAGATGAGCAGGTCGATGATCTTGATGCCGGCGAAGGGGGCGATCAGCCCGCCGATGCCGTAGATCGTGAGGTTGCGCCGCAGCATCTTGTCGGCGCTGACCGGCCGGTACTGCACGCCCTTCAGGGACAGCGGCACGAGCGCGATGATGATCAATGCGTTGAAGATGACGGCCGAAAGGATCGCGGAATCCGGCGAGTTGAGCCCCATGATGTTGAGCTTGTTCAGGCCCGGGTAGACGGCCGCGAACAGTGCCGGGATGATCGCGAAGTACTTCGCGACGTCGTTGGCGATGGAGAACGTGGTCAACGCGCCGCGCGTGATGAGGAGTTGCTTGCCGATCTCGACGATCTCGATGAGCTTGGTCGGGTTGGAGTCGAGGTCGACCATGTTGCCGGCCTCCTTGGCGGCCGACGTACCGGTGTTCATCGCCACACCGACATCCGCCTGTGCCAGCGCGGGCGCGTCGTTGGTGCCGTCGCCGGTCATCGCGACGAGTTTGCCGCCGGCCTGCTCCCGCTTGATCAGCGCCATCTTGTCCTCGGGCGTGGCCTCCGCGAGGAAGTCGTCGACGCCCGCCTCCTCGGCGATCGCCTTCGCGGTCAGCGGGTTGTCACCCGTGATCATGACCGTCTTGATGCCCATGCGGCGCAGCTCCTCGAACCGCTCCCGCATACCGTCCTTGACGACGTCCTTGAGGTGGATGACCCCCAGGATCCGGGCGCCCCGGCCGTCCTCGACGGCGACGAGCAGCGGGGTACCGCCGGCCTCGGAGATGCGGCCCGCGATCTGGCGGGCGTCCTCGGCGATTTCACCGCCGCGCTCCTGGACCCAGGCGATGACCGAAGCCGTGGCCCCCTTGCGGACCTTGCGGCCGTCGACGTCGATGCCCGACATGCGGGTCTGCGCGGTGAACTCGATCCACTGCGCGTGCGCCAGCTCGCCCTGGTGCCGCTCGCGCAGCCCGTACTTCTCCTTGGCGAGGACGACGACGGAACGGCCCTCCGGGGTCTCGTCGGCCAGGGACGACAGCTGCGCGGCGTCGGCGACCTCGGCCTCGGTGGTGCCGCGCACCGGCACGAACTCCGACGCCTGGCGGTTGCCGAGGGTGATGGTGCCGGTCTTGTCGAGCAGCAGTGTGGAGACGTCACCGGCGGCCTCGACCGCCCGGCCCGACATCGCCAGGACGTTGCGCTGTACCAGCCGGTCCATGCCGGCGATGCCGATCGCGGAGAGCAGGGCGCCGATCGTGGTCGGGATCAGGCAGACCAGGAGGGCGACCAGCACGACCATGCCGAGCTTCGAGCCCGCGTAGTCGGCGAACGGCGGCAGGGTCGCCACGGCGAGCAGGAAGACGATGGTCAGCGAGGCGAGCAGGATGTTCAGTGCGATCTCGTTCGGCGTCTTCTGCCGCGCCGCGCCCTCCACCAGGTTGATCATGCGGTCGATGAACGTCTCGCCCGGCTTCGTCGTGATCTTGATGACGATGCGGTCGGACAGCACCTTCGTGCCGCCGGTGACCGCGGACCGGTCGCCGCCGGACTCGCGGATGACCGGGGCGGACTCACCGGTGATGGCTGACTCGTCCACGGACGCGACGCCCTCGATGACATCGCCGTCGCCGGGGATGATGTCGCCCGCCTCGCACACCACCAGGTCGCCGATCTTCAGCTCGGTGCCGGGGACTCGTTCCTCGGTCTTGCCGTCCTTCGTCAGCCGGCGGGCGACCGTGTCGGTCTTGGCCTTGCGCAGGGTGTCGGCCTGGGCCTTGCCTCGTCCCTCGGCCACCGCTTCTGCCAGGTTGGCGAAGACCACGGTGAGCCACAGCCAAGCGCTGATCGTCCAGCCGAACCAGTCGCCCGGGTCCTTGAAGGAGAACACGGTGGTCAGGACGGAGCCGATCCACACCACGAACATCACGGGCGACTTGATCATCACCCGCGGGTCGAGCTTGCGGAAGGCGTCCGGCAGCGACTTGACCAGCTGCTTCGGGTCGAACATGCCGCCACCGACCCGCCCTTCGGGCTTGTGTCCGGTCGGTGCGTCCTGGTGGGGCGCGAGTGTCGGAGTGCCAACGGACATGGCGTCCTGTTTCTCTACGTCGGTCTTCTTCGTGTTGGTCGTCATCACGCCAGCCCCTCCGCCAGCGGGCCCAGCGCGAGGGCCGGGAAGAACGTCAGGCCCGTGATGATCAGGATCGCGCCCACCAGCAGGCCCGTGAACAGCGGCTTCTCGGTGCGCAGCGTGCCGGCGGTCGCCGGGATGGGCTTCTGCTCAGCGAGCGAACCGGCCAGCGCGAGGACGAACACTATCGGCAGGAACCGACCGAGCAGCATGCACAGGCCCAGCATCGTGTTGTGGTACTCGGTGTTGGCCGCGAATCCGGCGAAGGCCGAGCCGTTGTTGTTGCTGGCCGAGGTGTAGGCGTACAGGACCTCGGAGAAGCCGTGCGCGCCGATGTTCGTCATGGACGACTGGCCCTTGTCCAGGGCCATCGCCAGCGCGGTCCCGATCAGCACCAGGGCTGGAGTGACGAGGATGTAGCACGCCGCCAGCTTGATCTCGCGGGTGCCGATCTTCTTGCCCAGGTACTCGGGCGTGCGGCCGACCATAAGCCCGGCGATGAACACGGCGATGATCGCCATGACCAGCATGCCGTAGAGGCCGGAGCCGACACCGCCGGGCGCGATCTCGCCGAGCATCATGCCCAGCAGCAGCACACCCCCGGACAGTCCGCTGAAGGAGTCGTGGAAGGAGTTGACCGACCCGGTCGAGGTCATTGTGGTGGACACCGCGAAGAGGGATGACGGGCCTTCGCCGAAGCGTTGCTCCTTGCCTTCCATCGCGCCGCCGGCGAGCTGTGAGGCTGTGCCCGGGTGGGTGTACTCGAGCCAGGTCACGGCGACCACGCCGGCGAACCAGATGAGGCCCATCGCGGCGACGATGGCGTAGCCCTGCTTCACCGAGCCGACCATCTTCCCGAAGGTCCGCGGCAGCGAGAACGGGATCACCAGGAAAAGGAAGATCTCCAACAGGTTGGTGAAGCCGTTGGGGTTTTCGAACGGGTGCGAGCTGTTGGCGTTGAAGAAGCCGCCGCCGTTCGTGCCGAAGTCCTTGATCGCCTCCTGGGAGGCCACGGCGCCGGGGCTGATGGCCTGCTTGTCACCGGTCAGCGTGGTGATGGTGTGGATGTCACCGAAGTTCTGGATGGCACCCGCGGCGATCAGGATCACCGCCGCCACCACGGAGATCGGGATCAGAATGCGGACGGTGCCACGCACCAGGTCCGCCCAGAAGTTGCCCAGGTCTCCGGTGCGGGAGCGGGCGAAGCCGCGCACCAGGGCCACGGCCACCGCCATGCCGACGGCCGCGGAGACGAAGTTCTGCACGGCCAAGCCCATCGTCTGGGTGACGTGGCTCATGGCCACCTCACCCGAATACGACTGCCAGTTCGTGTTCGACACGAAGGACGCGGCCGTGTTGAACGCCTGGTCCGGGGTGATCGCCTTGAAGCCGAGCGACAGCGGCAGCTTGTCCTGTACCCGCTGCAGCAGGTACAGGAAGAGCACGCTCACCGCGGAAAAGGCCAGCACCCCGCGCAGATAGGCGGGCCAGCGCATCTCCGCATCCGGGTTGGCGCCCACCGAACGGTAGATCCACCGCTCGACGCGCAGGTGCTTCTTGGAGGAGTAGACGGCGGCCATGTAGTCGCCGAACGGACGGTGCACCAACGCGAGCGCGCCGATCAGCGCGGCCACCAGGAGCACGTCGGCAAGGACGGGACTCATCTCGTGCTCAGAACCTCTCCGGGAAGATCAGCGCGAGGACGAGATAGCCCAGCAGGGCGACGGCCACGACCAAGCCGACGACGTTCTCGACGGTCACAGCTTCGCCACCCCCTTGGCGACGAGAGCCACCAACGCGAACACCGCGATCGTGGCGACGACGAAGGCCACATCGGCCATCGCAAGCTCCTGGATGAGGTTCGGATAAGAACGGACCTCTAGAGGGAAGCTGGTTTTCTGGACGGATTCGACTGCCCTTAACGGATCCCATACGGCGGCCCGCACACCCTTGACGCACCCCATACGCGCGCCGTGTCGGGGACGCAGCCGTGCACCTCGGACGAGCCGTCAAGGCCGCATCAGCGACGCGTTAGCGTGGCGTCAATGAACGCGGGAGGGGGCCTGCGCCGGTTTACCGTCGGCGCTATGGACCGCCCTGTCGACGGGGACGAAACCGACGGTGCCATCGGCGCGGCCGGTCGGCACATGCCGCCGCCCGGGACGCAGATCCGCGACCGCCACTGGGCCGCGGAGATGCGCAGCGCCGTCAGGTGTGCCAGTGCGTTCCTCGGGCTCCTGCTACTGGTGGACGCCGCGGCCAATACGTTCACCGCGTTGCGCGCCGTGCTGTGGAGCGGGCTCGCCCTGCTCTTGTTCTTCGTGCTGATGCCGCCCCGCGTCACCGCGGGCGAGGGCTGGCTGTCCGTGCGAACCCTCTTGGGCACACGCCGGGTACGAACGGACCGCCTCATTTCCGCCCGCACCACCGGACATGCCGGTCAGCGCCTGGTGCTGCGGGACGCCCTCGGCGGACGCGTCGAGTTCGATCCCCAGATCCTGGTCGCCAACCCGGCCCTGTGGCACCGGCTCGATGCGGATGCCCGAGTGTGGGCCACCCGAGGGCACACCGCCCAGCGCCCGGCGGCCCTCAGCACACTGGCGACGCGCATCGACCGCGAGACGGCGTGGACGGTCTTCAAGGTCTCCGGCCTGGCAGCGGAATCCGACGATCCACCGGCCCACTGATGCGGGCCTCTTTACGCCGTTTGTACGCATTCGGTGAAATCCTAACGGCTCCTTGACGCCCGGATGCCCCGTTGCCCTTCCCAGCGGTCGCCCGCCCCGGCTTACCCTCGCGCACGTGTTCAACGTGACGGGATCCTGAAACGCCTGGTGATCGGCCGGGCCATGCGCAGCGAGGAGCTGCACGAGACGCTGCTGCCCAAGCGGCTCGCCCTGCCGATCTTCGCCTCCGACCCGCTGTCGTCGGTGGCGTACGCGACCCAGGAGATCCTGCTCGTCCTCCGGTACCTGGTCGGGGACGCGCCGGTGGCCGAGTCCGCCAAGTACGGCATCGCGGCCGAGCCCGGGGACGCACACTTGGCCGGTCTGGCGCTGGTGATGCTGGTGCTGCGCGCGTTCTCCCAGGGCTGCACCGCGCTGACCGGCGTGGAGGCCATTTCCAACGGCGTACCGGCCTTCCGCAAGCCCAAGCCGAAGAACGCGGCGACCACGATGGCCGTGATGGGCGCCATCTCCATCACCATGTTCATCGGTGTCACCACGCTGGCGCTGATCTCCAAGGTGCGCGTCACCGACGACTCCTGCCGGCTGACCGGTCTGGACGGCAGCTGTGAGAGCTACACCCAGCGCACCGTCATCGCCCAGATCGCGGCCGCCGTCTTCGGCGGCGAGCACAGCATCGGCTTCTACTTCATCCAGGCCGCCACCGCCCTCATCCTCATCCTGGCCGCGAACACCGCCTTCAACGGCTTCCCGCTGCTCGCCTCGATCCTCGCCCAGCACCGCTACCTGCCCCGCCAGCTGCACAACCGCGGCGACCGGCTCGCCTTCTCCAACGGCATCCTCGCCCTCGCGATCGTCGCCGGCCTGCTGCTGTGGGGCTTCAAGGCCAACGTCACCCAGCTCATCCACCTCTACATCCTGGGCGTGTTCACCTCCTTCACGCTCTCCCAGACCGGCATGGTCCGGCACTGGAACCGCGAACTGCGCACCGAGACCGACCCGGCCGCACGCCGCAGCCACAAGATCGCCCGCGTCATCAACGGCACCGGCGCCGTCGTCACCGGCCTTGTCCTGCTGATCGTGCTGGCCACCAAGTTCACCCAGGGCGCCTGGCTGGCGGTGGTCGCCGCGACCGTGCTGTGGGTGATGATGCGCGGCATCCGCCGCCACTACGACGCCACCGCCGCCGAGCTCGCCGTCACCGACCCGCGTGATCAACTCGTCCCGCCCAGCCGGGTGTTCGGCATCGTGCTCGTCTCCACCATCCACAAGCCGACCCTGCGGGCCCTGTCCTACGCGCGAGCCTTCCGGCCCGACCAGCTCGAAGCGCTGACCGTCTCCGTCGACCGTGACGAGGCGGCGGCGCTGCGCACACGCTGGGAGGAGTACGGCATCGAGGTCCCGCTGAAGATCCTCGACTCGCCCTACCGGGAAGTGACCAAGCCCGTGGTGGAGTACGTCCGCTCCATCCGCCGCGAAAGCCCCCGCGATGTCGTCGCCGTCTTCATCCCCGAGTACGTCGTCGGCCACTGGTGGGAGAACCTCCTGCACAACCAGTCCGCCCTCTGGCTCAAGAGCCGCCTGCTCTTCACCCCCGGCGTGATGGTCACCAGCGTCCCCTGGCAGCTGACCTCGTCCGCCCACGCCGACCGTCCGGCCGCCCGCGCCCCCGGTTCCGTCCGCCGCGGCGAACCCCCGACCGTGGCCGAGAGCCAGGAGCAACCCACCGGATCCCCGCGCTCATGACCAGCCCCGGTCCGCTCAGGCGAACTCGGCCAGCCGCGGCCGCAACCCGAGCAGCGTGAACACGCCCACCTCCAGCAGCGCCCCGCACGTCCACGGCAGCAGCCCGGTCACGGCGGACCGGCCCTCGCTCGCCGAGGCGGCGAAGTGGCCGCGGTCGACGGCGATCAGCTGATCCAGGGCGGCCATATACGAGCCGAAGTGCGCGTTGGACATGCCGGGTTCCCAGCTGATGCAGAAGGCGACCGCCTCGCGCTGCTTGCCCTGCGCCACCAGCGCGCGGAACCGGCGGTCGTCGCGCTGGTAGACGGCGTACGCCTTGATGGTCTTCTCGGCCGCCGCACGCTCCCCGGCAAAGGTGATGTTGTCCAGCTCCCGGCGATACTCGCCGGTAAAACGCAGATCGTGGTGGTCGACGCGGTAGGCCGCCCAGGTGCGACGCTCCACGGGTGAGGTGGTTTTGGGAGTGGACACGCACCGGGATGCGCATGTGGCTGCGGTGCTCTCCGTGATGGGGCAGTGCTTGCCACCGACGAGTTCCCGGCCACTGCGGCGGGATACCGCGATCTGCTGAAATGGGCCAGGAAGTTGGGAACCGTGGGCGGGCCGGGGTGGAGGGGACCGGCTCCTTCGGCGCGTCCCTGTCGCGCTATCTGCTGGCTCAGGGCGTGGATGTGTTTGACGTGAATCGGATGGATCGGGCAGATCGCTGTCCGCGCGGCAAATCGGATCCGCTCGAAACGATGGCGACCTCCGGTCCCGGCTTCGGACTCACCCTGCACCCAAGTGCCCTTGGGGTCCCCTTCCGCTGGAAGGCGCCCCGCATGGGCACCGGTCGGAGCGGACGATCATCAGAAAAGGGAAGCGGGCAGCGCTCGCCTCCCGCTCAACTACCATCTGTACGTATGGAATTGCCGGAACAGGGTGCTGTCGGGGCGAGCAGTGCTGAGGACCGCGGCGAAGCCGCGGAGGCGGTGGCCGGGATCACCGGTCTGGTGCTGACGGCGACCGGGTGGGAACGTGTGAGGCGTGCCCTTGACCGGATGGAGAGCGCGGTTGTGTCGGGGAACGCGGACGTTTTGAACGCCGCGACGGGACAGCTGGAGCTCGCGACGCCCGCCCGGATCCGAACACCGCTCGGTGAGGAGGGCGAGCCCGCACCGCACGACGTGCTGGAACGAGCCAACCGGCTGGTACACGCGTTGCGCAGCGAAGCCGGGGGCGACGATCGGGTGGAGGGTGAGCCGACCGGTGACGACCCTCACTGACCAGTCCCTGGTCGTCCATTTGTTCACCGCCACGACCGGACGGCGTGCTGCTGCGTCGTACCAGCGGCTGCGCGAGGCGTGGGAGGCGTTCGGGACGGATCTTGATATGACGCTTCCCGCAGTGGCGACCGGACTGCCCGACGTGCTCCCCGAAGAGCTGGCGGGTCTGCCCGCGACCGGAGGACTGGGGGCGCGGCGCAGCCGCGACGGTTTGTCACAGGCGATCCTGCGACGACACCAAGACCTGTTGTGCCTGTCGGTGGCACTCTCGCCCGCTGCGGCTGCCGAGGCGTCGTGGGCGGAATGGGACCGGCGATGGGCGCAAGTCGTCGGTACGACGGGAGAGTGGGTCCTCGGCGAGGCACGGCTTCTGGTCGCCTACCGTAGCGCGGATGACGGGTTCCCGGTGAACACCCAGCTGATGGAGGAGTCGATCCGGGCCGGGCTGTCTTCTGTCGATCCGCTGCCGCGTCTGGGGCCCGGCGTCGACGTGATCCGCCCGCCGGTCACCGTGTGGGAGACGGGCGACACCTCCGAGACCCGGCAGCTACGCCGGTTCGTCGCTGTTGCCGTCGACCGTGGGAGCGAGCCGCAGGAAGTCGAGCGCTGGCTCTGGAGCCAGGGGGGCAGCGCACCACCGTCGTTCGTCCGGTATCTCGCCAACGCGGCCAAGCTTCGCTATGAGATCAGGGTGCGCGCGGCCCACGACAGAGATCCGGGCTCCGACGTGGGGGCGATCGTGGACGCCGCGCTGGCGGTTCTGGACAGGTCCCCGACGGTCGACGAGGCACAGCCGGACGCACGCGGCGACGAATTGGCTCTGTGGCGCAACCGGCTGCTGGCGCTGACCGCCGGCTCCGCCGGGCTCACCCAGCGGATCACCCGCTTGAGGGAGCTGCGCGCCACCGCACAGATCACCGAGGCCAACATGCGCGTCCTGAGTGACGATGCCGGTGTGTCCGCCGATGCTCCCGGCGTGTTCGCGGAGGATATCGCTCTGGCCGGCCGGTTCATCCAGCACCTGACCGACGAACTGGTCTACCTGGAAGCGGACCGGGAACGCGCACGAGATGCGCTGGCGGCTGTGGCGGCCGAGGCGGAGCATGCCGTGCAGCGGCGCCGGGAGATCGTCCAGGAACGGGCCGACGCCCTCCAGCGGCGGCAGAGCGAGACGAATCTGATGCAGACGGCTCTTCTTGGCGCCGTGCTGATGGTCCTGGCCGCCGCGCAGACCTTCGAATACCGGATTCCCCTGCTACCCCGTCCCGCGATTCCCGCCCTCATCGCACTGCTCGGCGCGGCCGCCCTCCTGTTGGGCAGCATGGTGCTGTGGCTCGTTGCCCCGTCGCAGACTGCTGGACAGGGCCGCGGACGGGGGCGAGTCGGCGCTGTGTTGGCCGGCCTGGTCGGCGCCGCCACAGGCTGGCTGGCCGTCACCGTGCTCATGTACGCAGTCACCGGCAGGGCCTCACCCGTCGCGCTGACGCTGGCTGTGGCAGTGCCTGCATTCGGCTGTGGATGCTTCGTCATGCACCGCCGCCTGCACACAGGTGACCGGAGTTGACCGGTGGCGAACACAGTCGGCTGGGAAATCCTGGTTCGCCCACCGAGGTACTAGCGTTTTTCTGCTGAGTGTGCGGAGGGAGAATCATGCGGGTGGACCCCGCCGCGGCCGTTGCCGCGCGTGTGCGCCGATTCGAGACGGAGAGCGACCTGTCGGCGGTACTGGAACCGGAGGCGCTGGCCGATGCCCGCCGACTCGCAGAAGCCTTGCGGGACAGTGAGGTCGGTGAGCCCAGAACCACGCTCGGTTCCCTGTACTGGTACAGGTCGTGGGCACTGCAGCGCGAGGGCCGCCCGAACGACGAGGAAATCGAGGCAGCGGTACAGGTCCTTGTGCCGTGCTTCGTGGCGGGTGGCATACCGCTGCCCGAGCTCTTGCTGCCTCTGCTCGCCCGTGCCGCCGTCCCTGCCGCGCTGGCCATGCTCCAGGAGATGCGGGAAGAAGCGGGCCCCGATCTGCGTGCCGTCGTTCCGGGCCTGTGGGGCCGCATTGTGGAAGCCACGCCCCCCATGGTCAGCGCATCCCGTGCCTTCGGCTTGGCCAAACTCAGTGAAGCTCTGCTGCTGCGATTCAAGAAGGAGGGAGTAAAGCCCGATCTCGAGGCAGCGATCACCGCCGCCCGGGAAGCCGTGCAGCGGGTCTCCTCCGAAGATCCCAGCCGGGCGCGATACCTGCACGCTCTGGGCGAGGCACTGCAGGCACGGCACCAGGACACGGACGACCGGAACCCACTCGGCGAGGCAGTCACCGTCTTCCGCCAAGCCGTACTGACCGCGCATCCCGACGACCCGGGCCAGGTGATGTACCGGGCCCACCTGGCGGACTCCTTGCTGGAACAGTTCCGCAGAAGCGAGACGACCGAGCACCTCGACGAGGCCATTGAGGCGCATGCGCTGGCAGTGCACCCCGCACACCTCGACAACGGCGATCCAGGGCGGGCCAGGCTGCTGGGCAACCTCGGCATTCTCCTGCGAGAACGCTTCGAACGCACTGGGGAACCCGGGTATCTCCACGAGGCCGTCGCGGCGAGCCGTAGTGCCCTGGAGGCCGCCCACGAGGACGCCCCCAACCGTGCGGCTGTCCTGTCGAATCTGGGAGCATCCCTTCGGAACCAGTTCGGAATCACCGGTCAGCAGGAAATTCTCGACGAGGCCGTTCTCCTGCTGCGCGAGGCCGCGAGTCTGACTCCCCGTGAAGACCCCGGCGTGGCTGTGTTTCTCTCCAACCTGGGGGCAGCACTCGGTGACCGGTTCGCACGTACCGGCGCACAGGCCGACCTCCAGGAAGCGATCGAACATCTGCGTGAGGCCGTCAAGGGTGCTGTGCCACCGACCGGGTCCGGGCCGAAGTCGAGTGTGTTCTGGGCCAACTTGAGCGGGCTTTTGAGGAGGAATTTCGAGCGCTTCGGCAATCCGGCGGACCTGGACGAATCGATCGAGGCCGGCCGGCAAGCCGTTGGCCTCACCCCCGAGGATCACGTCAACCGGGCCATGCACCTGTCCGCCCTGGCAGCCGCTCTCGGCTACCGGGCCGACACACCCACCAGCCAGCCGTCCCATCTGGAGGAGATGGTCGACATCTGCCGCCAGGCCCTTCGCGCGGCGCCTCTCGGCCACCCGCTCCACGTATTGTGCCTGTCCAACCTCAGTGACGCCCTCCGCCTTCAGCACCAGCGCACCGGCGGGGAGTCCGGAAACCTGGACGAGGCAGTCGAAACGGCCCGAGCGGCAGTGCAGGCCGGATCCGAAACCGATCCCTACAGGGTCGTCCACCAGTACAACTTGGGGCGGGCTCTTCGGGTTCGCGCCCAAGAAGGCGCGGACGCCGCGGGCCTGGACGCGGCGACTGAGGCTTACGCCGCCGCCGCATCGAACACCGTCGGCGCGCCGGCCTGGAGGATCAGCGCAGCGGGTTCGGCCGCGGAACTGGCCCAGGACCGGGGCAACACCCGTTACGCCGCCGAGCTCCTGGAGAACGCCGTGCGTCTGCTTCCGGACACCGCCTCGCGGCGACTCACCCGTGTCGACCAGCAGGACGCCCTGAGGAGCCTGTCCGGACTGGCCGGCGATGCCGCCGCCCTCGCCCTGGCCGCCCATGGCCGAGCGGGCGCCGCACGCGCGCTGGGGCTGCTGGAGCAAGGCAGAACAGTGCTGCTCAGTCAGGCTCTCGACACCCGCAGCGACCTGACGGACCTGCAGCAGCGACATCCCGCTCTGGCTGCCCGCTATGCGGAGTTGCGCGACCAGCTGCACGCCTCCGGGGTTCCCGTGCACTTCGGCAGCAGGGGGCCGGCAACGAACTCACCGACGCACGTGCTCCTTGACCGGCACGGGCTCTCCACTCAGTTCGCCGAGACCGTCGATGAGATTCGCGGGCTCGACGGCTTCCACACCTTCCATCTCCCGCCTAAGACAGAAGAGCTCGTGCAGGAGGCGTCCCACGGCCCCGTCGCGGTACTCAACGTCAGCTCGCACCGCAGCGACGCCATTCTTGTGCGGACCCAAGGAATCACCAGCATCGAGCTGCCCTCACTCACGGTGGAAAACGTCAGCGAAAAGCTCTTCCAGTTCCACAAATCGCTTGCTGACGTCCACGATCCCAGCCTTGGGCAAGACGAACAGAACCGTGCGCAGGATGCGCTGCACGATGTCCTGGAATGGCTGTGGGAAGCGGCTGCCGAACCTGTCCTCGAACGGCTGGAGATCCGCGAATCATCGTCGGAGGGAGCGGCTTTGCCGCGGATTTGGTGGGTCCTCGCAGGCCCGCTCGGCTTACTGCCCATCCACGCTGCCGGCCGCCACCGACAAAGGACCGGCCACACCGTCATGGATCGCGTCATCTCCTCCTACACTCCAACGATCCGTGCCCTGAGCCACGCGCGACGGCGAACCCCGCCAACGGCTCCTCCCGGAAAAGCGCTGATCGTGGCTATGCCGAGCACACCCGGGGCTCACCCGCTGCCCTACGTACGCAGCGAAGTCGAGAACCTCAAAAGGCGACTGCCTCAGCATGTCGTCCTCACCGACGATCCAGGTACCAACGCGGAGCACACACACGATGCAGTAGCCACCGCGGCCAATGTCTTTTCTCACCTGGCCGACTGCTCCATCGCACATTTCGCCTGCCACGCTGTCAGCGATGCCGCGGACCCTTCTCGCAGTGGCCTACTGCTCCACGGCCACCGGACAACACCGATGTCTGTCGCCGCTCTCGCCTCGGCCAGCCTGGTCCACGCTCGGCTGGCCTATCTGTCGGCGTGCCGAACCGCGCTCACGGCAGACCTCCGCCTTGTGGATGAGGCGATTCACCTCACTTCTGCGTTCCAACTCGCTGGATTCCGCCACGTGATCGGCACTCTCTGGGAAGTGAACGACAGGCTGGCCGCCCGGGTCTCTGACCGCTTCTACGCCAGTCTGCTCGACCTTACGGACAGAATCGAAGACGACAAGGTCGCCACCGCGTTGCACCACACGATGCGCGCGCAACGCGACAAATACGTCGATACGCCGTCTTTGTGGGCAGCTCATGTCCATGTCGGGCCGTGACCCACTGTGCGAACTCCAGGACATTTGCGGTTGTCCAGCGAACCGGCGAGCCCAAGCCAGTGAAAGAGCGTATGCACTTCGACATCACTTCAACCAACCCGCCCGCCGAGCAGCAGCGTGTCGAGGCGCTCGGCGGGTACCGGCTGGAGGAGTGCAACGCCGGCGGTTCCCGGGGATGGCGGACCACTAAAGCAATGAGTGGTGTGCAGCGTGAAGTTGCTGGTCGCGGGTCTGGTGTGCGCGGGCTTCGGAGTGCTCGGGCTGGTTGCGGGCGGATGACTTCCGTCAAGAAGGTCGGTCAGCGGTCGACTTCGCAGTTTGTCAGGTCCGCTAGGGCGTGTTTCGAAAGTAGCGTTTCCCGGCCACCGCGGCGGGATACCGCGATCTGCTGAAGTGGGCCAGGAAGTCGGGAGCCGTGGGGCAGGCCGGGGTGGAGGGGACCGGCTCCTATGGGGCGTCCCTGTCCCGCTATCTGCTGGCCCAGGGCGTGGACGTGTTCGACGTGAATTGGATGGACCTGGCGGATCGTCGGCGGCGCGGTAAATCGGATCCGCTGGATGCCCAGAACGCGACGCGAGCCGTTTTGAGCGGGCGGGCCTGTGCTCGGGCGAAAGCGGGAGACGGGCCGGTACAGATCGCGAGAACGTACAAACTCACGAAGGTGTCGGCCGTCAAAGCCCGCACCACCGATGCGTGTGGTCACGAGGAGGTCGGTGCGGAGACGGTGGTGCAGGCCACCCGGATCACGCTGGGCCTGCTGGCTCACAGGATCGGCCAGCTCTCAGAGGAGATCCGGGATGTAGAGGCTCGTCTGACCCGGCTCGTGGAACGGCATGCCCCGCAGCTTCTCGACGTGGTCGGCATCGGTCCGGGCACGGCGGTCACGTTGCTGATCACGGTGGGGGACAACCCGGAACGGCTCGACAGCGAAGCGTCGTTCGCCGCGCTGTGCGGTGTCAGCCCTGTTGAGCGCTCCTCCGGACGCCGGCAGTACCGTCGCCTCAACCGCGGCGGCGACCGGCAGGCCAACGCCGCGCTCGGCTGGCCCTCGCTGCGGCAGGCCCAGGGGAAGCAGCGGTTGACCACCCCGTTCTCCGGCTTCTCCGCAGTGGTTCGGGCGTCCCAGTTGCTGTCGACGGCGGTCGATGCGGCGCCAGTGACTTGGTCGATCTGGTGCCTGGGCAGGCGGTTCCCGGGAGCGGTGCAGGAATCCTGCCCGAGCGGCCGACCCGCCGCACGGCGGCACGCCCCGGTGCGAAATACTCTCCCGATGAGTTCACGCACTTCCCCGATCAGCCGGCCGGTCACGATACGGAGGGCCGTCGCGCGGGATGCCAAACGGCTCACCCGGCTCGTGCGTGGCTCAAGCGCCTACGAGGGTAAGTACGCAGCCGCAGTCGCGGGCTACCGAGTCGGGCCTGATTACATCGAGGCCCACCGCACCTTTGTGGCCGTCGGCTCCGACGAGCAGGGAGGCCGGGTCCTCGGGTTCTATTCGCTCGTCCTTGCTCCACCAGAGCTCGACCTATTGTTCGTTGCCGACGAAGTGCAAGGACGGGGTATTGGACGGCTGCTCGTGGCGCACATGCAGTCCGAGGCCCGTGCCGCCGGGCTCGAGCGTGTCATGGTCGTGTCGCATCTTCCCGCCGAGGACTTCTACCACCGTGTTGGCGCGGTGCGGACCGGGACCGCGTTTGCGAACCCGCCCGCCGTGCCGTGGGACCGTCCCGAATTCGAGTTTCGCATTCCTTCGGGATGACGCGGTGTGCCGGTTGGCGAGGCACCGGCTTCGCTGCGTGGTGGCCGGCTTGCCGGAGCCGCTGGACGCCGCGCGCTCCGTGTGTGTGGCTCCTCTGCCCTGGCGCCGTGATCGCCTGCGCCAGCGGTCTGCCCCCAAGGCCCGGACGTCCCAGGCCAGGGCCTGGGCGGGATCTTCATAGAGATCTGCCAGGTGGTGAGCGAGAGAGCAGCGGTGAAGCTGGTCGCCCGTGACACCGACCGCGGACCACAGGGTCAGAAGCTTCTGGCGGGCAGAAGCGATGTCACCGGCTCGGCCTTCGCTGCCGGCTTGGCTTATGGCTTCCATGGTCGGGTCGGGTCGGGGCTGACGGGTGCGGTGGTCATGGGTGTTCCTCGTCGTCATTCTCAGGCGGAGCGGCCGGGCTTGATGGGCATGGCCAGGGTGGTGAGATCGCCGCGGTCGGCGGAGCGGATCGTGACGGGCTGGTCGTTTCCCCTCAGGTCGAGCATCACGTCGGGGCCGGATCGCGGTGCTCACGGCGGGACAGAGCATGGTCAGCTCGAAGCAGATCTGGAGGGTCTGCCCCGTCGCGGTAGCCGGGAGCGGGATGTCGGGGTGCTCGTCATCTGCTGACACGACTCGCCGTCCCCCGACCCAAGAACACCAACGCTCCCTTCCGCGGCCTGGGCGCCAGCAAGGGCACCTCCCGCGGTGCCGGCGGCAAGTCCCGAAAGGCGGGCGAGGCCCGCAAGCTCGCCGAGGCCCGCAGGGCCGCCCTCGTGCGTCGCAACGGCTGAGAGCCGTTGCCCTGGCAGCCTGGCCACGGGATCGACAACTCTTGGCCCAGCCCGAAGCCGTCCTGTGTGCCTCACCTACGAAGTCAACGCCTTTGGCCGCTGGGAGGGATGCTCGCCGAAACGGAGCAGGATGATGTTGCCGGCGCCTCGCACTGCGCCCGGCATGACAAGCTGTGCTTGCCCACCCCCCGAACCCAGGAGGTCACCATGACCGTGGAGCCCGTATCTGCGGAAGGTTCGGAGCTGGCTGCCCCCGAGACGTCCCCTCTGGAGCCGGACAGCGACGGCAACTACGACCTCAAGCGCAAGTTCCGCGAAGCCCTGGCGCGCAAGCGCGGTGCGCAGGCGGATGCCGTTGATATTGCCGCCAAGTCCGATGCATCGAAGGTGCGTTCGGCGCACGGCCCGGCTGCGAGCCAGCGGTCGTTCAGGCGCAAGAGCGGCGGCTGAGTCGATGAGTCTTGCGATCTAACCGCTTCACCGGCACTCGCGCTATCCACTTGCGCGTCCCGTGCAGTGGCCCGCGACGTGCGCATGCCTTGCGTGCCCCTGTACCGCTGTGTATTTCGACTGCGGTTGTCCGGGGTGACTGTAGGCATCCGTGTGGCAAGGACATTCGTTCCCCGTCCTGCTGCGGCTGAACGACGCACAGACGGTCGCGTTCCGGGCAGCGGTCGCCTTCGTGCCCAGCCACGACGTGCAGGTGCTGTCTGCCCCGAGTGGACGCTGTCCGATCTTGTGCAACATCTGAGCGGGGTGCACCGCCATGTCACCGGTTCCTCCCGCGGCTTCGGCCGCGAGTTTGCGCAGGCGGCCCTGGAGCGCGGTGACAGGGCCGTCGCCCGCAACACCGACTCCCTCGCGGACCTGTCGGCCGCCCACGGCGAGGCGATCCGCCTCGTCGAGCCCGGCGGCTTCGCCACCGTCCGGTCCGGGCGTGCCCGACCTCGATGCTCGCGGGGCCGCCACCGGAACCGCGGAGAGTGAACGGTGCTCTGCGGAGCCCGGTTGAGGCCGACATCGCCCGGCGTCTTGGGTGTCTGGACGAAGCTGGTCAGACGTGTCTGTGTGATGCTTTGCAGTCGGCAGTCGGCAGTCGGCAGTCGGCAGTCGGCAGTCGGCAGTCGGCAGTCGGCAGTCGGCAGTCGGCAGTCGGCAGTCGGCAGTCGGCAGTCGCCGGTTTCCGGTGGTGGACGACAGGGTCCTCAGTCAAGTTCGGCCAGGTGGTCGGCGGAGCCCCCATGCCACTCGATCATGAAAAGGGTGGCGTCGTCACTGGTGCGCCCGCCCCGCTGGTTCTTCAGAGTGTGGGAGAGGCGGCGCAGATCTGCTCGCACCCCTTGTGACGGCTCCTTGCCCAGGCGGTTGACGCAAGCAATGAGTCGTTCCTCACCGAACGGCTCTCCGCCCTCGACGCGCTCCTCGATGATGCCGTCGGTGTAGCACAGGACCCGGTCGCCTTGCTGGAGTGTGTGCTCTTTGATCGGCGGCAGTTCACCGCCGAGGCCGATGGGCAGCGTCGTCGCGCTCTCCAGCTGCTGCACGACCCGGCCGTCGCGGATCAGCAAAGGGGCGGGGTGGCCCGCGTTGACCAGCTCCAGCTTGCCGGTGGCGATGTTGATGTGCATCAGCTGTGCTGTGACGAAGTGGTCGGGTCCGAACTGCTGGGAGATGGCGTTGTCCATGAACGCATACTTCTCGGGCAGGCTGACGAACCCGCGCCGGGCATGGCGGTAGGCGCCAATCGCGATGGTCGCCGCCGTGGCGGCGTCCAAGCCGTGGCCCATTGCGTCGATTACGGCCGCGTGCAGGATGCTGTCGTTGAGGGCGTAGTCGAAGCTGTCGCCGGCGACCCGGTAGGCGGGTTCCAGCATGCCGGCGACAGCGACCTGTGGGACGGACATCGACAGCGGCGGCAGCAGGCTCCACTGGATCTCGGCGGGCACGCTCATCGGCTCCCGGCGGCGGGCCAGGAAGAACTGGTCGGTGTAGGCGTCCTTGGTGACCAGCAAGTCGGCGACCAGGGTTGCGAGCCTGCGCAGCACCCGCCGGTCGTCGTCGCCGACGGCATCCAGGGTGAGGGCCATCACCCCCACCTTGTCGCTGCCGTCCAGCAGCGGCAAGTACATCCGGATGCCGTCAGCCTGCTTCACCTCGACAACCTCCACGCGCGCGAAGGCCCGGCCGGCGGAGGAGTCTGCAATCGGCTGGGCCTGGCTAACGCGCAGCTTCCTGCCCGGCAGCGCCACCAGCACTTCCTGCGCGTAGTCCTGAAGCAGGATGGAGACATCACGCCCGCCGATCGTGGCCATTTCCTCCGCGATCAGCGGGGCAATCAGCTGCGGCGGTATCAGCTGCGCCCGATCCAGCAGCAGGCCGAGCAGCCGCTCGCCGAAGCCTTCGGATCGGTCCACCGCACCGTCTGCCATGGCCCGCCTTCCTTCACTTCCTCACTCGTTGACGCCGGGGAGCTGGAGGGATCAGGCGGCCTGCTGGGGCCCACTATCCACCCCTCCCATCCTGTCTGGTCAGCCACGCCCCGGCCACTCGTAGGCACCAGCTGCACCATCAGCACTGCGGCGGCCGAGGCGTGACCGGTGGGGCCGCGACTCGTCGGACAGAGAGAAGCAAGTCTGATGATTGCATCCCAGCGGCAGGCCCTGGACGTCATGGCCCAGGGCCTTCGCCAGCGTCAGCACCCGGTCCGCCGCCCACAGTGCGACCCAGGTAACCGAGGCCGATGGTGGCGGTGAGGTCGCCCGCGGCGGTGCCCAGCGCGAACGTGGCCAGCACGGCGGCCCAGTAGAAGCTCTCGCGGCGCCGGGAGCTCGTGGTGCTGGAGGACACCGTGCGCCGTACCACCGCGGCCCACCGCGAGTGGGCCTCCGTCGCCGCCGGGCTGCACCGGCTGGGCGTTCGCCCGCCCTGTCTGGTCACGGGAGTGAACGACGTCCCGATCGCCTACTACGCGTGGCTGTTCCTCCGCGGCGACCGTCGGCCACGATGCCAACACCACGTCGGCCGGCATCCGGCGAACCGCCCGCCGCCTGCCCACTGCCACGCTCGTGGCACCGGGCGTTGGCCCGCCCGGCTATGCCCGCGCCTGGACCGAGCACCGGGTGGCCGGCCTGCGCGTATACCGAGCACCCGCCCCGGCGGCGGGAGGGCGGCAGTGAGCGTCACCGGCGTTCCGCTGTCCCGCGGCCTCGGCCGGCCCTGGCAGCTCGCCGTCACCGCGGCCGTGGTGGTGGCGGCCGTCTGGGTGCTCGCCGCACACCGGCACACGGTGGACGCCGGCGCCGACCGCCTTGCCGTCGCCGATCGCGCCCGGCTGCTGGCGGCCTGCGGGGCCGCTCTGGCGACCTGGGCGTGCGCGGCCGTCGCCCAGCAGGGAGCGGTGGCCGAACGGCTGCCCGCCGGGCGGCTGGTGGCGGCACAGTTCGCCGCATGTGCGGTCAACCACGTGCTGCCTGCCGGGGTCGGCGCAAGCGCGGTCAATCTGCGGTTCCTCACCCGCTGCGGTCTGTCCACCGCCCGCTCGGCGACCGCGCTCGCGGTCAAGGCCGCCGTCGGCGGGCTGGTCCGCTTCGCGCTGGCCGTCGTACTGCTGCTGGCATCGCCCCGACCCCGCGGCTTTCGCCGACCGTCCCGCGCGCCTGCGTCATGCTCTCGGTGGTCGGCGGTGTCGCCGTGGTCGCCGCAGTCGTGGCGCTGAGCCGTACGGCGCGCCGCGGTGTGGGGCGCGCGGTCGGCCGGGTCCTGGCCGACGTGCGGGCGGTGCACGGCCGACGGGCCAGGGCATGCGCCTTGTGGGGCGGCTCTCTGGGCTTCGCCCTGTTGCAGATGTCGCTGCCGCTCACCGGCGAGTGACGGCTGGGATGGCCGATGTGTTCGAAACTGGCCCAGTGCGTGGCGGATGCCAGGGGGCCGGGCCCCGCGGGGGCGGGGCGCCCTCCGCGGCGGCCGGACGCCTGCTGCCACCGAGGCGGAGCCGACGAACACGGAAAACACCGCAGGCGGGCACGTAGTACCGCGGTACTACGCGCCCGCCGCGGTTCAGCCCCCCGGTACCACCGGATTCGGGTGATTCGGCACCTAGCGTTGCCGGTGAGGCGTCCGAAGTGACGGACGCCGGAGCCCGACAGGGAGAACGCGAATGATCGACGCACGGCGGTTGACCAAGAGGTACGGCGAGAAGACGGCCGTCGACGGGCTGGACTTCGTGGTGAAGCCCGGCACGGTGACCGGCTTCCTCGGGCCCAACGGCGCGGGCAAGTCCACGACCATGCGCATGATCGTCGGCCTTGACGCCCCGACGAGCGGCTCCGTCACCGTGAACGGCCACCCCTACGCCCACCACCGGGCGCCGCTGCAGGAGGTCGGCGCCCTGCTGGAGGCAAAGTCGATCCACCCGGGCCGCTCGGCCTACCAGCACCTCAGAGCACTCGCGCTCACCCACGGCATTCCCGGCAGCCGGGTCGACGAGGTCATCGGCCTCGCCGGTCTCGACAGCGTGGCGAAGAAGCGGGCCGGCGCCTTCTCCCTCGGCATGGGGCAGCGGCTTGGCATCGCGGCGGCGCTGCTGGGAGATCCGCAGACGGTGATGCTGGACGAGCCGGTCAACGGGCTGGACCCGGAGGGTGTGCTCTGGATCCGCAACCTGCTCAAGGGGCTCGCCGACGAGGGGCGGACGGTGTTCGTGTCGTCGCACCTGATGAGCGAGATGGCTCTGGTCGCGGACCACCTGATCATCGTGGGGCGCGGGCGGCTGCTGGCCGACACGACCGTGGCGGACCTGATCCGCGAGGCGGGCGGCGACACCGTGAAGGTCGCCACGCAGGACCCGGCGAGGCTGCGCGACGTGCTCGCCGGACCCGGCGTCGACGTCACCGGCCGGATCGGCTCCGAGGAACTCCAGGTGAGCGGCCTGACCGCCCGTGAGATCGGACTCAGGGCCGCCGAACACGGCATCGCACTGTTCGAGTTGAGCGCGCGGACCGTGTCGCTGGAAGAGGCGTTCATGGACCTGACCAGGGATGCCGTGGAGTACCACGGCTCCACGACCGCGATCGAGACGCTTGGGAGGCCCGCATGAGCACCCTCACGGCAACGGCCGAAGAACCCCGTACCGCCCCCGTCCGCCCCGCCTACCGGGTGACCGGACGGCGCGTGCTCGCCTCCGAGTGGGCCAAGCTGTGGTCCTTGCGCTCGACCTGGATCACCCTCGGCCTCGGCCTGCTGTTCCTGGTGGCCTTCGGGCTGATCGCCGCGAGCCGCTACAAGTCCGAGATCGGCTCCAGCCACATGGACCGCGACTTCGCCGCCTCGACGGCCGTCAGCCTTTCCCTCTTCGGCACGAACTTCGCCCAGCTGGCCTTGGGCGTGCTCGGCGTGCTGGTCACGGCGGGCGAGTACTCCACCGGGATGATCCGTTCCACGCTCGCGGCGGTGCCTCGCAGGCTGCCCGTGCTGTGGTCCAAGGCGGCCGTGTTCGGGCTGGTCGCCCTCGTCGTGGGGACGATCGGCGCGTTCGTCGCCTTCGTGTTCGGCAGCGTCATCGTCTCGGGAACGCCCGCGGCCATGAGCCTCTCCGACGCGGGCGTCCTGCGGAGCCTGCTCGGCGCGGGCCTCTACCTCGGGCTGGTCGGCGTGATCGGGGCCGCGCTGGGCGCGCTGCTGCGGTCGGTGGCCGGCGGGATCTCGGTGCTGGTCGCCGCCCTGATGCTGATCCCGGGGCTGATCTCCCTGCTGCCCAGCTCCTGGCAGAACGACATCAGCCCCTACCTGCCGTCCAACGCGGGTCAGTCGATGTTCGCGCTGACCCACGACTCCACGGCCCTCTCGCCGGGCGCCGGACTGCTGGTCTTCGTCTGCTGGACGGCGCTGGCGCTGGGCGGCGCGGCCTACCGGCTCGCGCGCACCGACGTCTGACGCCCGCACCATGGACAGGTGACGTCCGTGACCTCCGATGACATCAGCGGGATGGGACCGCTGGTCGCCCGGCTGTCCCGGGGCGGCCAGCGGCTGCGCCACGCCGACCGGACACATCCGTGGGTGCTGGACACCGTGGTCGTGATCGTGGTCTTCCTGATGTTCTGCCTGCCCGACCTGCTGCGCGGCGGTGTGGACGGCGGCGACGGACCGCCCCGCTTCCGGCTCGCCTTCACCGAGTTGCCCCTCGCGGGAATGCTGGCACTACAGGCCGGACTGGTGCTGCCCCTGCTTTGGCGGCGGCGCAAGCCCATGGCGGCCTTCGGCGTCATCGCCGCGGTGTTCGTCCTCCAATGGTCCCTGGGCGCGGCGCTGCGCGCGGACGTCGCCCTCTTCATCGCCCTGTACAGCCTGGCCCTGCACGGGCGGCTGCGGCAGCTGCCGTGGGCCTGTGCGGCCATGGCGGGCGCCATGGCGCTGGTCGCGGTCCGCGCGTCCTCGGCCGTGTCCGTGTGGGACGCGCTGTTCTTCCTGCTGAGCACGGCGACGGCGGCGCTCGCGCTCGGTCTGGTGGTGCGCATCCGCCGGGCCCAGCTCGCCGGCCTGCGCGAGCGGGCGGCCCGGCTGGAGACGGAGCGCGACCAGCGCAGCAGGCTGGCCACGGCCACCGAACGCACCCGGGTCGCCCGCGAGATGCACGACATCGTCGGCCACAACCTTTCCGTCATCATCACGCTCGCCGACGCCGGCGCCTACGCCACGGACTTCGCACCCGAACGGGGCAAGGAGGCGCTGCAGCTCATCGGCGACACCGGCCGGCAGGCCCTCGGCGAGCTGCGGCGCGTGCTCGGCGTACTGCGTGAGGCCGCGGACGGTCCGGCCGGCGGGCCCGAGCTCAGCCCCCAGCCCGGCATCGCGGACATCGGCGCGCTGTGCGCCACGGTGCGCGCCGCCGGACTGGAGGTCGTCTACCGGACCTCCGGCGACGTCGAGGCCCTGGACGGTGGGGTCCAACTGACGGTGTACCGGATCGTCCAGGAAGCCCTCACCAACACCATGAAGCACGCCGCCGGCGACGCCCGGGTGCACCTTGCGGTCGTCGTGACGGGCGCCCGGCTGAGCATCCGGGTCCAGGACACCGGCCCGGCCACACCGTCCGGACCGCCGAACGAGGAAGGACACGGCCTGGTGGGCATGCGGGAGAGAGCAGCTCTGTACGGCGGAACCGTCAGCGCGGGGCCGACGGGCGGCGGAGGATGGAACGTCGAGGCCGTCCTCGACCTCACACCCCAAGGCGGTGACCGATGACCACCGTGCTCATCGTGGACGACCAGCCGCTGCAACGCTACGGCTTCCACATCCTCCTGGACTCCGTCGCCGAGACCGACGTCGTCGGTGAGGCGGCGCACGGCGCCGAGGCCGTCCGCAAGGCCGCCGAACTACGCCCGGACGTCGTCCTGATGGACGTCCGCATGCCCGGCATGGACGGCATCGAGGCCACCCGTCGCATCGTCGCCGCCGGCGGTCGCTCGCGCGTCCTCGTGCTCACCACCTTCGACCTCGACGAGTACGTCCACGCCGCGATCCGGGCCGGCGCCGGCGGCTTCCTCCTCAAGGACGCGCGCCCCGAGGAGCTCCTCGCCGGCATCCGCGCGGTCGCCTCCGGCGACGCCGTCATCGCACCCGCCCTCACCCGCCGCCTCCTGGACGAGTACGCCCAGTACGTCCCCGCCCACCGGGGCGACTCCGTCGAGGACCCGAGGCTCGCCTCCCTCACCGACCGTGAACGGGAGATCCTCGTCGCCGTCGGCAAGGGCTGGACCAACGGCGAGATCGCCGCCCGGTTCGTCCTGTCCGAGTCCACGGTCAAGACCCACGTCGGCCGCGTCCTGGCCAAGATCGGCGCCCGCGACCGCATCCAGGCCGTGATCTTCGCCTACGACCTCGGCCTGGCCCGGCCCGGCGTGGACTGAACCGATGAGCGGCGGCCGGGCAGGACGCGCTGACGGCCGGGGGCGGGCGGGTGAGAGAGACCCGGCCCGGGCCGGCCGGTACGGGTTCGGGGTAAGAGACAGTCGACCGGCGGGCTCCCGGGGGGGTTAGATGACACCGCAGACTGTGCGATG